>JBJMLD010000182.1:0-29730 GCA_045805545.1 Solirubrobacteraceae bacterium | reverse complement strand
GGTCCGCTTGGGCCATGTCCAGGCTGGCCGCGGCCGGTGCGAACGGCTCCTCGATGATCGGCATGTCGCCCTGGAGGGCGCGAATCACTGCGATGTCCTTCTCGTCATAGGGCTGGGGCTCGGTCTCGGCCGGCGCGACCGCCTCGGCGGCTTGGGCCAGTTTGTCGGTGCCGCCCTCCATCTCGAGGTCCATGCGGATCTTGAACAGCTTCAGCGTGGGGAGCTGGCGGACCGACTCGGCGCCAGCCAGCTTGGCCAGCACCTGAAGCGTCCCGTCGAGCCCGAGCGGTGAGTTCGGCTCGGTGGCGATCGTGAACCAGATGTTGAACTCGTGGTTGCGCAGGTAGTTGTGGCTGACGCCGGGGTGCTGATTGATGATGTTGGCCGCCCGCCACGGGTTCTCAGCATCGACCTTGGCCGCGACGAGCATCGAGGAGTAGCCGAGCGCGCGGGTGTCGAAGATCGGCGTGACCTGACGGATGATGCGCTCGTCGATCAGCTCCTGGACCCGCGCGATCGCCTCCGGCTCGCTCATGCCGGCCTGGGCCGCGACGTGCTGGTAGGGCCGCGGGGCGATCGGGAACGACCCCTGCATCAGGTTGAGCAGGCGCTTGTCTCGCTCGTCGAGCGGGATCGCCGCGCCGTGCTTGCGGGTGCGGAGTTTCGGTCCGTGTTGGCTCGACGGCGTGCCTACTGAAGCCATCGGGCGGCGTCCTTTGCGTGGTAGGTGATGACGATGTCGGCGCCGGCCCGCCGGATGCCGGTGAGCGTCTCGAGCACGGCCTGACGCTCGTCGAGGTAGCCGGCGGCGGCCGCGGTCTTGACCATCGCGTACTCGCCACTGACGTTGTAGGCGGCCAGCGGCATCTGCGTCTCGTCCTTGATGCGGCGGATCAGGTCGAGGTAGGGCAGCGCCGGCTTGACCATGACGATGTCGGCGCCCTCCTCGATGTCCAGCTTGGCCTCCCGGACCGCCTCGTTGCCGTTGCCCGGATCCATCTGGTAGGAGCGCCGGTCGCCGAACGCCGGCGCCGAATCGGCGGCCACCCGGAACGGCCCGTAGAAGGCCGAGGCGAACTTGGCGCTGTAGGCGAGGATCGGTGTGTCGGTGAAGTCCTCGTCGTCGAGGGCGGTGCGGATCGCCCCCACGCGCCCGTCCATCATGTCGCTCGGGGCGATGACGTCGGCGCCGGCCCGGGCTTGGGACACCGCGGTCTTGGCGAGCAGGTCGACGGTCGCGTCGTTGTCGACGGTGCCCTCCGGTGTGACGACGCCGCAGTGGCCGTGCGAGGTGTACTCGCACAGGCAGAGATCGGTGATCACGAGCAGGTCGGGATGGGCGTGCTTGATCGCCTTGGTGGCGAGCTGGATGACGCCCTCGTCGTCCCAGGCCCCGCTGCCCTCCTCGTCCTTGGCCGCCGGCAGTCCGAACAGGAGGACGGCCGGAATGCCCAGCTGCTGTGCTTCGCCGGCTTCGTCCACCGCGTGGGCGATCGAGAGGTGATCGACGCCCGGCATGGCCTCGATCGGCTCGCGCCGGTCGATCCCGTGGGCGACGAACATCGGGTAGACGAAGTCGGCGGGATCGAGGTGCGTCTCGCGGACGAGGCCGCGCAGTGCGTGCGTGGCGCGGAGCCGGCGCAGGCGGGTCTGGGGGAACGGCATCGGGATTGATGGTACCCGCGGGGTGCGGGCTCGCGGCCCTAAACGACGTTCCAGCGCTCGATGCGGCGGGACGTGACCAGGCCGGCGGTTGCGTATGGGTCGTCGGCGGCGAACGCTTCGATCTCGCCCGAGGTGACGCCGGCGAAGACGATCGCCGCCCCGTGCGGCGGATCTCCGAGGGCCCCGGCCAGCGTGATCCGGCCGGCTTCGCGCTCCGCGCGGATGCGGGCCAGATGGGCGTCGCGGTAGGGGCCGCGACGCTCCAGCATGTCCTCGACGTAGTCGTAGAACAGGATGTGGTGTACGGGCGCTGAGGACACCTGGTGCGAACCCTACGGTACGCTCCACGGCGTGGCGGATATTCAAAAGCGCGGCAGCTACACGCCGCGGCGCCAGCGAGAGCGCCGGGCGTATCAGGTCGTCATGGTCGGCGGGGTCGCCGGGCTGGTCGGCGTCGTCGGGATCGTGCTGGCGGCGATCGGCACAGTCGGCGCCGGGCTACCGATCGTGGCGCTGATCGTGGCTGCGATCTGCATCGTCATGTTCCGCCGCATGGTTGGGCGCTAGCCGCGCCGAATCAGCGCTCTAGGCGAAGCGCCGCAAGGCGAGGCGCGCCAGCGCCCAGAAGACCACGGTCAGCACGGCCAGGTGTACGAGTGGCCAGCCGATGCCCGGCGAGGAGCCGCTGAACGCGTTGCTCAGCGCCTGCAGCGCGGAGCGGAACGGGAACACGAACGCGACCGCGTCGAGCACGGTCTTCAATGCGCCCGACACGGCGTTGGCCGGGACGAGGGCCACGAACGCGATTGGAAGTGAGAGCAGGAAGGCGAGCAGCGACGCGGCGCTGATCTCGCGCGCGACGCCGCCGATGGCGGCTCCGAGCGCCCCAAAGGCGGCGCCCCCGAAGGCCAGCGCCACCAGCCACAACGGGAAGCGCGCCCACTGCAGGTGAACGAACAGCCCCACGAAGATCGCCATCGCGAGCGTCACGGCCCACGCGCACGCCGCCGAGAGGACGACCTTCTCCGAGAGCAGCTGGCCGGGGGTGACCAGCCCGCGCACGAGCCGGCGGTAGGCGTTCTCCGAGCGCTCGATGGCCAGCATCCCCGCGGCCAGCAGCACGGTGACGAACATCAGCGAGATGACCACGGCGATCGCGGCGGCGTAGGAGTCGGTCGGCGTGGTCTTGCCGGACAGCTCTGTCTGGTCGACGGTCAGCGGCGTGCCGATCGATCCGAGCACGGGACTGGCCAGCCCCAGGCCCTGGATGGCGATGTCGGCGAAGCCGGCGACCTGGCGTAACGAGTCGCCCACGGGCGAGTGCGGGGGCAGCTTGGCGATCGCGTTCTGCACGATCGTGCGCGAGTTGCGCAGGCCGAGCAGCGGCACCGACTGACCGCCGAAGTCGATCGTGCCGCCGTTCAGGACCTGTTGGAGATCGCTCGTGGCGGCGCGCAGGACCTGTTTGGAGATGGCCTGCTGGGCCTCGTTCAGCCGGGTTTGGATGGCCTGAGCAACGAATTGGCGCTCGAGCGGGTCCTTGGTGTTGAGGATCAACTCGACGGTCGGGTTGCCGACGCCGTTGTTGACCAGGTTGGCGATCTCGGACGGCAGGTCCGAGGGGATGATCACGGCGGCCAGGGCCTCGCCGTCGCGGACCTTGGCCACGGCGGCGTCACGCGAGTGCACCTTGATCGGCTGGACCGATTCGAACAGCTGGTTCACATAGCCGCCCAGATTGACGTGCTGGGCGCCGAAGTTGATGCGCCCCTTGCCCGGCGGCACCTCGTTGAAGAACGCCACCTTGGGCTTGCCCGGCGGACTCGACAGGGCGAACCCGATCATCAGGGCGATCACGATCGGATAGACGATCAGCAGCCCCACGAGCAACGGCGAGCGGCGGAGGATCTGGAGGTCCTTGACCAGCAGCCAGCGCATCAGTATCGCCTGTCGCGCACGCCCTCAGTGCCCTCGCTCGTGCAGGAAGTGCACGAACGCGGCCTCGACGTCGTGGGCATCGCCGCCAACCGTGCGCGTGAGCTCGCGCGGTGTGCCGGTGAACAGCAGCTCGCCGTCGACCAGGACCAGCACTCGGTCGGCATAACGCTCGACCTCGGCCACGTTGTGGGTCGAGAACACGACCGTGGTGCCGCGGCCGGCTAGGCCGCCGATGAACTCCCAGAGGCGCTCGCGCTGGCGGGGATCGAGCGCGGCCGACGGCTCGTCGAGCAGGACGGCGACCGGCTCGCTGAGCAGTCCGATGGCGATGTTCACGCGCTGCTGGTTGCCGCCGGACAGCTTCCCGACCTCCTCGTCGGCGCGATCCTCGAGCGCGGTCTGGGCGAGCATCCGTTCGACCACCGCTTCCGGGTCGGACAGCCGCTCCAGCCGCGCGAACAGCCGCAGGTTCTCGGCCACCGAGAGCTTCGAGTAGAGCGCCGGCTGCTGGGGCACCCAGCCGATCTCGCCGATCGAGTGGCTCAGCTGGCCCTCGCTTGGGTCTAGCACGCCGGCCAGGATCGACAAGAGCGTCGTCTTCCCGGCGCCATTGGGTCCGATGATCCCGACCAGTTCGCCGCGTTTGAGCTCGAAGCTGATCCCCGCCAGGGCGACGCGCTCGCCAAAGCGCTTGGTCAGCGAACGGGCGGTCAGCGTGCTGGCGGCGCTGTCTGCGGGCGTCGTCGTGGACACGGAGCGCGGAGCGTAACGCGCACGTCCTAAGGGGACGCCAGGGCCGTGTTGGCATCACGCGGCGCTGCGTCGCGGCTTGCGCCCTGCCTAGGCGAACAGCTTGTGGCGTGCCGCCCAGCGGGCGAAGCCGCTCGAAACCAGCAGCGCGATGCCGACCGTCCCGGGCACGGAGGCGAGCAGAAGGAAGGCCACGCCGATGCCCAGCGGCCCGACCAGCAGCACGATCACGCCAGGAATGGCGATGATCAGCGCGGCGAGCAGGAAGCGCGTCGCCGGACGCTCCATGCGCTTGCCCTGGCGTTCAAGCTCGAGGTCTTTGACGGAGTTCTGGTTGGTAGCGCTCATCGCCTGATCGCTACCCGTTCGGCCGGGCGCTTATCGCGGCGTGCGGACGCGAGGCTCGAGCGACGCGCCGCAGCTCCGGCAGAACGCGTCGTCGGGCTGGGCCGCCGTCCCGCATTCGGGACACAGGTCGGGTTCGAGCGCGGAGACCGACCCCGGCGATCCCGGCGACCCCGGCGGTGCCTCAGGGCCTATCACCGACCCGGCCGGCGGGACACCGACCCCCGGTGAGGTGAGCGACCAGGGCTCGAGCACCAGGTGGCGTCGCAGGTAGAGGACCGTCTGGCGGACGACGGCGGCCACGGGCAGGGACACGAGCGCCCCCGCCACGCCGTAGATCTGATAGCCGAGCAGCAGCGAGAGGATGATCAGGATCGGGTTGATGCGCAGCGAGATCCGGAACACCTGGGGCGCCACGACGTGTCCTTCGAGCTGCTGCAGCGCGATGAACAGAATGATCAGCCAGACGGCGCTGATCGGATCGTTGAACAGCGCGATTATGACCGCCGGGGCGGGACCGATGATCGGCCCGATGTAGGGGATGAACTCCATCAGCCCGTAGAAGGCGCCGAAGAAGATGGCGTAGCGCTCACCGTCGGGGAAGATCCCGACGACGCCGAAGATCCACAGCGCGACCGCCGCGCTCGCGCCCATGATCAGGCTGAACAGAATCTGCCCGCGCACGTACCCGAACACGGCGTGCTGGACGAGGACGGGGAAGTCGTCCTCTGGCGTGCCGTCGCCGGCGGGCATGATCTTGCGCACCAGCTCACCTATCTGTTTGCCGTAGATGAGCAGGTAGATCGATAAGACCAGGATCAGGACGAGGTCGAAGGAGATCGTCAGCAGCTGCTTGAGCAGATCCTGAGAGAAGGACACGATCGCGCCCGAGCGCTTGAGGATGTTCTTCTGCAGCGTCTGCAGGGCGGTCTGTCCCTGCTGCTGGATGTGCACGTTGATGCCGTTGCGGTTCAGCCAGTTCTGGAAATCGCTCAGGTCCTTGTTGGCCTGGTTGACGAGATGCGGCACGTCCTTCTGAAAGCGGCTGATCTGGGTGCTGATCGGGTCGGCCAACAGGACGCCGACGCCGCCGATGATCGCGAAGGCGCCGACATAGACGAGCAGGATGGCCAGGCCGCGCGGGACCCGGCCGCGCTCGAGCATCTTCACGATCGGATTGATGATCAAGGCGACGATGCTGGCCGTGATGAGAATCAGCAACACGGTCCCGGACGCGCGCGCTAGGGCCCAAAGCCCGAGCAGGCCGATCGGCAGCAGTACGAGCTGCACCCAGCGCGGAACGATTACGGGCGGAGGGGGAGGCGGCTGGTCCGGATGGGGCTGCCGCGGACTGTCGCGCGGCGGATCGTGCTCGCGCTCGCGCTGCGCGACGACCGACTCCGGATCGTCGGGCAGGTCGAGCTCTGATGGCTCGCCGGGCTCGTCGCGCAGCTCTTCGTGGGCCGCTGCGGGATCGTCGGCCTGGGTCGGCGCCTCGGTGCCGTCCTGCTCGCCGGCCGTTTTCGACCGCTGCCAGGGAAGCCTCGCGCGCATAGTCATGGAAGTATGCGCGTGTAGAGGACGTGAACAAACGTGCAAGCGGTAAGCATCCTGTTCGTTGGAGACGTCGTCGGGGGTATCGGCCGGCGGACGCTGCTGTCAATGCTGCCCGGCCTGCGAGAGCGCTTCACGCCTGACTTCGTCGTCGTAAACGGCGAGAACATGGCCGGCGGAATCGGCATCACGCCCAAGAACGCTGATGATCTGTTCGGCGCGGGCGTCGATGTGATCACGCTGGGCAACCACACCTACCGCCACCGCGAGATCTACGCCTATCTCGATTCTCAGGAGCGGATCCTGCGGCCGGCCAACTTCCTGCGCAACCAGCCCGGGCATGGCTGGTGCGTGGTTTCCCACCAGGACGTGCGCCTCGGGGTGGTGTCCGTGTCCGGCAACCTGTTCATGGACGCCGGCCGACCGGCCTTCGCGGAGGTCGACGCGGCGCTGCACGCGCTCAAGGGATCGGTCGATCACGTGCTCGTCGACGTCCACGCCGAGGCGACGAGCGAGAAGGTCGGCATGGGTTGGCATCTCGACGGGCGAGTCACGGCCGTGGTCGGGACGCACACGCACGTGCCGACCGCGGACGCGCGGGTGCTGCCAGGCGGGACTGCCTACATCACCGATGTCGGGATGACCGGGCCGCGGGGTGGCGTGATCGGCGTCAAGCGCGAGCTGGCGCTCGAGGCGATGATCACCAAGATGCCGGTCAAGTTCGAGACCTCGGATATCGATCCGTGGTTGAACGCGGTGGTCGTGCGCACAGGCGAGGAGCCGATGCGGGCGGTGGCGATCGAGCAGGTGCTGGAGCCGGCGGGGTAGCGCGGCCGGATCCGCGGGCGCGTCTCGGCGACTACCTGCCGGCGCTTCTCGGCGACTACCCGCCGACGGCGACCGGCGGTGCCGGCGGCTGCCCGGTCGCGCCGCGACGGACCTCCTCTGCGTCGCCGTACCCGGGCGCGGGATCAGACGGGGCCCCATGCGCTCCGAGGACGGCGGCCATAAAGAGCCCGAAGAACCAGGGGATGTACAGGTAGAACCAGTGGTTGATCCCGATCTGCAGCGCGATCAGGACCGCGGCGGCGAGCGCGCACACCTCGATCAGTCCCCGCCGCCAGGGGACGACGGCCACGGCGAGGGCGAGCCCGACCGCGAAGCCCTGGACGAGGCGCTGCTCGACCCTGAGGCCGCCCCATAGGCCCCAGACGGAGAACGGTGAGCCGCGGCCCGACTGGTAGGTGATCGAGTCGTGCCAGAACGTCGAGAGGTTGCCGTCCAGGAGCACTGGGAGCATGGCCACGGCAACAACCGCCACGAAGGTCGCGGCGAACCAGGCCACCGATCGCCGGCGCGGCGGCCACGCGCCCACCCCCCGGGCCATCAGCGGCGCCAGCGCCAGCGGCGCAAACTTCGTCAGCCCGGCCAGCGCCGTCAATCCGCCTCGCGCCGGAGCCCAGCGCACCGCCAGCAGCGCCGCCACCACCAGTAGCGCGACAAGCGCGTCGTTGCTGTTGGACTCCAGCGCATAGATCGTGAACGGGTAGGACGCCCAGGCGTAGGCGAGGACGATCCCCGTGGTCGGGCCGCGGATGAGCCGCCCCAGAAAGAACAGCCCGATCAAGGTCAGCAGGTCGAACACGATCGCCGCCGCGTGCGCGGCCGGCAGGTCATCCCAGACACCGCTCCAGCCAAACACCGCCCGGAACGGCACGTAGGCGTAGTAGTTGACCGGGCCGTAGGTGTCGCCCTGGGCGTTGTCGTGCGGCCAGTGGCCGTAGAGATGCTTGTCGTGCACGATCTTGTCGGCGCCAATCACGCCGGAGTAGCCGACATCGATCACGTTCGAGTTAGTGACGTTCAGCCCGATGCGGAAGCCGACGAGGAACACGATCGCCACAGCCAGCCACGAAGCCGGGACGATCAGCGGCAGGGGCCCGCGCGGGCGGCCACGTCCGAAGGCCAGGAGCAGCATGCGCGCCAGCAGGTAGAGAAGCGGCGGGTAGGCCAGCGGCACCGAGAGCCCGATCCGCGCGTGGTCGAAGAAGGCGAGCGAGACCGAGAAGCTGAGCAGCACGAGCAGGTCGAGGTGCAGCAGTGTCGGCCGGCGAAGGAATCCGCCGACACCGAACGGCCCGCGCGCGTCCCGGCGGCGACGCCCGAGCGGCAGGAATGGGAACGCGAAGGCCAGGCACATCGGGATCCACACGTAAAGGGCGGTCACCCGATGGCCGAACGCGCCGGGATACCCGCGAGCCATCGTCCAGGCCACCTGGAATCCGGTCCAGGCCTCGGTGATCCGGCCGCTGGCGTCGTCGACGTAGACCTGCGCCAGCTCCTTCTGCTTGGCGCCGCGGGTGAACCAGCTCACCTGCCAGCGGCCCGGGCCCTTGGTGTACTCGTAGGCCACGAGCCCGGGATGACGGTGCAGCTCGTCGCGCACGACCGGGCTGCGTGCGGCGATCGCCAGCGCCTGCGACGCAGTCAGCCGATAGCCGGCGGGCGGCTTTGAGTGGTCGAGGACAAGGACCGGCGTGTTGGGGTCGGTGGCGGTCGTGGCGGCGCGCGCCACACCGGGGAGCGCGGCCGCGAGGGCAACGCTCAGGCAGAGACAGACGAGGAACCGACGGTGGCGGCCGACTAGGCCTTGAAGCTCCAAAGCTTCTGCCCGAGGAACGACAGCGGTGTGCCGGCGACGATCGCGATCGCTTGTGCCGTCACCTTGCTGATCCCCGCGCCGTCGACCAACGCCACCAGCACCCCATAGGTGAAGGCGAAGGCGACCAGCGATACGGCGAAAAAGCGAAAGCCCTGGAACATCGGGTGTTCGTGCTTGGCGTCGAACGTCCAGTGGCGGTTGAGCCAGAAGTTGTTGATCACCGACACCACCCAGGCGATAACGGCCGAGATCCGGTAGTCGATGCCGAGCAGGTGCACGCAGCCGGCGAATACGCCGAGGTTGACGACGTAGCCGCTCGCGCCCACTGTGACGAAGCGGATCAGCTGGAGCCAGTTGGCCGGCTGACGCGCGCCGAGACGTACGCGGTGATGGAACGGGAGCTCGACGGTAGTAGTCAGCTCTTCGGGCATCGGGGAAATGTATCGACGGCATTGCCCTTCACCGTGAGTGTCAAAGCTCGCTAACCGGCTCCTAATCAGAATTTCTTACGGACCGAACTCCGAAGTGTTCCCGGACGATCGGGGCGACGTCGCGCAGCGACCACTGCTCGCGAGCGTCACGACTGACCGGACCGGTGCCGCACCACAGCAGCGCGCCGAGCGAGTCCGATCGATGCAGCGATCCATGCGAGCCGCCGCCGACGTGGTCGGCACCGCCCCAGTCGACGAACTCGTAGCCGGGCGAGGCGGACAGCAGCACATCGCCGGCCGTCGGGCAGGTCAAGGCCGACCAGATGCGACCCAGGGCGTCCGGGTAGTCGGCGCTCACAAAGCGCCCGTCCCGCACCGAAGCGCCCAGCGCCGCCAGCTGCCCCTCGACGCTCCAGCTCTCCCCGCGGAGGTCGACGACGTCGCCCCCGCGCGCGAAGCGAAGCTCGCCACGGCCGCTGCGGACGATCGCCTCGGCTCCCGATGAGGAGCCGCCGTTCAGCGACAGCACGAGGTCGACGCCGTCGAGCTCCTGCACCGCCTCGACGGCTCGCCCCACGATCTCCTCGCGCCGCTCCTCGTCGAGCGCGTAGATCATCGCCGAGCGCTGAGCCGGGCTCAAGGCGACCTCGGCGCCGGCCGAGCGCGACGGGCTCGGGGTGGCGACATCGAACTCGCCGAAGGCCTGATCGAGCCGTATCCGCTCCTCGACAACAGCCTGTGAGTGATCTGAGGTGACGACGACCGCGTGGTCCTCCAGGAACGACTCGGGACCTCCGGCGGCGTGCATCAAGCGCTCGAGCTGGCGGTCGGCGGCGGCGATCGAGGTGACCTGGGCGTGGGGGCCGTTCTTGTGCGACCAGGCATCGTTGTCGGGCAGTGAGAAGAGCAGGAAGTCGAACAGGTCGTGCTCGACCAGATAGGCCCCGACACATCCGGTGTGCTGATCGCGGATCCCCGGCATTCCGAGCTGGCCGCGGCAGCCCGTCTTGCGGCTGGCGTAGAGGTCGGCGTAGAACAGCTCCAGCGGCCCGTCGATCGTCCGGCGAAACAACGTCGAGGTGACGATCCGGGCCAGTGCGGTCTCCTGCGCCACCTCGTGATGGTGCCGGCCGCGATAGATCAGATAGGTCGTGCCGGCCGTACGGACGTCGATGTCGTCGAGCGACTCGAACACTGTCTCGATGTCGCGACTCAGATGCTCGGCGTTCATCCGGTAGACGGTGTCGGTGAGCGAGCGCAAGACCCCGAACTGGCGCGAGGCGGAAAAGCTCGACCCGTACTCCACGTAGCGCGCCTCCTCGCGGTGATACCAGTTCATGCTGGGGATGAGGTGCTCGTCGGGACCGACGCCGGTGGTGATCGTGGCGGCGCACACGGGCGTCACAGACGGGAACGACGCCACACAGTCGTCGACGTAGACGCCCTCGTCGCGGACCCGGGCCAGCGCCGGCGCGCGGCCGGTGGCGATGGCGCGCTCGAGCATCTCGGGCTTGAGCGCGTCGATCACGACGAGGACGAGCTTTTTCACGGCGTCGCTATCTCAGGATCCGTAGCCCGGCGTATTTCTGGCCCTCCCGCCGCCGGCCCGCGAACAGCAGCCACAAGAGCAGCGCCAGCGCGATCGGACCAACGGGCGGGGCGACGATCGAGAGCGCGGCCAGGAGCACTGCGGCTGCCTCGGTGAACAGCGGCAGCGCCCCGACCGCGGAAGCATCGAGCCGCGTCCGCACCCGAGCCAGCAGCGGACGGGTGGCCGCGAT
Organism: Solirubrobacteraceae bacterium; assembly: GCA_045805545.1. Classification (GTDB taxonomy): domain Bacteria; phylum Actinomycetota; class Thermoleophilia; order Solirubrobacterales; family Solirubrobacteraceae; genus Palsa-465. The sequence continues at coordinate 18,604 of JBJMLD010000182.1, read as the reverse complement.
AGCAATCAGCGCGCAGATCACGCCCCCGATATACCCGGGCCACACCGCGTATCCGCCGCGGCAGAGACTTCCGGCGAAGAACAGGGCACCGAGAGCCACTGCGGCGGCCGCGAGCAGCCAGGCAAGCGGCGAGCCCTCAGCCCCGGGCGCCGCGCCCGAAGTCACGCGCCGCTCCAACACCAGCAGAACGACCGCCGCCACGGCCACGGCAAGCAGGAATGGCGCGCTCTGCAGGAAAGAGTAATCCGTGTGGTCGAAATGGATCTCGACATCGCCGGCGGCGAGCGCCCCGGCAGCCAGGGCGGGCAGGAACGGACGGATCCCTACCGCCGCGGCCACACCGATCCCCTGGAAGATGTCGAAGACGAGATGCACTGTGCTGTAACTTGACGGAGCGTGACGATAGTGCAGAGACGCCGATGAGCCTTGGCTCCGGTGCCGGGCACGGGGGCTCTCCCCGTCGTCGCAACCGCTCGACGGCGCGGGACATCGAACGCTACGCGGGACTGTTCGCGCAGCGCACCAAGGTCATGAAGTCCTCGGCCATGCGCGACCTGATGGCGCTGACTGAGCGCGACGATGTGATCTCGCTTGCCGGCGGCCTGCCTGACACCTCGACCTTCCCACCCGACTCCTACGCCGCGCTGATGAGCACGGTTGCTGCCGAGTCGTGTGCGCGAGCCCTCCAGTATGGGCCGACCGAGGGTCTTCAGCTCGTGAAGCGCTGTATCGCTGAGGTCATGGCGGCCGAGGGGATGGATCTCGATGGCGACGACGTGCTGGTCACGACCGGCGGCCAGCAGGTGATCGACCTGGCCTGCAAGACGCTGCTCGATCCCGGCGACGTGGTCGTAACCGAGGCGCCCACCTACCCCGGCGCGGTGCCGACATTCTGCGCCTACCAAGCCGACGTCGTCCAGGTGACACTCGACCGCGAGGGCATGAAGATCGACGAACTGGAAGACACGCTCGATCAACTCGAGCGGTCCGGCCGCCGGCCCAAGTTCATCTACACCGTGCCGAACTTCCACAACCCGGCCGGGGTCACGATGTCGCTCGAGAGACGACGGCGGCTCGTGCAGGTTGCCTCCGAGCGTGAGCTGCTCGTGCTGGAGGACAACCCGTACGGCCTGCTCCGCTATGAGGGCGATCCGCTGCCGACGTTGCGCTCGCTCGACGACGAGTTCGTCATCTACGCGAGCACGTTCTCGAAGATCCTCTCCCCCGGCGTGCGCCTCGGCTGGACCACGGCGCCCGCGCCCGTGCTGGCCAAGATGAACATCGGCAAGCAGGGCTCCGACCTCTGCTCGTCCTCCATCTCGCAGTACTTCGTGGCGGCGTACTTCGACTCCGGCCCGTGGGGCGACTACGTGCGCAGCCTGATCGAGATCTACCGCCGCCGGCGCGACGTGATGCTCGACTCGCTGGCCGAGCACTTCCCGCGTGAGGCGGAGTGGACCCACCCACAGGGCGGCCTGTTCATCTGGGCCAGTCTGCCCGACTACATCGACACGACCGACCTGCTGGCCCGGGCGCTGCAAGACCACGTGGCCTTCGTCCCGGGACGAGCGGCGTTCGTCGACGGCCGCGGTGGCTCGTCGATGCGGCTGAACTTCTCCGGCGTCGACGAGGACGAGATTCGCGAGGGCGTCCGCCGACTGGGCGAAGTCGTGCGCGAGCAGGTCGAGCTGTACGGCACGCTCACCGGGTCCTTCGAAGCGGTGGCCCCCCGCCGTGCCGCCCCCCCGGCGGCCCAGTTCGAGGCGCCGGCGTCGTCGCAAACCCCCGACGCCGAACTCGCCAAAGTGCTCAGATTGCCGCGTAAACGCGCGGGATGAGCACCCGCGTGGCGGTGCTCAAGGGCGGACGATCGCTCGAGCGCCAGGTGTCGTTGAAGTCCGGGGCGCGCGTGCAGGATGCGCTCGAGCGGCTCGGTCACGAGGTGATAGCGATCGACGTCGGCTCAGACCTCGTCGACAAGCTCACCGCAGCGCAGCCTGACGTGGCGTTCGTCGCGCTGCACGGCCGCGATGGCGAGGACGGCACGGTCCAGGAGCTGCTCGAGGTGATGGGCATCCGCTACACCGGCTCGGGCGTCTCGGCCTGCATCCGCGCCGCCGACAAGGTGCTCGCCAAGCACGCGATGCTCGACGCCGGCATCCCCACGCCGGATTTCTACGCCTTCAACGAGACCGCGTTCAAGGAGCTGGGCGCCGCCCAGGCACTGCCGGCCATCGAGGAGCGACTCGACTTCCCCATCGTCGTCAAGCCGGCCGGGCAGGGCTCGGCGCTGGGGATCAAGTTCGCCCGGACTCCGGCCGATGTGCCGACCGCGCTGGTGGCGGCGTTCTCATATGACCGCAAGGTCTTGCTCGAGCGCCACGTCACAGGCCGCGACCTGGCCGTCTCGATCATCGACGACGACGGCTCGCCGCGCGCACTGCCGGTGGTCGAGGCCGTGCCCGAGCAGGAGGACTTCTACGACTTCGAGTCGCGCTACGAGATAGGTCGCACGCGTTTCGTGTGCCCGGCCGAGCTGGCCCAGGACGCAGCGAGCCGCGCGGCCGACATCGCACTGGCGGTATGGCGGCTGCTGGGCTGCTCGGGCTTCGCTCGAGTCGACCTGATGCTGGAGGACGACACCGGCGAGCTGTTCGTGCTCGAGGCCAACTCGATCCCCGGCCTGACCGACACCAGCCTGCTGCCGCAGGCCGCGGATGCCGCCGGTATAGGGTTCGATCAGCTGATCGAGCGAATCCTCAAGGCGGCCCACAGTTGAACGTCGAGACCCAACGCGAGCTCCTGAGACAATTCTTCTCGCTCCGTTCCGCGCACACGACGACGATGGCGCCCGCCCCGTACCGCCAGCGGGCGTCGGTGTACACGGACGCCGAGCGCCTGGCCGACGAAGAGCGCGTGCTGTTTCGCGGCCGGCCCCTGATCGCCGCCCTGAGCGCAGACCTGCCAGCCACTGGCGACTGTCTGGCCACCGAGGTGGCCGGCGTGCCGCTGCTACTGATCCGCGGCGAGGACGCCGAGGTGCGCGCCTTCCTGAACATCTGCCGCCACCGCGGCGGACGTGTGTTCACCGGCCGGGATCGCCCGGGGCGAGCCTTGAAATGCCCCTACCACTCGTGGGCCTACGACCTCAACGGAGATCTCATGGGACAGCCGCTGGCCCGCGACGCGTTCGAACCGCTCGAGCGCTCGGAGCTCGGCCTGCGACGGGTCGCTGTAGCTGAACGATTCGGGCTGATCCTCGTGCGACTCGGATCCCCGGAGGAGGCGATCGACGTCGAATCCGAGCTCGCGGGTCTCGGGCCGGAGATCGCCGACTGGGGCTTCGACAGCTGGGCGTTCTACGACGAGCGTTCTGGGGTTTTTGACGCGAACTGGAAGCTGATCCGCGACACCTTCCTCGAGAGCTACCACGTCTTCTCGTTGCACCACGACACGCTGGCCCCGGACATGCTCTCCACGCCGTTCCTCGGCGAGGAGTTCGGGCCCCATGACCGCGGCGTCGTGATGCGCAAGGAGGTCGTCTCGCTGCTCGAGCGGCCCGAGTCCGAGTGGGAACTGAAGCCGTACGGCTCGATCGTCTACATCCTGTTCCCGGCGACCGTGATCAACCTCCCGATGAGCGGTCATGCCGAGTTCTGGGAGATGTATCCCGAGCCCGGGAACCCGCACCGCACGCAGGTCAGCGTCCGTTTCTACGTCCCGCGCCAACCGGCGTCGGACGAGGAGCGCGCCTTCTGGGACGCCAACGTCCGCTTCACGCATCGCGTCGTGTTCGAGGAGGACTTCGGCCAGCAGCAGGACATCCACCGCTCGCTGCGCACCGGGCTCATGCCCGAGATCATCTACGGCCGCAACGAGCCGGCGCTGATCCACTTCCATTCCGAGGCGGAGGCGGCGCTGGCCGCCGCGAACGCCGGGGCCACGGCGGCTGGGGTCACTCCCCTGCGAAGTCCTCTGGCGTAACCCGGTCGAGGAAGTCCTTGAACTTCTCGACCACCTCTTCGGTGTCCTCGACCTCGTGCTCGAACTCGATCGCAGACTCGGCGATCACGTCGTCAGCGGCGAAGATCGGAGCACCGGCCCGAACGGCGAGAGCCAGGGCGTCGCTCGGACGCGAGTCGATCTCCAACTCACGCCCGTTCATGCGGAGGCTGATCGAGGCGTAGAAGGTGTTCTCGCGCAGCTCGGTGACGGCCACTCGGGTGCACTCGACATCGAGCTCGCCGAGCATGTCCGAGAGCAGATCGTGCGTCATCGGCCGCGGCGTGGAGGCGCCCTGCAGCTTCATCAGGATCGCCGCCGCCTCCGGATGGCCGATCCAGATCGGCAGGAACTTGTTGCTTTCAACGGTCTTCAGCAGCACGATCGGCTGCTTTCCCACCATGTCGAAGCTAACGCCGTAGATCACCATCTCCTGCACAAAACACTCCTAGTGAGCCGGGAGGGCAAGTATAGGCTTCCCGACACCACAGCCAGCGAAGCCGTCGGCGGCTCAACCTCCGGGCGCGACGGGTCGATCAATGCCGCATGGATGCCTCGGCCTACGCCTTTGCGCAAGGGGTTCGGAGCACTCGCTCGGCGCTCCGCAGCTGGAATACGAGGCCCTGGCCCGTGCTGCGAGGCTGGGTGGCCGGAAGCGTCCTGGCCGCCGTCGCGCTGCTGGGCGCGGTGTGGCTGATCGCGGCGCTGACCGGCTCGGGCGGACCGACGTCTTTGCACCGGCCACCGTTCGTGGTCGGCGACCGGCTCGACGTGGTCCGCATCCTGGGCCGCAACGCGCTCGTCCTCGCCCTGCATGCCATGGCCTGCGTGGCCGGCTTCATCGCCGGCAGCTCGCTGCCGCTCCAGGCGAAGCAGCGGACGGGGCTCACGCGCTTGATCCACGAGCGCGGCGGGCGGCTGGCCATGCTGTTCGTGCTCGGCGCCACCACGTTCTCGCTGAGCGCCCAGGCATATGTGCTGGGGCTGAGCGTGGCGCACGTGGCCGGCGCGCTGCACGTCTCCCCGGGGCTGCTGCTCCTCCGGCTGCTGCCGCACGCCATCCCGGAGCTGACGGCACTGTTCTTGCCCTTGGCGGCATGGATCATCGCCAGTCGCAAGGGCGATTGGGACGAGCTGCTGGCGGCCACGCTCGTGACGGTGCTGATTGCCGTGCCAGTTCTCGTGACCGCGGCGCTGTGGGAGGTCTACGTCGCGCCGCACGTACTGCACGCCCTGATCGGGTACTCCTAGCCACTTGAACCGGGACCGTGGCGCATTCGTTCGGCCCGGCGGATCCTGGCCGCTGCGCCAAGGCGAATTTGCGCACAAATCGCGTTGACCGGCGGGAGTCGGGCGACAAATTGCTCGTGACGGGCAATTTGTGCCCCGACCGGGCGGGCGCGAGGCGGTTTGTGCGATTTTTCGCGGCCGAAGGAGGTAGTCTCACCGGTCACTGCGCTATGACCGGTGAGACAGTTCAGCCGGGTGGCCGGGCTCCCGCTCCCGGGGTGCTTGCGCTGGTGCAGGCCTTCGTCAACAGCCACGACGACCTCACCTACGACCGTGGCGCGGACTTGCTGGCCACGCCGGCTGACGTCCAGCGATGGCTGGTGGGCCATCGACTGATCGCGGGCGAGGTCAGCGTCGATGAGTCCGACCGTGCGCTCGTGGTCGCGACGCGCGAGGCGCTGCGCTCGCTTGCTCGCGATGACGGTGACCACGCTGCCGAGCGGCTCAATGCCGCCGCGGAGGGCGCCGGCGTTGAGGTGCGGTTCGGGCCCCGCGGCCCGGAGTTCGTCTCGCACGACGACGACGTGCGCGGCGCGCTGGGACTTCTGCTCGCTCTCGTCGCCCGCGCGATGCTCGACGGGACCTGGCACCGGCTCAAGGTTTGCCCCGGCGAGGACTGCGGCTGGATGTTCTTCGACACCTCGCGCAACCAGAGCGGGCGCTGGTGCTCGATGTCGGTCTGCGGCGGGCGCGAGAAGGCCAAGGCTCACTACCGGCGCAAGCGGGCTCACTCGTGAGCCTTACCGCGCTCCGGGCACTCGTTCGCCTGGCCCTGGCGCGCGCCGCGCGCCGCCCCGGGCGCTGGTTGCTGACGGCCGCTGGGATCGCGCTGGCCGTGGCGTTCGCGGGCGCCGTCGTCGCCGAGGCCACCATCGCCGCCGACCAAACCGCCCGCTCGGTGCTGGCGCGACTGCCGGCGCTCGAGCGGACGGTTCGGGTGAACTGGCAGGACGTCGTGACGCCCGACGGCCGGCGGCGGGCCAGCGAGCTGCTTTCAAGGCTTCACCTGCGCGACCAGACCGAGGTCGTGCAGCTCGGTCCGGTGCGACTGGACGGGATCGTCGTGCGGCCGGCGGGGATTGCTCCGTTGGCGCCGTGGATCAGCAACGCGACGGGGCAGCCCGCGGATCCACCCAGCTCGTGTGGCTCCCGGGTGTGTCCCGTTCTCCTCGCGAATGGCGTGCTCGGCCTGAGGACGTTGACGGCGACCGGCGTGCGGATGCCAGTCGTCGGCCGAACGCACCTCGTATCCCCAGTGCCACTCGGCGTCATTCCTGGCTCCGACTCGGCACCAGTGGTGCTGAGCAGCGACCCTCGCGGGCTCGAGGCGCTGGGCGGCCTGTCCGGGATCTACCGAATGCACAGCTGGGTCGCGCCGCTGCCGGTGTCCCAGCTCCACAGCTGGCAGCTGGGGGGCCTCGAGACCCGCCTGCGTCAGGCCCAAGACGGGCTGCTCGGCACCGATATTCAGCTCGTGGCGCCTTTGGCGGGACTCGACGCCGCCCGTTCCCAGGCCGACGCGGCGCCGCGGCGTTTGCTGCTTGCCGGGGGCGGCGCGGTGGCGGCGCTCGCCCTGTTCGTCCTGCTCGCCGCTGGTGGGCTGCGGCGCGATCAGTCGCTCGAGCTAGGGCGGCTCCGGGTCGCAGGTGCACACGCGGGCCACAGCGGGGCGTTCCTGCTCGCCGAGGCCGGGCTGCTGTGCGGCGTGGCTGCGGTCTGCGGAGCCGTACTCGCCGTGATTGCGGCCGTCGTCCTGGCCCACGCCGACGGGATCCCGGCCGGCGCCGCGCTCAGCCACAGCCTGCTGACGCCGGGCGGATTGGCCGGGCTACTCGGCGCTTGGCTTGCGACAACGGCACTGCTCGCCGGCTCGGCCGTGGTCCGCGGCCCGTGGCTTGCCGACGTCCTGGCGATCGCCGCGGCTGCCGCCGTGGCGCTGGCGCTCTCGGTGAAGCGCAGCGACTCCGGCCCGCTCGCGGTCCTGATCGCGCCGCTGTGCTGCCTGGCCGCCGGGGTCCTCGTGTTCCGTGGCGCCGCCGGTCTACTCCGTCTCTCCGAGCGCCTGGCCCGGCGCGGCCCGGTCATGACGCGCCTCGCCCTGGTCGGACTGGCGCGCGCCCCCGCGATGCCGGCGCTGGCCATCGCGTTCATCGCGGTCAGTATCGGGCTGGGCGGCTTCGCGCTCTCCTATCGCGCGACGCTGGTGCGCGGGACAGCCGACCAGGCCGCCGATCGTGTCCCGCTCGACGCGATCATCGCGCCCGGTGGGGACTTCACGCGCCCGCTTCAGCTGGCCTCGCTCGAGCGCTGGCACCAGCTGACCGGAGGCTCCGTGTGGCCGGTGCGCCGGACCGACGCCAGCTTCGTGAGCGGCGCGGCCAGCGTCACGGTGCCAGCGCTCGGAGTGCCGGCGGGTGCGCTCGAGCGGATGCACGGCTGGCGGGCGAGCGATGGCTCGGCGCCGTTGCCGGTGCTAGCCCGCCGGCTGGTGCCGTCCGGTCCGGTGCGCACGCCCGGACCTGTGTTGCCCGTCGGCCTGCGCCGGCTGGCCGTGCGCGTGACGTCGCCGGGCGTCGCCGTTACCGTCACGGCCGATCTGCGCGACGCACGCGGTCTCATCCGCCGGCTGGTGCTCGGGCAGGCGGTGGGGGCGGCGCGGACGCTGAGTGCGGCGTTACCGACCGGGCGGTGGGAGCTCGAGGCGCTCGAGCTCCAGGAGCCGACAGGCCTGGATGCGACCAACGGCCATCAGAACGCCGAGAACCCGGCGCCTGACACGCGCTTCACCGGCACGGTGACCCTTCAGGCGACAGGAGATCCCGGACTGCGCCTCGCGGACTGGCGGGGTGCCGGCGCGATCACCGGTGTGCGCTCCCGCGGCGCCGGCGTCGTCGTTCGCTTCGCGACCACCGGTGAGACCGGACTCCTCCGGCCCACCCAGCCGAGCGACGTACGTGCAGTGCCGGTCCTCGCCGACGCCGCGACGCCGCGGGGCTCGCGACTTGCGCTGACCGTCGACGGCCTGCCCGTCGCGGCGCGTGTGGTCGGACTGCTGCGGCGCTTCCCCACCTTGCCGCCCGGGGCTGCCGGCTTCCTCGTCGCCGACGAGGCGACGCTGGCCTCGGCGCTCGATGCCCAGGCGCCCGGGCAGGGGCTGGCCGACGAGCTCTGGCAGGAGGGCGGTCGGTCGGTCGCGCCGTTCGGCACGCTCAGCTACACGCGGCGCGCGGTGATCGCGCATCAGCTGAGGAGCGCCCCGATCGCCCGCGGCGTGCTAGGGACGCTGATCGCCGGCGCGATTCTCGGCGTCGTGCTGGCCATCGTCGGTCTGGTCGTGGCGCTTGTGGGCGGCGCTCGGGATCGGCAGGTCGAGCGCGATCTGGTCGCGCAGGGCGTGGGCGTCCACGGGTTGCGGCACGAGCTGCGGTTGCGGATGAGCTTTGCCGCCGCCTTCGGCGTCGTCGCCGGCCTGGCCATTGCTGCGCTCCTGACCGTGCTGGCCGTGGCCAGCGTGCGCGCCGGCATCACGGTGGGCACACCCGAGCCGCCGCTCGTAACGATCACACCGTGGATGGCGTTGGTCGGCTGGGCGGCGGCCGCACTGGCCCTCCTCCTCGTGGCTGGCTGGCTGGCCAGCCAGGGGGCGGGGTCGGGGCGTGGCGATCGGTCGGGGCGTGGGGGCTGGTGGCGCGGCGGTCGGTCGGGGCGCAGCCGCGGGTCGCGATCGGGAGCGAGCGCGTGAGCGTTCAGCTGCACGATGTGTTCTGCGTGCACCGCACGGCCGAGGGCGACGCGGCGGCGCTTCAGGGGACTACGCTCAGCGTGCGGCCCGGCGAGCTGCTGTGCGTGCTCGGGCCGAGCGGCGCCGGCAAGAGCACGCTGCTGCGCGTGATCGCCGGCCTGCAGACGCCATCGGCCGGCGAGGTGCGCGTGCTGGGCCAGGACATGGGTCGGCTGTCGGCCCGGGCGCGGGCACGGCTGCGCCACCTGCGGATCGGGTTCCTCGGGCAGCGGGCCGACGCCGCGCTTTCGCCCGACGCGTCGATCGACAACGCGATCATGCTGCCGTTGGCGCTGCGGGGCGCGTCACGGGCCAGGCGCCGTCGCCGCCTCGATGAGCTGCTGGAGGCGACCGGGCTGCGGGATGCCGCCGGCGCCTTTCCAGGACAGCTATCCGGAGGGGAGCGGCAGCGCGCCGCGCTGTGCGTCGCCCTGGCCCACGAGCCGGAGTTGCTGCTGGCCGACGAGCCGACCGGCGAGCTCGACGAGCTAAGCGCCGAGACCGTGCGCGAGCTGATCGGCTCGCTGGTGCGCGCGCAGCAGGCGACCGCGATCGTCGTCTCTCACGATCCCGTGATGGCCGAGATCGCCGATCGCGCAGTCCGGATCCGGGACGGGAGGCTGGTCGAGGACGCAGGCGCGCTGGTGGTCGGCCGCGGCGGATGGATCCGGCTGCCGCCGGAGCTGCTCGGGGAGCTGGGCATCGGAGATCGCGTGCAGGTGCGCGCCACCGACGAGGGCGTGGTCGTCACGGCACTGGGCACCGGGGATAAGGGCGACCCCCGCGGGCCTGAGCCCGGCGCCACGAACGGGCCCCCACGCGAGCGCGCGCGTCCGGCCGATCTGGAGCTCCGCTCGGTCACGCGCTTGTACGGGCGGCGCCGCGTCCTCGACGGCGTGTCGGTGGCGTTCACGCCAGCGCGGATGACCGTGGTCACCGGCAGGTCGGGCAGCGGCAAGACCACGTTGCTGCGTCTGCTCGCCGGTCTCGATCGGCCCGACGACGGGCAGCTCCTGATCGACGGTCAGGCGATCGAGCGCGAGGATGACGAGCAGCGCGCCGCGCGCCGGCGCGAGCGCATCGGTTACCTGCCTCAGGAGCCGGCGCCGGTCGGTTTCCTCAGCGCCGAGGAGAACGTCGTGCTCGCGCTACGCCTTCGTGGGTGGGAGCAGCAGGCCGCCACGGCTCGGGCCATCGAGGTGCTCGCCCGGCTCGGACTCGCCGACCGAGCCCGTCAGCGGGTCGAGCGCCTTTCGGCCGGCGAGGCGCAGCGCGTCGCTCTCGCCCGGGCGCTCGCCAGCGCGCGCGGCCTGCTGATAGTCGACGAGCCGACGTCGCGGCTGGACGAGACGACAGCCGGCGCGGTAGCCGAGATGCTGGCCGCGGTGGCCGCCGACGAAGGTCAGACCGTCGTGTGCGCCACGCACGATCCACAGGTCATCCGGCACGCGGGCGAAGTGGTGGCGCTCTAGGCCGCCCGTTGGGTCAGAGCGCTCCCTCCTGCTCCAGCACCTCGCGCGCCACCGCGAATGCCCGGTTGGCCGCCGGCACGCCCGCGTAGACGCCGCTGTGAAGCAGGATCTCGCGGATCTCCTCGACGGTCAGTCCGTTGCGCAGCGCGGCGCGCACGTGCATGCCGAGCTCGTGCTCGGCACGGACGCATACGAGCGCGGTCAGCGTGATGGCGCTGCGCATCCGGCGGTCGATGCCGGGCCGCGACCACACGGCGCCCCAGGCGTAGCGGGTGATGAAGTCCTGGAACGGCTCGCCGAACTCACCCGCCGCCGCGGTGGCGCGGTCGACGTGCTCGTCGCCGAGGACCTCGCGCCGCGTGCGCATGCCGATGTCGTAATCACTCATCAGGGCTCCTCTGGGTCAGGTGGCGCAGGATCAGCTCGGTGACGCGACCGGATTGCTCGATATTGGCCAGATGCTGGGCCGGCGAGACGACCTTAAGGTGTGCCCCGGGGACGCGCTCGGCGATCAGCGCGCCGTGCGGCGGCGGCGTGGCCGGGTCCTGGTCACCTACGATCACGAGCGTCGGGGCACGCACGGCGGGCAGATCGCCGCGGAGATCCATGTCGGCCAGGGCCTCGCAGCAACCGGCGTAGCCCTCGGGAGCGATCGACACCAGCACGGAGCGCATGTGTGCCGCGACATCTGGATGGGCGAGCCGGAAGTCGGCCGTGAACCAGCGCTCCAGCGCGGCGTCGGCGAGCGGCTCCATTCCGTCTGCCCGCACTGCGGCGGCGCGCTCGCGGTAGCTGCCGGTCGGATCGATGTAGGCCGAGGTGCAGCACACCGCCATCCGCTCGACGCGGTCGGGGTGATGGGCGGCCGTCCACAGACTGAGCATGCCGCCGATCGAGACGCCGCAGAGGAAGGCGCGCTGGACCTCGAGGCGGTCGAGGAGCGCCACAAGGTCACTGCCTAGCGCGGCGATCGAGTACGGCCCCGACGGCACCGGCGAAGCTCCGTGGCCGCGCAGGTCGTAGCGGAGGACGCGAAAGCTCTCACTCAGCGCCGGGAGCTGTGGGTCCCACATCGTGCGGTCGGTACCGAGCGAGCACGACAGCACGACGACCGGCGCACCCGCCGGGCCACTCAGCTCGTAACTCACGTCACAGGGCATCGGCGTCACCCGACCGTGTCTGCCCCAGCCGCGGCCTCGTGGGCGGCGAGCGCTCGATCGATCATCTGCTCGGCGACACCCAGGCATTGGCCCGGGTCGGGGGCCTCGTCGGGCCCGGCCGGCGCCAGCTGCTCACGCACGTCCGGCGACCGCAGCAGCGCCTCGAGGTTCTGGCGCATCCGCGCCTCGTCCACCTCCAGCATCGAGAGCGTCTCCTTCAGCGTCGTGGCCGCCGACCCGGCCAGCGCTAACAGCTCCAAGAGTGGCGCCCATTCGCCCTGCCAGGCGCCGGCGGCGCGCTCGTGCTCCTGTGCCGCCATCGACGCCATGACGACCGACACCAGCCCGGGGGCACGCTCGGCGCAGGCGCGAACGGCTATCGCTCCGACCGGATTTCGCTTGTGGGCCATGCTCGATGAGCCACCGCGGCCGGGGCGCGGTGCTTCGGCCGCCTCCCGGACCTCGGTTTGCGCCAGCAGCACCAGATCGAGCGCGACCTTGCCCATCGCGCCGAGCGCCTCCCCGAGCGCGCCCGCCAAGCGGACGGGCCGGCCCCGAGCGGTGTGCCATGGCAGCCCAGGATCGGCCAGCTCCAGCTGGGCCGCCACGCTGCTCATCACGTCGAGCCCGCGGTCGCCCAGCGCGGCCAGCGTCCCCACGGCGCCACCCAGCTGCACGGCCAGGACGTGATCGCGCACGGCAACCAGGCCGGTCCGGGCCGCAGTCAGGCCGCTCAACCACATCGCCGATTTGAGCGCGAACGGGATCGGCAGCGCCTGCTGCATGAGCGTGCGCCCCGCCATCAGCGTACGGCGATGCTCACGCGTGGCGGTGGCGCAGGCCTCCCCCGCGTCCGCGAGCTCGGCGAGCAAGATGCCGAGCGCTCGGCGCGCGACGAGCATCATCGCCGTGTCGACGATGTCCTGGCTCGTGGCGCCCCGATGCAGGATCGCGCTCGCGCCTTCGCCGACGCGCGACCGGATCGCCGCCAGCAATCCGGGCACCGGCGTCGCCTTGTCCGCCGTCGAGCGTCCGATCTCGGCGGCGTCGTAGGAGGCGGCGTCACGGCAGGCTGCCGCGAGCTCATCGGCGGCGGCCTGATCGCCGAATCCGGAGCGGACGAGCGCTCGCGCCAGGGCCACTTCGACGTCCACCATCGCCCGCAAGAAGGCGGCATCGGACAGCTCAGCCTGGACAGGCCCACGGCTGTAGATGCCGGAGAAGATTTCCATAGTCGAGAATGCGCGGACAAGCCCGCTTCACCGCACAGCCTACGAAGGGAGAGAGATGGTGACTCAGGTGGGCATCGTCGGGGCCGGTCCCGCCGGCCTGGTGCTCGGTCAGCTGCTGCACCAAGCCGGGATCGAATCGGTGGTGCTGGAGGACCGCAGCCGCAGCTACGTCGAGCAGCGGGTGCGAGCCGGCGTGCTCGAGCAAGGCACGGTTGATCTGCTCGACGCGATTGGCGTTGGCGAGCGACTGCACGCCGAGGGCATCGTGCACGAGGGGCTCGAGTTGCGCTTCCATCGCCAGGGCCACCGGATCGCGCTCAGCGAGCTGACCGATGGGCGGGCGATCACGATCTACGGCCAGCAGGAGGTGGTCAAGGATCTGATCGATGCGCGGCTGGCGGACCAGCTGCCACTGCACTTCGAGGTCTCCGACGTGAACGTGGGCGGGTTCACCGACGGGCGCCCCCGGATCGGGTTTCGCACCAGCGACGGCGAGCCGGAGATGATCGAGTGTGACTTCATCGCCGGGTGCGACGGATTTCATGGCGTCTGCCGGCCCTCGTTCCCCGACGGCGTGTTGCGCGTCTATGAGCGCGAGTACCCGTTCGGCTGGCTAGGGATCCTCGCCGCCGTGGCGCCCTCGACGGACGAGCTGATCTACTGCAACCACGAACGCGGCTTCGCGCTGCACAGCCTCCGCTCGCCCGAGCTCAGCCGGCTCTACCTGCAGTGCGATCCGGGCGACTCGATCGAGGCCTGGCCCGACGAGCGGATCTGGGAGGAGATGCACACGCGCTTCGCCACCGACGATGGGTGGACCCTGAACGAAGGGCCGATCGTCGAGAAGGGCATCACGCCGATGCGGAGCTTCGTCATCGAGCCGCTGCAGTGTGGCCGGCTGTTCCTGGCCGGCGACGCCGCCCACATCGTGCCGCCGACCGGCGCCAAGGGGCTGAACCTGGCCGTCCACGATGTCAGCGTGCTGGCGGCCGGGATCATCGCCTTCTACGCGCAGGGGGACGACGGGCTGCTCGACGGGTATTCCGAGGCGTGCCTGCGCCGAGTGTGGCGCGTGCAGCATTTCTCCAATTGGATGACGTCGATGCTCCACCGCCACCCCGATGCGAGCGCATTCGACGAGCGCCTGCAGATGGCCCAGCTCGAATACGTCGTCGGCTCCGAGGCCGCGGCGCGCACGCTGGCCGAGAACTACGTCGGGTTCGGACGCTTTAGCGCGGCCCGCTGAGCACTCCGGCCGACCCACCGCCGCGGCGGCTCGGCTCGGCAGCGGCGAGCAGCCTGCCCCGGCCGAGGAACTCGAGCCCCGTGGCGACGCCGATCGTGGGCGCGATCTTGATCGTCGGATCCAGCGGCGAGGTGTCAGTGATCGAGAACGCCTGACCGAGCGCCTCGAGGCCCGGCGTCGTCGGCTCGGAGATGAAGTCCGGCTCGGCCTGGGTCTTGGCCGCGTTGCGCTGTGACGCGCGCGGCGCCGCGATCGCTTGCGGCAGCGTCATGTCGAGGTCGATCCGGTTCATGAGGATCTGCAGGACGGTGGTGATGATCGTCGCGCCGCCGGCCGCGCCGGTGGCCAGGAACGGGCGACCGCCTTTGAGGACTATCGTCGGAGACATGCTGGAGCGCGGGCGCTTCCCGCCGGCGGGCAGGTTCGGGTCCGGCGCGGTGCCCTGGGACGGTGTGAAGTTGAAATCGGTCAGCTCGTTGTTGAGCAGGAAGCCGCGGCCGGGGACGACGATGCCGCTGCCGCCGAGCTGCTCGATCGTGTTCGTGTACGAGGCGACATCGCCGAAGCGATCCGCCACGACGAAGTGGTTGGTGTGCGTCTCGGTTGCGGGTGCCGCGGCGCCGCTTGGCTGCGCCGGAGTGCAGGACGTGAACGGCCCGAACGGGTTCCCCGGCGCGACCGGACTCGTCGCGGCGTGGTTGGGGTCGATCAGGCAGGCTCGCTGACGGGCAAACCGGGTCGAGAGCAGCTGCTGCTGCGGGACGTTCGCGAAACGCGGATCGCCAATGAACCGGTTGCGATCGGCGTACGCGAGACGGGTCGCCTCGAGGTAGTGATGCAGCTGCTGCACTGCGCTGAACCGCCGGAGGTTGAAGTTGTTCAGGATGTTCAGCGACTCGCCGACCGTGATGCCGCCGCTGGAGGACGGCGCCATGCCGTAGACGTCGTAGCCGCGGTAGCCGACGTGCGTTGGAGCTTGGAAGCGCGCCGAGTAAGAGCGCAGGTCGCCGAGGGTCATCAGTCCCGGCCGGGGTACCAGCGTCGCGCCGGGCGCCAGGGGAAGGTGGTGGACCGCGCGCACTATGTCGCGCCCAATGGCGCCGCCATATACGGCGCCGATCCCCTTGCGGGCGATCTGCGCGTACGTCCTGGCCAGGTCGGGATTGCGCAGGCGGCTCCCGATCGCCGGGAGCTGGCCCGCCGGGAGGAACAGCCGGCTCGTGGAGCTGAACTGCGCGAAGCGGCTCTGGTTCTCCCGCGTCTGCTCCTGGAACGTCGGGTCGACGACGAAGCCGCGCCGGGCGATCTGCTCGGCGGGACTCAGGTCGCCCGCCAGGCTGAAGCGACCGAAGCGGTCGAGCGCGCGCTGCCACGTCATCAGCGTGCCCGGCACGCCGACCGACAACCCGCTGGTCACCGCGGTCGGGAAGGGAAGCGGCAGGCCGGTCGCGGGATCGATGAAGAGGTTCTGAGTGGCGCTGGCCGGGGCCGTTTCGCGCCCGTCGATCGTCACGACTCGACGGGTGCGGGCGTCGTAGTACACGAAATAGCCGCCCCCGCCGATGCCGGCGACGTAGGGATCCGTGACGCCCAGGCTGGACGCGACCGCTACCGCAGCGTCGGCCGCCGTTCCGCCCGCCCGGAGCACGCGCAGTCCGGCCCGCGTTGCATAAACGCTGTCGGAGGCGATCGCTCCGCCCCGTCCGATGGCCACCGCGCGCTTGACTGGCGGTGAGGCCGCTTGCGCCGCTTGGGCTGGTAGCGCGGCCACGATGCCGGTGAGCAGGACGAGCAGCCAGCGACGGATCATCAGACGGACAACTGCCCGCTTTGCCGTCTGGTTATGCGCGCGGTTGGTAGCGTTCGGCGGCGTGACAACCGAGAGCACTCAAGGACTCCTCACCGACATGGCGGGGCTGCGGGATTCCGCGGGACAGCATCTCGGCTACACGGATTGGAGCGAGATGAAGCAGGACACGGTCGACACGTTCGCCGACGTGACCGACGACCACAACTTCATCCATGTCGACCCCGAGCGGGCCAAGCAGACACCGTTCGGCGGAACGATCGCCCACGGCTACCTCAGCCTGTCACTGCTGGCGCCGGTGACCCAGCAGCTGCTCAAGGTGACCGACGCCAAGATGGGGATCAACTACGGGCTCGACCGTGTCCGTTTCCCCGCCCCGCTTCCCGTGGGCGCCCAGTGGCGCGGCGCCGCCGAGCTGGTCGAGGTGACTGAGATCGAGGGCGGGCTCCAGGCCAAGGTGCGCGCGACAATCGAGGTCAAGGAATCGCCCAAGCCGGCGGTCGTGGCCGACTGCCTGATCCGTGTCTACGGCTGAAGCTGACGCCAGCCGTTCTGCTGTCGACGTCGACGCCCTGGTCGCGATCGACGTCCATACCCACGCCGAGCGGGTCACCGACGCGCCGCAGGATCCCGTTACGAGCGAACTGCTCGACGCGGCGGCGCGCTATTTCGGCGGCCATCCGCCGCAGCCCTCCGCCCAGGACGTGGCCGACTACTACCGCGAGCGGCGCATGCTCGCCGTCGTCTTCACCGTCGATGACGAGGCCGGGATGGGACGCAAGCGGCTCGGCAACGACGAGGTGCTGGCCGTGGCGCGCGCCAACCCCGACGTGCTGCTCCCGTTCGGCAGCGTCGACCCGCACAAGGGCAAGCTGGCGGTGCGCGAGGCCCGCGAGCTGATCGAGGCCGGCGTGCGGGGCTTCAAGTTCCATCCCAACACCCAGGCCTTCTGGCCGGCCGATCGCGACTGGTACCCGCTCTATGAGGTGATCGCCGAGGCCGGGCTGATCGCGCTGTTCCATTCGGGTACGACCGGTATCGGGGCAGGCATGCCCGGTGGCGGCGGGGTGCGCCTGAAGTACTCCAACCCGATGGCGATTGACGACGTCGCGGCCGACTTCCCGACGATGGACATCATCCTCGCCCACCCATCGTTCCCGTGGCAGGACGAAGCGCTGGCCATCGCCGTACACAAGCCGAATGTGTACATCGATCTGAGCGGCTGGTCGCCCAAGTACTTCCCGGAGATCCTGATCCAGTACACGAACACGCGCCTGAAGGACAAGATGCTGTTCGGCTCGGACTTCCCCCTGATCACGCCCGACCGCTGGCTGGCCGACTTCGAGAAGTTGCCGATCAAGGACGAGGTGCGGCCACTCGTGCTCAAAGAGAACGCCGCTCGTCTGCTCGGCTTGCGCGGCAGTCCGTAGTCCACGCAGCGATTTACCAGTATCCGGTACCGATGACGCCGGAGCCACGTCGAGAGAGGATCCCGGCCATGGGATCGAGTCGGGTCGCACGCTGGGTGGCTTGGGCGGCGGGAGCCCTAGGCGCGAGCCTTATGGCGCTCGCGCTCGGCTTGATGCTCTCCCTGTCCTAAGAGCGAACCATGCAGCTCGCGGACGGCCGTGAGCACATCGTCAGCCACCTGCTGCTGGCGCTGCGGGCCGGCTCCAGGCTGGTGGCCGAAGTCGATCGGCTCGCCGTAGGCCACGGTCACCGCGGGGAACTGCAGCCGTCGCCAGTTGCGAGCTCTCTCCGAGCCGTGGATCGCGACCGGCACCACGGGGGCACCCGACTCCAGTGCGAGCCGCCCGATCCCCCGTCGCGCCCCCGCCTCGCCGATCTGGCCGCTGCGCGAACGCCCGCCCTCCGGGTAGATGACGAGCACGCCGCCGTCGCGCAGGATCCTAAGCGCCGTGGTGATCGACTCCTCGTCGCGACGGCCGCGACGGACCGGAAAGGCGCCGGCATGGCTGAGGATGAACTCCAGGACGCGGCCCTTGAACAGCTGCGACTTGGCCATGAAACGCACCCGCCGCCGGAGCAGGATGCCGACGAACCAATGGTCCATGGCGCTGAAATGGTTGGGGGCGAGGATCACCGGGCCCCGATCGGGCACGTTTTCTCGGTCGCGAGCGCGTAACTTGAAAACCAGGCGGCAGTACGGGTAAGAGACAACCCGTACGAAGGTGTAGAGCCAGTCGGGCTCATGGCGGCGGGCGTACGCGTGAAAGCGGTC
This sequence comes from Solirubrobacteraceae bacterium, assembly GCA_045805545.1. Classification (GTDB taxonomy): domain Bacteria; phylum Actinomycetota; class Thermoleophilia; order Solirubrobacterales; family Solirubrobacteraceae; genus Palsa-465. The sequence continues at coordinate 372 of JBJMLD010000182.1, read as the reverse complement.
GAAGTACTCCGGCGGTCGTGGATCTACGTAGACCTGCTCTTTCATCGGTGAGAGCTCGTCAGGAGTCATTTCTGCGCCTTCAGGCATAGTTCGACATCCATCGAACTAATGCTATAGTTTCATACCTATCGTACGTACCGAAGAATCGGAGATTCAGCTGAATAGCTTTGGAACCCACGGTGGTCGCCCGCGCGGCGACCGCTCAGAAAGCACAACGGAACAGACGCACACCAGGCGCACGAGAAAGACGCTTGCAGGAGGCAATACACGCCAACGGCGCCGTCGTGACGTTCATGCTGCATCGCGTTCGCTGGACGCGCCCGAGACTCGCTCTGAGCAGCCTTCAGGCGCCGTCGAGTCGCTCGACTTGTT
>JBJMLD010000181.1:0-5326 GCA_045805545.1 Solirubrobacteraceae bacterium | reverse complement strand
GGCGTGCTGCGCCGCCGGCATTTCGCCGACGCTGATCGAGATGCCAGACGGTCAGGTCGATCGGATCTTGCTGGCCGTTGCGTCGGGAGCCGGGATGGCGATCCTCCCCGAATGTGTCGCCGAGCGCTACGCGGATGTGGGCGTTCGTTTCGTCCCGCTGGAAGGTGAGAGCCCGGCCTTGACGACCGGCATCATCTCCCCTCGGCACAGCGAGCACCTGCCGACCGTCGCCCTTCTCCGAGCCGCGTCGCGCACGCTTGAGCGTCCGCAGATCGCATCGGACAGATCGTTGGTGGCCGCATGAGAGTCAGCACGGCCACAACACAACAGGAGCACCCCCAACATGCTCACCGCGACAGTCAAGCCCACCCACAACCAGCCGACCGCGCACCCCGCCCAGCCCAGCACCGGCAGCCAGCCGAACCCCGCATGAGCCCAGAGAACGCACCCAACACCGCGCACCTTATGCCCGGCGATGCCGTACCCGACATCGTCACCGCCTGCCGCCTGATGCAGCTCGGCTTCATGCACCATGACTACCCACTCAGCGGCGAGCCCATCCCGGCCTCACCTGCGCCAATCGGGATCAAGCTTCAGGCCGCGGCGTGCGCCGGCGGGGCCGTGATCTGCCTGAGGCTTGGCGCAGCCGGTCGTCGCGCGCATGCCGCGCCGCGGGCCGTTCAACCAGGCGCCGCCGGCACGAGCGGTGGCGGGCATCTCCGACCCGACGCGGAGGCGGGCGCGGGCCTGGCCGAGCTCGCGTACGAGCTGCTGGACGCCCACACCGACACAGCGCAATTGGTCGACGGCCTGCCATACGACCCGTCCTGGGCAGCACACCTCGACTATCTACGGGCGCTCCAGCGCAAGGGTCGGGAAATGCTCGCACGCACCGCTCCGGAAAAACTTCCGCCTTGCCGTTGGGACGACGTGGGGTCGCTCGATGTTCGTTGAACTCGATACGCGACACGGTGACGGCCTCACGGTGACGCTTGAGTGGGATCGCGACACCGCGCACACCCAGATCGTCGTCCACGACATGCGATCCGACGGACTGATCGCGTTCGTCGTTCCGCCGGTGAGCGCGGCCGACGCGTTTCGCCACCCGTTCAGGTACGCCCCATGATCCGGCGCGGCCTGCATGATCGGCGTGCCCGCATACCGGTTTCGAAAGCCCGCAGGGGCGTCTCCCAGCTCGAGGCCCAGGGCTCTCGCCGGCGCTGTGGTCGATCTTCGTGAACCACCTCATGCCCCGAGCTCAACCGCCGGAGACGATCGGACGCTCGCCCGGCGAATCACACACTGATCAGCGCCAGCTATCGGGAGGTCATGGACGCCGCTTGCGAGCGCTGACCCGGGCCGCACACTTATTGACATGGAAGCTAGAGACCAAGTGACGCGTCCGCCGGGACGACCGCCGGTCGCGGGAGGCGATCACTGATGGACGTGGCGTGCTTCTGCGGCTGTCGTTTCTCGTGCGCGGGGGACCTCGGTACGTGTCCGGGCTGCGGCGAGTACGTAGGCCTCAGCCGCGTTGCGGACGCGGACGAGAAGCAGATGCGTGCCGAACTGGATCTACTGCTCACCGGTGGTGGCGCTGCACGCGAGCGTCGAGTCCGGCCTGCTGGGCGCAAGCGACATCGAGCATGAGCTCTCCAACGGGGGCCGAGCCGGCGCCCGTCGCGGTCGCTCCTTCGCGCCACAATCGAGGTAGGTGCGATGAACGCGATCGACCGACCTGTAGCCAGCTCCGTCGCGGCGTCCTCTTCGGCGTCCAGCGCGGCAAACGTAAGAAGCGACGGCAAAGCCGCGGACCTCTGCAGCCGCATCTGGCGAGCGCGCCAGCGGGGAATCACTCGGGTCCGGACGCGGTGACGCGACGGCTCCCAAGGAGCTTGGGACTGTCCGCAGTCCGAAGGCTGACACTCGCCCTTCGCGCTCTCTCGACGAAGCTGATCGGCCCCTCATCGGCTAGGCGTGCCTGGCCGTCGCGCGACGACTGCCCGCAAGCTAGCCACTCCCGTCGTTCCGGGCGGGCGCGCAAATCGAGAAGCGACCGAACGCGTATCGATCGATCGCCCCTTCGTGTTGTGAGCGAGCGCCCCGGGGCTGACCTTCGTCGAACACGCCCACCAGGAGACGGCATGAAAGCGACCGCGAAGTTACAAGAGCTCGGTCAGAGCCTGTGGCTGGACAACATCACTCGAGAGATGCTCGACTCGGGTCAGCTGCAGCGCTACATCGAAGAGTTTTCGATCACCGGCCTGACCTCCAATCCATCCATCTTCGATAAGGCGATCAAATCGGGCGCCTACGACGACGAGATCCGCCACAAGGCAGCCGAAACGGCCGACGCCGAGACGCTTTTCTTCGAGCTGGCGATCGAGGACCTCCGGCGAGCGGCGGACTGGTTCGCGCCGATCCATCAGCGGACGGCCGGCGTCGACGGCTGGGTGTCGCTGGAGGTCTCGCCGCTACTCGCGTATGACACCGCCGGCAGCGTGCGCGCCGCGGCCGACCTGCACGCACGAGCCGGGCGAGAGAACCTGTTCATCAAGATCCCGGGGACCGCACAAGGCCTGCCGGCGATCGAAGAGGCGACGTTCGCCGGGGTGCCGGTAAACGTCACGCTCCTGTTCTCGCACGAGCAGTACCTGGCCAGCGCGGATGCGTACATGCGCGGGATCGAGCGCCGGATCGAAGCCGGTCTGGATCCGAGTGTTTCGTCGGTCGCGTCGGTGTTCATCTCCCGGTGGGACGCGGCGGTTGTCGGTCGTGTGTCCGAGCAGCTGCGCGGCCGGCTCGGGCTGGCGGTAGGTCTGAAGACGTATCAGGCGTATCGACGGCTCATGGATTCAGCTCGCTGGCAGCGTCTCGCAAACGCCGGCGCCCGTATGCAACGGCTGTTGTGGGCCAGCACCGGCACCAAGGACCCCGACTCCCCCGACACGATGTACATCGACGGTCTGCGCGCGCCGCAGACGATCAACACGATGCCCGAGTCGACGCTGCGGGCCTTCGACGACCATGGTCGCGTCGGCGAGCCGATCGCGGCCGATGGCGGCGATGCCGAGGACACGTTGGCGCAGTTCGAGTCCGCGGGCGTCGATGTCAACGCGCTGGCCGCGACGCTTCAGTCTGAAGGAGCCCGGAACTTCGTCGGATCGTGGGATGACCTGTTGAGGCGTCTCGACGACCAGGTCGCGACGGTGGCGTGAGCGCCCTGACACAGCGACCGTCGTGGCGAGCGCTGCGCAGGAACCACGAGGACGTCAAGGGTCTCCATTTGCCCGAGCTGCTCACGGCCGACCCATGCCATGGCGAGCGGTTCGTGGCGGAGGGCGCCGCAGTCCTCGAGTACACCAAGAAACCGGAGGACCGAGCAGGAGATGCGCCCGGAGGCACTCCCGAGGAGATCGTGCCCGGCCGCGGACGCGTCACGGACAGACAATCGCCTGCGGGGCGGTTTGAGCCCTTGTCAATCGCTGAGGCGCTCATCGCACGGCTGGGCCGCGCGATGCCCTCCGCGACCGCGGGGAGACTCGTGCACACGCCGTTGGCTACCTGGCTCGGTGTCACGGGCATGATCAGCTCGCTGCCGAACGTGGCCGTCTCGCCCCGTTCGTTCAGCACTACCTGCTGCAGGCGCGCCAGACGCAGGCTTTGTCGTTTTCGGTGCACATTCTCGAACGCTGGCGCGGCGATGTCACGATCATGTTTGACGCGGTTCGCCGTGCGTGTGATCACGGGAACGGTGTCGAGTTTCGAGACGGGTTGCTGTCGCCGAACTTCACCGGGACGTTTGCGAGCGTGTTCCGCCTGCGGGCCGGCGATGGGGGCCGCTGGGGGGCGGGCACGAGCTCAACCTCCGGACCGCGGGTCGCTCGGTCGACCGACCAAGCCGTCGATCCGAAACGCAGATCGACTGAGCGTCGGGGCGTGTTGCCGCGGCCCCGGGCGTGCGGTTTCCTCGAACCCACCGCGCGCAGACTCGAGCTGCACACCGACCTCCGAGGACCAGCCCATGACCGCCACCAGCTCGCCGCTCACGACCGCCGACCTCGCCACGGTGACGCAGCTCGCCCGCCAGCTGCGGGTCGATTCGATCCGGGCCAGTACCAGCGCCGGCTCCGGTCATCCGACATCCAGCATGTCGGCGGCCGATCTCCTGGCGGTGCTCGTCGCTCGCCACCTGCGCTACGACTGGGAGCAGCCCAAGGGCGAGGCGAATGACCACCTGATCTTCTCAAAAGGGCACGCATCACCGCTGCTCTACTCGGTCTACAAGGCCGTCGGGGTCGTGTCGGACGAGGAGTTGATGAGCTGTTACCGGCGCTTCGGGTGCCGTCTGCAGGGCCACCCGACCCCGGTGCTGCCGTGGGTCGACGTCGCCACCGGATCGCTGGGACAGGGGCTGCCCTACGGCGTAGGCGTCGCCCTGGCCGGCAAGTACCTCGATCGGGTGCCGTTTCGAGTGTGGGTGCTCTGCGGCGACAGCGAGCTGGCGGAGGGCTCGATTTGGGAGGCGCTGGACAAGGCAGGGCATTACGAGCTGTCGAACCTCATCGCGATCGTCGACGTCAACCGGCTCGGTCAGCGCGGACCGACCGAACTGGGCTGGGATCTGGACGCTTACGCGCGGCGCGTGGAGGCGTTCGGGGCGCACGCAATTCAGGTCGACGGACACGATCTCACCGCTGTCGATGAGGCGTTGTCGGCCGCGACGGGAGAGGCGGAGAGACCGACCGTGATTCTCGCGCGGACCATCAAGGGCCGGGGGTTCTCCGAGGTCGAAGATCACGAGGGCTGGCACGGGAAGGCGTTCCCCGGGGACATGGCGGCGCGAGCGATCGCCGAGCTCGGCGGGGAGAGCAAACTGATCGTGCGCGGACCGCTCCCCGAGTACGAGAGCCCGAACGACGCCGGGTCGCCGCCCGAGGCAAGCCCAGCCATCTCGCGTGCGAGCCATGCGCGAGGTGACAAGGCCGCGACCCGCCGAGCCTACGGCGACGCGGTGACCGCTCTCGGCGCCCGCGACCCTCGCGTCGTCGCCCTCGACGGCGAGGTCAGCAACTCCACCTACGCCGACGCGTTCGCCAAGGCCCATCCGGGCCGCTACTTCGAGATGTTCATCGCCGAGCAGCAGATGGTGGCATCGGCGGTCGGTCTGAGCGTCGGTGGCTACAAGCCGTTTGCCTCGACCTTTGCGGCGTTCCTCACGCGCGCCCACGACTTCATCCGAATGGCCGCGATCTCGGACGCGAGCGTCCGTCTCGTCGGTTCCCACGCCGGCGTTGAGATCGGCGCGGACGGTCCGTCCCAGATG
>JBJMLD010000180.1:0-14769 GCA_045805545.1 Solirubrobacteraceae bacterium | reverse complement strand
CCTGCGCTCGCCCGAGGCCTACGTCGGTTATGACCGCGCCGAGGACTTCTCCTCGCCGGGCGGCCCGTTCAGAGATGTGCCGAACGACTACTCACCGCCGGACGAGCTTCGGCTGAACCGGTGGGCGCTCGCCGGTGAGTGGACGATTGGACGGCAGGCCGTCGTGCCAAGTGCGGATGGCGGCCGGATCATCCATCGTTTCCAGGCGCGCGACTTGAACCTCGTCCTGGCCCCGGCAGAGGACGAGCAGCCGGCGCGCTTTCGCGTGCTGCTCGACGGCGAGCCGCCCGGCTCCGCACATGGCCTGGATGTCGACGAGCACGGCGACGGCGTCGTCACCGAGCCCCGGTGCTACCAGCTGATCCGCCAGCCCTCGCCGTTCGGCGAGCGGACCTTCGAGATCACGTTTCTAGACGCCGGGGTCCGCGCCTATGTGTTCACTTTTGGATAGCGGATGCAAGCGGCCCGCGCGGATCTGAGCGCCGCGCCCAGCTAATCGGATTCTGAGTCCGGGGGGGTGCTGCGATAGCGCGGGTCGTGCTCGCTCTGCGTCGTCTCTCGATCGATCGCGGCCTGGTCGCGGCGTATGGCCGCGCTGTCTCGCTCCTCATGCTGCCGGATGCGCTCGATCCGCTCCCGCTCGCGCGCCTCGTCCGTGCCCTCTCGCTGGTCTGCTCGTTGCTCGCGCCGGTCAGCCGTTTGCTCGCGAGTGTCTGCCTCCCGCTCGCGCTCATCGGCCAGCCGGTCGCGACGCTCGGCCCGCCAGTCGCGCCTGCTGATGCCCCGCTCACGCGCTTGCAGCTCGGCTTCGCGCATCTCGAGTTCGATTTCCCGTTCCTCGATTGACGCCTCGCGATTGTCAAGCTCGGTGTCCGGTGAGCCGGCCTTGCCGGTGCGCTGTGGATCAGACTGCTCGTCGGCCTCGGTCAGCTCCGCCCAGCGCCGTTCCAATTCGGCGCCTTGTAGCTCGTACGCGGCAGCGTCGCGATGAAACACGACCCGAGCTCTATCGCCCTGTTCTTCCCAGAACTTTGCCGAGCGTGCGTGCGTCTCCGCTGCTGCCTCATGGCGCGCGGCTGCGTCGCGATGACGTTGGGCGGAGTCGGCGATGAGCAAAGTATTGCCCTATCGCGCTCGCGGCTAGCGGATTTCGGCCCCGGTGGGTCTGGGGTCCTCGTCGGCGGCGTCCGCATGTAGCAGAGACTTGACGAGAGATGCCGGCGTCGGCGCCGGGCGAGGATCGTCGGTCGCGCCGTCGAGCAGTCCCGGCGCGGTGATCGGGGCCGTGCCGATCGTGATTCGGTCGCGCCCTTCGTTCTTTGACTGATAGAGCCCGGCGTCGGCGATCAGGATCAACTCTTCGAGCTTGGTGCTCTGGGTGCTGTCACTGAGACCGAAGCTCGCGGTGAACTTGGGGTGATCGCCTCGGTGCGCTCCCGCCAGCTTGAGGCGAAGGCGGTCGATCACCTCCACGGCGCGCTCGCGGTCGAGGTCGGGCAGCGCGAAGACGAACTCTTCTCCGCCCCAGCGAGCGATGATGTCGCTGTCGCGCATGGCTTCGCGCGCCACTTGGGCGAACAGCCGCAATGCGCGGTCGCCCCCCTCGTGGCCGAAGGTGTCGTTGATCGCCTTGAAGTAGTCGAGGTCAGCCACCGCCAGGGCCATCTGGCAGCCCGCGCTCAGCATGCTTCGTATCTCTCGCTCGAACGTGCGGCGATTGATGAGGCCGGTGAGCGAGTCGGTTGCGGCCTGAAGCTGCGTCTTCTCGAATGCGCGCACGGTTCCGATCCGCGCGCCGGCTTGCGTCGCCAGCGTGACGAGTTGAGCGACCTGCTCTCGATCGGGCGGGGCGCCGTCTGGCCCGGTGGCGTGCAGAACTCCGAGGGCACGGCCCATGAAACTGACCGGTACGCACGCCGCCGAGCACGGCCCGCTCGCTCGGTCGCGAAGCTTCGGGCACGCGTTCAAGGCCTCGCTCGAGTCGAACTCGACGGGCTGACCACGGCGGACGGCCACGCACGAGTACGGCGAGGACACCGGGCAACCTGGGGCACCCGCGCTCGGGCTCGCCGCCGCACGCTCGAGATTGGCGCGGCTCGCGTCCGACAGCAGTAACTCCATTGGCAACTCGTCGGTGATCTCGACCATGGCGCGCTCAACCACGTCGAATGCTGCACCCTCCTCGTCGGCCATTTCCAGCGCTTCGGAGAGTTGACTGCCGAATGCGTCGCGCTGGGTTTGGAGCATCAGCTCGCGCTCCAGTTCGACCCGCTCGGTCACGTCGCGAGCGGTCAGCGCGATGCCGCGCAGATGCCGGTCGCCGCGCAGATCGGAAATGTGAGCTTCCAGGTGCCGCCACTCACCCGCCGCGTTCTGCACGCGGAGCAGTCGCGTCTTCCCTTCCCACCGCTCGAGTTCCGTCAGCGCGTCGCGATCGTCCTCGTGCACGAAATTAAGGAATCCTTGCCCGAGGAGGTCGTCCTCTGCGCGCCCAACCATGTGACACATCGATCGGCTCGCGTAACGGCAGCCATCCGCTCCCATCACGATCACCAGGTCGCTGGAGGAGGTCACAAGGCTGCGGAAGTGTGCGTTCTGGCGACGCGTCGCGGCCACGAGCCCCGAGGCCAGCAAGAGGGAGACGATGAGTCCACCGACCCCAAGACCCACCTGCATCATGGTCAGCGAGTCGACGTTGCTATCTGCCTGTGACGCGATGTTGCGCGCCGTGTTGAGCGCGACGTTCGATGTCAGCGCACCGAGCACTTCTAGACGCTTAAGTGGATCGCCCACGGTGATCGTCTCGCCCGCCGTCTGCACCGTGGCCGACCCGGGCCGGCCACTGAGCAGAGCAGCGCCGAATTGGGTCAGGTCCTTGACGACGCGCTGCTCCTGGGCAAGCTGATGGCGAATCACCGCGCCGCCGGTTGGCGGGATCTTGACCTCGTCGTCATCGCCCGGCATGGCCGGCGCGGTACCGCCGTCCAGCAGCGCCTGCACGCTCTTGCTCAGGGCGGCGCCGGTTGCGGCCGGATCGGCCTGCTCGCCGGCTCGCGCCAGGAGCACCTCTTTGACGTAGCGCTCTGCGAGCGTCCGCTGTCGAGCTATCACCTCGATCACCGCGGCGCGATTCCGGGAGCGATTCGTCGCGCGGATCGAGAGGAACAGGGTAAGGGCCGATATCAGCACGAACGTTCCGAAGATCGCAACGATCATGCCTCTGCCCGTGCGGGCAAACGGACGGTAGCGTCGGCGGGATGACGCCATCAGCTGACCACCAGGTCGGTATGCATCCCCGCCATGAAGTGGCCCGCCATGTTGCAGAAGAGCACGTAGCGGCCCGGCTTCAGGTGCAGACGCAAATATGTGGTGGCGCCGGGATGCTGCGGGTCCACCGCTCCGGGCTCAGAGCTCTGGATTGCCTCCTCGTTCGTCGTGAACCCATCGCCGCGCAATGCCAGACCGCCGCGGTGATCCGGGACGACAATCAGCTCATGCTGATCCGGACCGGCATTGTGGATACGCAGCACATAGTCACCGGCCGCGATAGCGACCGTATCGACGGCGATGTGAAAGTCGCGCTCGTTCACGCCGATGACTCGGCCGGCCGGGATCGAAGGCGAGTCTCTCCCGCATGCCGTCAAGAACGTGCCGACGCACACAGCCAAGAGGCAGGCCGCACGACGGACCGCACGTGATCGCACGTTGCGCTGCATCAACCCGTGTGATCGGCATCGCCTCCACGTATGTGCCCGTAGGAACTACGGATATCGAGCCGCCCCTGGGGCGGTAGCTACACGACAGCCCCCGCGGCGTCGCGGCCATTCCGGGCCGCGACGCCGCCTGTCGTGACGACGGCGCCGCCGCCCGCGTGCTTCGCGGTGCGGAGCGCTTCGTCGGCCGCCACGAGCAGCTCTTCAGTTGTCATTCCGGTTTGCCACTGGGCCACGCCGATGGAAGCGTCGAGCGGCTCGTGGCCGTTGTGCAAGACGCAACCGCCGATCTGGGCCCGCAACCGGGACGCAAACACGGCGGCGGCCCCGCGGTCCGTGTCCGGCAGCAGCACGATGAATTCGTCGCCGCCGTAGCGTCCGACGGAGTCTCCGGTGCGGACACCCGCGCGCAGCGCGGCGCCGATCTCGCCGAGCACCCGGTTGCCGTGGGGGTGGCCGTGATCGTCATTGATCTGCTTGAACCTGTCCATATCGATGAAGCAGCACGACAGCGTGCGCCCGTGGCGGGCGCAGCGCCCGATCTCACGGGAGAGCTCGCCGCGGAGCGCGGCGTAGTTGAGGCAGCCGGTCAGCGGGTCGAGCCGGGCGGCGGCGAGAAGCCCGTCGAGTGCACGCCTGTCGCTCAGGCAGAGCGCCGCGAGGCGCGCATATGACTCGATCACCCAGCGCGTCGTCGCCGGATCCGGTGGCGTGTCCGGAAGACCGACGCACAGGGCGCCCTGGAGGTGGCCAGGTGGCCGAACGGGCGCGCCGGCGGCATAGGTGGCGCGCGCGCCGGATGCAGCGCAGGCGAGGTGCGGATCCTGATCGGAGTCGATCGGCTGGCCGGCCGTGTGCCCTGACTCGAGCACACGGCCGGCAAACCCGGACCGCTCTTCCGGAAGCGAGAGGCGGTCCATTCGCGGGTCAGTCCCGCATGCGCACAGGACATCCAGCTGCGTCTCCGCTGCACTCCAGACGACGAGCAGCCCGGTCAGAGCACCCGTCCTGGCTACAGCGTCACGCGTAATCAGGCAAAGCTCGCCGCCGCCCGGACCTTCTGGGAATGGCACCCCCAAGGGCTGCTGCTCGACTGGAGCCTGCTTCGCGCGCTTGTTGTTCGCAGATGTGGAGTGACGCATGAACGATCCCGATCCGACGGATCACAAGGACTCGATGACGGATCAGGAGCGGCAGCCGCTGTGCGACTACCGGGTGCGTTCCGCGCTACCACATACAACCTTCTAACGCGCCTACGGGCATTCGCTATGAGGTCGTACCCTCGACAATCTTATACCCCCCCGGTCGGACGGGCAAACCAGCCACCTCGCCGCGGGGCTCCGGGTCAGCATGCTGACTGTTGCCGTCTGGGCCGGGTCAGTATGCTGAGTCTGTAGCGTTTTCGCCCGGGTGCTCATCCCTCTCGGCTCGGACGGATCTCGACCACTGCCGAGACGGATATGAGGTGGCCATGTCGGGATCCAAGCAACGCTTGTCCGGAGGCACGCTGAACGCGGCGCTGGCGAATGAGCTCGGCAAGCTCGTTGCCGACTTTACCGGTCGGGGTGCGACCCGATCCCGCGCGTTCGTTCACCAGGACCTCGTCGTCTGCCTGTTCGAGGACGCGGCAACCAGGGCCGAGCGACAGCTGGTGGCCGCCGGGAAGTCCGAACTGGTCCGCTTTCAGCGCGACGCCCTGCAGCGCGCGATGGGGCCGCAGCTGATCGCGGCCGTGGAGCGGCTAACGGAGCGTACGGTTCGCACATTCCTCAGCGGCAGCGATGAGGAAGCTGGCTCGGCGATCGAGGCCTTCGTCCTCGAGCCTGAGCCGGCCGGGTCAAATCACGACGGGCCCGACTGAGCGAGACGTCTTATGCCGGCTCGATGACCTCGACGGCGCCGAAGCCGGGAAGTGGACCGTCGACGAAGAACATCTCGACCGTGATGTCGGGCTCGACATGAGCCTGGGAGACGAACGCCACAACCTTGCGTCCGGTCAGCTGTTCGATCGTGGTCTTGTAACGATCGGCCATCACACTTTGGAATTCCTCCCGCATCGCGATGACGCGTCCTGGCTGTCCGCTGTACATCAGGGTCTCTTCCAAAGCGGTGAACCCGCTGCCGCGCATGACCACGACGATGATGTCGTCCAGCGCGTAGGTCTTGGCCTTCATCGGCCCGCGGCCGTAGTGCTCGCGGAGCATCGCGACGATGCTCGTGGAGATCTGCGCAAGGAGCCGGCCTCCCGCCAGCGTCACCGGCGGATCTTCTGCTATCGCCTTCTCCATGCTGCCGCTCCTTGTCCGGCCAGACCCGCGAGGTCATGACCGTCCGTGCTTTGCAGATCGCAGAACCTGGTCCCAGTGAAGCGTCAGCCCAGCTCGGACCCTGTCCTGACCTCAGGGTAGCGCCAGAGCATCCGGCTGGTCAATCGTGGTCCGAGAACGGACTAACTCGGAAACGGGGACCCGCGCACGCTCGCGCCACGAGTATCATCAGACGGGTAGCGGCCCCGAGCATGTCTAAACGGTTGTGCGACGGGGTTGCCCGTGGTAGCGCGGAGCGATCGCGGCGGTCGCATGTCGGCTGTTGTCTCCCGATCCGTCACGAAGTCAGCCTTCGGATCTCTGGATCGGCATCAGTCTCATGCTTCACGCCAAGTCGTTCACTACGCAGCTAACACCGGCGAGGGCCGTTCAATGAATGGGGTCCAGCATCAGCCCCGGCTCGCGGCTCGCGAGGTCTTCCGGTCGTTTCTCCCCCGCGACTCGAGCTGCGGCTCTACGGCCCGGCGCCAGCTCGAGGCACACCTCGCTCAGCGTCTCGACGGCACTCTCGAGGACGCCAAGACGGTCGTCTCCGAACTGGTCAACAACGCCTATCTACACGGCGAGGGTCAGATCGAGTTGCGCGTCTGCGCAGTTCAGGACCGGTTGCGGATCGAGGTCATCGACCAAGGCCACGTTGCGAACCTGGTTGTGACCCACCTCGATCGTCCCGGCGGCATGGGATTGGTTCTCGTTGACCGACTCTCGGACCGTTGGGGCATGCGCGAGGGAAATACGCATGTGTGGGCAGAGCTCATGGTCCCCGAGTCCTGCCGGCCGCTCTGAGCTGCCTCGCGGCTGCACTCGCACCTGAGCCGATCCTGATACGCCCGCGCGGCCGAAATCCAGTGCTAGTCGTCGGTCGCGATGACTTCGAGAAGGGCGTTCTTGAGCCGTTCGGCGTCGGCTTCGCTGAGCGCGGACAGGAACCGCCACTCGCAGTTGTCGATGAGGAGCGCTCCGCGCTGCAGGGTGTCGCGCCCTGTCGTAGTCAGGGCGACGGTGTTCTTGCGGCGGTCATCGGGCTGGGGGCTCCGTTTGACCCAGCCCTTGGCCTGCAGCTCGTCGACCAGCGCGACCATGGTCGTGCGATCAACTCCGAGAAGTTCGGCCGCTTCTCGCTGGGAGAGGCCATGCTGCTCATCTAGGCAGTTCAGCGCCGCCCACTCGCGTGGCGTGATGCCGAGAGGCTCCAGCGCGTTTGACGTCAGCTGCGCATATCGCAGGCTTGCGTGCTTGAGCAGGTAGCCGAGCCGGTGGGCGGTCACGGCAGGATCATACGCATTCATGATCATCAGGGATCCTGACAATCAGATATAATGACGAACATGAACAAGTCGATCGCAATTTTCGGCGCCGGTCCCGGGCTCGGCCGCGCCGTCGCGCGCCGCTACGCGCATGAGGGCTACGACGTTGTGCTGGTCGCCCGCCGCCGGCGACTGCTCGACTCGTTTGCCGAGGACCTGGCCGCCGCCGGCGCGGGCGCGCACGTCATCGCCGCTGATCTGGCCGATACAGACGCCGTCGGAGCCCTGGCCGACCAGATTTTCGCCGTGACGGGCGAGCTCGATGCGCTCTACTACGCGCCCACACCAGCAGATGGCTTCGTCGCGGCGGCCGAGCTCACGCCGCAGCGCGCCCAAGCGTTCATGCCCCTGGCCGTCTACTCGCTGCTCGCCCTCGTGCAGCAGTTCCTGCCCAACATGATCGGGCAGGGCTCCGGCGCCATCCTCACGGCGCAGGGTGCCAGCGCCGTGCAGGGCCCACCGACCATGAGCGGTCCCGGCCCGGCGCAGGCCGCCCAGCGCAACTACCTGCAGTCCCTACACGCCGAAGTGGCCGACAAAGGCGTCTACGTCGGCATGCTCTACATCGGCGCGATCATCGAGAACAGCGCGTTCCACACTCAGGCCGAGGAAGCCAAGGCCGCTGGCTCCGGCAGGGACTGGGGTCCGACTGTGGATCCCGCCCATCTCGCCGACCTGCTCTGGAACATGCACAGCACCAGGGGTCCGGCGGAAATCACCTACCCGGAACGTCGCTTCGACGGGCTCTCTTCATGAAGGCCTGCGACCGGTCTCGGAATGGCATCCTCAATGCAGCAACGCCGACTGGAGCTGTTCGTACCCGGGCGAGTCGTCCAGGGTCAATGGGACGCCGCCGCGGACCGTCCCGAGGTCGCTGAGCGACACCCGCTCGAGCCCGTTGCCCGGTCCGCTGTCGCTCGTGACGGCAATCGCCAGAGTGTTCTCACCGCGTGGGTCCAATACTCCGTTCGGCACGATGAAAGTGTGTTGCGGTCCCACGTCCGCGATGTACTGGCCCATGTTCCAGCCGTTGACGAAGATCAGCGCTCGGTAGTGCGCCGAGGAGCGCGGCGCCGACGGGTCACCGACAGTGATCCCAAGCGAGGCGTCGTCCTCTGAGGGCACATCGAGATGGAACGTCGTGCGGTACCAGGAGGTGCCCGCCACCGCGGTCGCGGCGGGCACCATGGCCGTCGACCAGCTGCCGTCGGGGAAGCCGGGGAGATACCACCCAGCCCGCTCGCCGTACAGACCACCGTTGTTGACCGGTCCTCGCACCGGGTCGGCGATGTCCTCGCCTCCCTGGTTGCCCTGGATCCTCCACGCGATCGGGGCGCTGACGGCGGCTGAGTTCGCATCGGTGAGGGCAACCGAGATCAGGCCGCGACCCTCCTTCTGCGCATCATTGATACCGCCGTCCTCGTTGTGCGAGTCGTCGCGGACCATCACTGAAAGGACGTGGTCACCGTCCGTCTGCAGGTCCGGCGGGATCGCAAATGTCGCCGTTCCGGTCGTGGGCGGGGAGCTCACGCCGGTGCCGAGCACGTTCTGTCCGAGATAGCGGCCGTCGAGCCATGCTTGGAGCATGCCGGCGCCGCCACCGCCATAGCGCAGCCTGATCGTCGCTGCGCTGCCAGCGCCGGTGAACCGGCCGCGGTACCAGACGTCGCCGTGGTGGAACCCGTAGTCGTCGGCCGTTAGCACCGGCTGCCCGGAAGGCGGCTTCGTCGTGCTGTTGGTCTGGGTCTTGTCGGCCGCCGCCCACGAGGAATCGTCGAAAGACGGCTGGGCTTCCGGCGACTCGGCTGCATAGCGCCACGCACTCTGACTGAGGTCGGGAAGCGTGTACGGCGCGGGCCCGGGCAGCTGCGCCGTCACTTGGCGACTCCCGGACGTCGTCGTTTGCGTCAACGCGGTTGTGCCATTCCAGATCACGTGCTGGACCTGCGCCGGCGCCCAGATCTCCAGATCGCTGGGCTGCGACGTGTCCCCGGTGAGGTTGAGCGTGTTGCCGCTGGCCGTGGCCGTGCGTACCAACTCCGGGCCGCGCTCGAGCACTGGTCCGGCTGCGGTGTCCTGGCGCCAGAACGTCCCCGCCGTGTGCTCGTCGGCGATCAGGAGCAGCAACTGTGGCCGGTTGCCGCCGTGGATGCGGACCTCGGCCAGACCGTTGTGCACGTAGTCAAGCCGCAGGTCGCCGGTGTCCGGGTCATACGTACTCGTCACATTGCCGGAGATCACATCGACGTGCGGACGCGAGTCGTAGCGGAGCACGGTCTCGCCATCCTCGCCGTCACGGCCATGCAGGAGCGCCAGATCCTTGCCGTCCTCCGTGACGTGTGTCATCAGCTCCGAGGTCGAGTACACGAGGTGCTGGCCGCCCAGGGCGTAGTCCGCGAGGAGGATCTTCGAGTCCTGGCCATTGATCTGGAGCGTGCCGGACTGCGGGATGGTGTACGTGCCGTCCGCGGTGGAGATCGGGAACGTGAACGCGTCGTTGGTCGTCGCGTTCGACGGGTTGTGCATCGCGATGTAGAAGTGTGTGCCGGTGTCTGGGTTGACGTCGTTGTAGACCTTGATCGCCGGCGAGCTAGGCGTGACCGTCGTCCCCTGGTCGACCTTTGTGATCTCCGGTGTGCTCTGCAGGAAGAGCCCGATTTCCTTCATCGCGGTGGCCTTTGGCCGCAGTTGGCGGGCTTCGTTGATGGCCGCTCCGTAGTCGTAGGACGTGTAGACCACCGGGGCGGGCAGCCAGCCCCACGAGGTGCCGCCGAACGTCATGTAAAAGTTCTGCAGCGTCAGCCGGTTGGCGATGTTCGTTTCATAGAAGACGCGTTCGTAGCCCGGCCCCTCCCGCTGCGCCATGCACGAGTACGTCCCGACGCTTCCCCAGTAGTCGAACCAGCCGCCGCCGAACTCGGCCGCGAAGCCCGGGGTGTTGGGTGAGGCAGAGGCGCCGCCCTTCGCCCCGCCAGGGCCCCAGATGCCCCAGTCCGGGGCCGTGCTCGGGCCGCCGGGCGTGCCGTCGGTGTGGCACGTTCCGCCGGGGTACCCGTCGAACGCGTAAAGGTCGGTCGGCCCGGGAACAGTCCCCGGCACGTTCGAGCTGGCCGGAACCCAGAGACCGTTGCGGCCCTTGTCGTTGTGGAAGATCGGCACGGTGATCCCGTCGCCCCGGACCTTCGCCGCGAGGTGATTCATGTAGTTCTTCTGCGCGGTACCTGCGCTGCCCAGCTCGTTTTCGATCTGGTACAGGATCACCGGACCGGTGCCGTCGGTGAGCTGGTGGCGGGCGATGACGGCATCGATGTGCGTGAGCCACTCGTCTACCGCGGCGAGATAGTCGGGAGCATCGGTCCGGGCTCTGCCGGACTGCGTGAGCAGCCATCCGGGGAAGCCGCCGGCGTCGAGTTCACCGTTGATGTAAGGCCCGGGCCGGGCGATCACATACAGGCCGACCTGCTGGGCGATGTCCAGCACCTTGTCCATGTCACGCACGCCGCTGAAGTCGTAGGCGCCCTGCTTCGGCGAGTGATAACCCCAGTCGAAGTAGATCGAGACGGTGTTGTAGCCCTCGGCCTTCATCTTCTCGAGCACATCGCGCCACAGCGACGGGCTCGGCAGGCGGAACGGATGAAACTCACCGGACCAGACGAAGGTCCGCTTGCCGTCGATGATCAGCGAGTACTTATCGAAGCTGACCGTGTGCGCGGGAGTCGTGCTCAGCGCGCCCGAGCTTGCCGGAACGGGGACGAGCGCCAGCGTCGCGCCGGCAAGCAGCACGCTGCCAAGGCGACGCAACCGGGTTCTGACAGCGCGCGAGACAGGACGGGACGGGAAACGACCGCGCATGCTCGGCTGCTCCATACCCAAGGCACGCGACTTTCATGCCGAACCTCTCTGGAGAGCAAGCTGCGCGATCCGAGCGCGGTGGTGCCACCCTAGCCGGGCGGAGGCATCCTCAGCCCGTGCTACGGCGCTCACCAGTCACGTCAGTATGCCGGCGCGTGGCGATCGTGGACCACGTAAGCGGTGATCAGGGCCAATGGGAAGAAGAACAGGCTGAAGATGAAGTAGCCGATGAAGCTATGTCCCTTGCGGCCGGCAACGCGAGCCGGCCAAAACGCCAAGGCGATCCAGATGGCGAGGAACACCACCACGAGAACAACCCAGGCGACCGTCGAGACCGCATACACCGTGACCATGATTAGACCTCTCTCAAAGGTAGTTCCTGACAGGCCGAGCGTCTCGCTGCGCTGGCCGCGCTGCATCACCCGAAACGGTTGAAATCGTCCGCTGCGCTCCTGCACGCGTAGCCGTGTCGTCACTCGATCGGGGTGATGTAGCGCGGTCCGACAGCGGACAGACTTGCACCCGAAATCGCAACCTAGGGGTGAATGTGGCTGAGGAAACCGACTGCTCCGCCGTTCCGATCCGCCGACAGCACGCGTCGCTCGCGCACGGGATCGGTGCGTAGATGGCTGCCGTTCCTGGGGAGCATTCGGCGGGCAGTGGCGAGAAGGTGCCGCTCACGGCTCGCCTGCTGCTGCGTGATTCTCTGACGGCGCGCAGGGCCGCAGGGATCATCGCGTCGTTTACCGTGGTCATCACGGTCGCGGGCGGGATCCTTGAGCGCGTGGTCGACCATAAGGAGTATCCGACGATCGGCAAGGGCCTCTGGTTCGCGCTGCAGACGGTGACCACCGTGGGTTACGGGGACGTAACCCCCAAACAGTCGGGCGGTCGCTTCATCGCCGCCATGGTGATGCTGTCCGGGATCGGCTTCCTTGCCGTTATCACGGCATCGGTGACCGCGTCGCTGGTCGAAAGCAGCAGGCGACGTTTCGCGGCGGGGGCCGAAAAGGAGAATGAGCGCGAGCTCGACCAGATAACGCAACGACTGGCGAGGATCGAACAGGCATTGACTCGGCAAGTGCCGGGGAGGTCGCCCGATGGCGCCGAGTGAGCAGAGCGGATCGCTCACCCCCGAGACAGGCGAGGAGCAGACCGATCCGACTGTGGCGGCAGCGAGGGAGGAGCCGCATCCGAAAGGGCGCATCAGGCGAGCGTTCTCCACGTCCCGCGAGCTGGTGCGGATCGCCTATCGCGACCCCGAGCACGTGTCTGAGCGGCTGACGCTGTACACCGCCCGTCGTTTCGGTGATCGGTCGCGGGAATGGGCCAAGTCAACACGGAGCAATCGCTCCGAGTCCCATCCAGCCGAGATCGCCGAGGAGCTGCGAACGCAGTCGGCTCACGTCGCGCGAATCGACGGCGCAATCGCGGGCACTCCGTTCTTCATCGCGCTGGTGCCCGGCTACCTGACGTATCTCCTCCAGGAGATGCGCATGACGCAGCGAACCGCCGCGCTCTACGACCGTGACCCGACGGATCTGCGGACGTCTGCCGAGATGCTCGCGCTGCGCGGCGTACACACCGACGTCGCTGCCGCGGAGGCTGCACTGGTTGCCGTCCGCGACAAGGGGATTCCGGATCGCGTCGAGAAGCGTCGATCGCTGCGCACGTGGGTTCACAGCGTGTACCTGATCCTCGTGTTCGGTGGTTTCATGTCGCCGTCCGCCGCCCACGAGGACAAAGACATGCTTGGCAAGGTCAAGGCGGCGTTCAGTGTGCTGGTGGGTGTGGCGATCTGGGCGACGACCTGGGTGTTTCCGGTCACGTTCATGATCGCGATGGCCTGGGGCTGCGAGACGCATGCACGCCAGCTCGGCCGGAGAACGCTGCTGTTCTACGACGGCGAGGGCGCCAGCGTTCTCGACGCGATCAAGCTGGCCGATCAGCGCGAAGACCATGGCCACGACAAACGCGCAATCCTTCGGGGAGTCGCGCTGTTCCTCTCGATCGCGATTCCGATCGGCTTTATCGCGTACGTCGATCATGTCCGCAAAACGGTCGGGGTCAACTGGCTGGGCGCGTTAGGCGCGCTCGTCGCCCTCTCGCTCGTGATCGCCACCGCAGTTATCGCCAGCCGAAAATAGTCGGGGGCGAGCGCGTGGCACGCTCCTACGCTCGGCGCGAGACCGGCGGCCCCGCTGCTCCGGGACCGTCTCCGGACCCCGCCGAGAATCACCGCTCCACGACGTTCGTGGCGAGGGTGCGCTCGCTCGTACGGGCGATCGAGGAGAACGACGAGACGAAGGTGGAGGAGGCGATTCTCCGGCTCAGCCGCTCGCGCCGGGTGTTTGCCCCGCTGGCGTTCGCTATCAGCGCGTTCGTGATGCTGTTCCAGGGCCTCAAGCTGTTGGTGTCCAACTGGCGCCTCACACTCGTGCAGATCCTCCCCGCGATGTGGATCTGGCTCGCAATGTTCGATCTCAAGGCGCACGTCCTACACGACAAGAGCTTCAACGTGCTTCGCGGTCCGGTGCTGATCCCGATCGTCCTGGGGATCGTGACGCTCACGGTGGCGAGCTTCTTCCTCAATGCGGTGTTCGCTTTTACGGTCGCGAAACCCGCCCCGCTCAAAATCCGGCCAGCCGTGACGCAAGCGCGCCGGCATTGGGTCCCGATCATGGGGTGGGGAGTCGCAGTAGGGCTGTTGCTCGCGTTCTCGACGACGATCGTCACGCGCTGGGGCAAGCCATGGTTCGCTATCTCCCTAAGCATCGTCGTCGGCGTGATGATGATCAGCTACGTCGCCGTTCCCTCGCGGCTCATCGGAGTCAAGCGCAAGCAATCAACGCGCGAGAAACTCTCGACGAGCGTCGTCACCGGCGCGCTGAGCGCGACCGTGTGCACGCCGCCGTACCTTCTCGGAAGGCTCGGGATCCTGATGCTCGGATCAAGCGTTCTGCTCATACCAGGGATCCTCATTTTCGCGCTCGGGCTCACGCTGCAAGCCGGCGCGACCGGCGCCGTCAGAGCCATCAAGATGAGCGTCACTCTGACTACAAGCGATCGGCCCAAGCATCGGTCGAGCAAGGAGACATAGATGGGATTACTCCGCAGGCACGATGAGCTCGGCGGCACGCGCTATCAGATGCGCGAGAAGTTGTTCTCGATCGGGGAGGACTACTGGATCGAGAACGGCGACGGCGATCGCGTCTTCAAGGTTGACGGAAAGGCCGTACGGATTCGTGAGACGTTCGTCCTCGAGAACCGCGATGGCGACGAGCTGTTCAAGATTCAGGAGAAGAAGCTCAGGATCCGCGACACGATGAAGATCGAGCGCAAGGGGGATACGGTTGCGACGATCCGTAAGGCCCTGATCACGCCGCTGCGTGACCGCTTCGCGATCGAGCTCGAGGATGGAGGCGAGCTGAGCGCGAAAGGCAACATCGTCGATCACGAATACGAGATCGAGCGCGACGGCCACAAGGTCGCCGAGGTCTCCAAGCGCTGGTTCCGGGTTCGCGAGACATACGGCATCGAGATCGCTCCCGGTGAGAACGATGCGCTGAT
>JBJMLD010000179.1:0-38654 GCA_045805545.1 Solirubrobacteraceae bacterium | reverse complement strand
CGTCGTGGGCCCGGTACTGGGAGCTGACGATCGACGAGCTGCGCGACCAGCTGCTCGCCTCCGGCAAGCTGAGCCACGAGCTGATCGATGCCTTCCTTGCCCGCTGCCGCGATCCGTCGTGGTGGACGCAGACGATCGCGTTCACGGCCGTATGGGGCCGCGCGCCGGCCGCCTGAGCGGCGCGTAGTTGGGCGGGTGAGCCGACCGCGGCGGCAGCGGGTAACCCTGCGGCATGACTCAGGCATCCTCACGTTGCGACGTCGCGTTCGTGCTCGGTGGCGGCGGTCTGCTGGGCGCGCACGAGGTCGGGATGCTGGCCGCCCTCGCCGAGCGGGGGATCGAACCCGACGTGGTGCTGGGCACGTCGATCGGAGCCGTCAACGGCGCCGTATACGCCGGAGAACCCGGCCGCGCTGGGGTGGAACGGCTGCGCGCGATGTGGCGAGACTCGGAGCCGCTGTGGTCCGGTAGCGCACTCCAGCGCTTGACCACACTTGCTCGGACTCGCACGTATCTGCAGCCATTCGGCGAGCTGCGCGACCGGCTGGTGGACGTGCTGCCGGTGGAGCGGTTGGAGGACCTCGCCGTCAACTTCCAGTGTGTCGCAGCGTCGATCGAGCGCGCCGCCGAGCACTGGTTCACCGAGGGGCCGCTGGCCGAGGTCGTCCTGGCTTCGTGCTCGGTCCCGGGCGTGCTCCCACCCGTAAAGGTGGGCAATGAGCACTTCATCGACGGCGGGATCGTCAACTCGATTCCTGTCAGCCGCGCCGTGTACCTCGGCGCACGGACGATCTACGTGCTGCAGGTGGGCCGTGCAGAGCAGCCGTTGAAGCCCCCACGCTGGCCGTGGGAGGTCGGTCTCGTCGCCTTCGAGGTCGCACGGCGACACAGGTTCGCCCACGACCTGCACTCTCTGCCCGACGGGGTCAAACTGCACGTCCTGCCAACCGGCGGCTCTGCCGCGCCCGCCTACAACGACCTGTCGGCACCCCTGCGGCTGCGGCGCTTAGCCGGCACCGTGCAGCGCCAAATCGACTCCGCACACGAGGCCTCGCTGCGCTACCTGGAGGAGCAGTGATGCCGGGGCCGGCGATCCGACGGCCGGTGAGCGTCACGCTTTGGCTCATCCTCTCTGTCGCGGTCCTGGCGCTCTCGCCGGTGCTGATCGGGGTAGCCAAAGTCGTGAGCGTTCTCGTTGGGGATCGGCGCCTGGCGATCATGACGCGGATCTTCCTCGCGTACTTCGCGCGCGAGCTGACCACGCTCGTCGCCTGCGGCGCGATCTGGCTGCTCGCCGGGGGCGGCCTACGCATCGGCTCGCGCCGCATCCAGGCGCTCCACTGGCGTCTGTTGCGGTGGTTCGTCGGCGGGATCGCCGACAGCGTGCGAAAGAGCCTGGACATCCAGACCGTGGAGGAGCCAGGATCGGAGTCCGCCGCCGCGGCGTTGCGCGGCACCGGCCCCGTGCTAGTGCTTAGCCGCCACGCCGGACCGGCCGACACGATCCTTTTGATCGACCGGCTTCTCTCGCACTTCGCGCGCCGGCCGAGCGTCGTGTTCAAGGACACGATCGCGCTCGACCCGTCAATCGACTTGATCGCTCACCGGCTCCCGCACGCCGTCCTCGATGTGGACGATCCGCCGGAGTGCGAGACGAGGATCGCGCGGACCGCGGCCGCGCTTGGTTCCCGCGGGGCGCTGTTGATGTTCCCCGAGGGCGGGAACTTCACGCCGGAACGTCGCCGGCGGGCGCTGCGTTCGCTCCGGCGCCGTGGCCACAAGGCCGCGGCCAGGGCCGGCGAGCGGATGCAACACGTCCTACCGCCACGGCCCTCCGGCACCGTCACGGCGCTGCGGGCGAATCGCACGGCGGACGTCGTGTTCGCGGCGCACACGGGACTCGGCCTGGCGGCCTACCCGCTCGACATCTGGCGGAACCTACCGCTGGGTGGCACGCTCCGGACACGGATGTGGTTCGTGCCCCGGGGCGAGATTCCAGCCGACGAGCAGGAGATCGCGCTCTGGCTGAACGAGTGGTGGGCGCGGGTCGACGACTGGATCGGGGCGCACGGCGCGGAGGATTGATGGCATTACCTGGCAGCGAGCCGCCCGTACGGCAGGTCAATCGAGCGTGAGGCGCAGCGGCAGCGTATCGAGGCCGTAGATGCCCGACGGGGTGCCGAACTCCGGCTCGCCGATGAGCTCGACCGCTTTGACGCGCTCGGCCAGGAAGGCCAGGCCCTCCTGCATCTCGGCCCGGGCCAGGTTGGCGCCGACGCAGTAGTGGATGCCGGCGCCGAACGTGAGCAGACGCGCCCGGCCTCGGTCGGCGGTGATGTCGAACTCATCCAGCTCGACGCCGTCGCGGTTGGCGTGCCAGGCCGAGACGAGCACGATCGCGCCGGGCGGGAATGTGACCCCGCGGTGCTCGATCTCGTTCACCATGATCCGGGCGGTGAACGGCGTGATCGGCTCAAACCGGAGCGCCTCGTCGACCGTGGCCAGAGCCAGCTCGGTCGGGTCCGACCGCAGCCGCTCCCACTGCTCGGGGTTTAGCGCCAGCAGACGCACGGCGTGCGCCAGCTGGCTCTGGCTCGTGTCGACGCCGCCGACCAGGATGTTCAGGATCAGGTTGCGCAGCTCGTCGTGGCTCAGGCGATCGCCTTGCTCCTCGGCCGTGATCAGGTCGGTGATCAGGTCCTCGCCCGGCTTGTGCCGCCGCGACTCGATCAGCGCGTCCTCGTACTCGTAGAACTCCGCCACCGCCTGCTCGATCAGCTCCCGCTCGGTCATCAGGCTGGCTGCGTCGAACTGGCGCTGGATCCAGTTCGACCAGTGGTGAAGCCGGGGCGCGTCGCTGAGCGGCGCGCCCATCACGTGCGCGATGACCAGCGACGGGTACGGCTTGGCGAACGCCTCGATGAACTCGATCTGGCCGTCCGCGGGAACCTCGTCGAGCAGCTCCGCGAGGAATCCCCGCATCGCCGGCCGGTAGCGATCGACGCGGCGCGGCGCGAGCGCCGGGTTGACCAGGTTGCGCAGCCGCCGGTGGTCGTCGCCGTTGACGTTGATGATGTTGTGGACGATCTCCTCGTGCAGCGGCCCATCGTTGATGCCGAACAGCTCGCCGATCGTCAGACCAGGGAACACGGCGTCCTTGGTGCGCAGGAAGAACTCGCCCGACTCCCGGTCGAGCACGGTGAACCCGAAGGGGTTGGCGGCCAGCCAGCCGTCGTGGCCGGACAGCCCGGCCATCGCTTCGCGGTAGCGCGGCCCGCGCAGCTCCGGGTTGGTGTGGTCGAAGGAGGGAAGTTCGAGCTCGGTGGCTATCGGCATGGCGCGAGCCTAACGTGGCCGCGTCGGAACGGCAGGCGAGTTCGGCTCTACGCCCAGGGATCGCCGGCCAGCTCGCGGGCGACCGCCTCGGAGAGGACGAGCGCCTGTGAGACCGTGCGGTAGTCGACGTTCTCCGGCGTATCGGACATCTTGTGGTAGTTGGAGAGCGCCTTGTAGCGGTCCATCGAGGTGATCGTGGCGGTCGGGTAACCGGCGCGGCTGGGGATCACGGCGTCGGTCGAGTTGCGCGAGCGCATGCCGCGGCGCACCGGCGCGCCGGCGTTCTCGGCGGCACGGCAGACCAGGTCGCGGAACGTGCGGTCGTGGTAGTCCTCCATGATCACTGGGCCCTCGCCCTCGAGCAGGATCAGCTTGGGCGAGCCGACGGTGTCGAGGTTCAGGAAGAAGGTCCGATTGCGGTCGAGTTCGGGAAAGTGCCGGCGTCCGAATCCGTGGATGCCGCCTTGGAGCACCTCCTCGGCGCCGCAGGAGACGAGCAGCACGCGCAGCCCGTCGACCGGGTCCTCGCGCAGCCGCTCGGCAAGCGCCACGAGGACGGCGACTGCGCTCAGGTTGTCGTTGGCACCCGGGCACACGGGCCGGCGGGCGACGTCGGCGAACACCGCGGTGCCCACCAGCGACCCGAACAGCCCGAGGCTGGTCATCCCGCGACGCCGGCGCGATCCGCCGACGGCGATCAGCGCCGGCATGCTCATCAGCACCCACCACAGCGGGAGCGAGGTATCGATCCGCTCGATGACGCCAGGGAACTGCTCGCCGAACCAGGCCTGGGCCGTGTCGTCGAAGATGAACCCCGTAGGCGCGGCGTCGTGGTGGGCCAGCACAACGAGCGTGCGCTCGGCGTCGGGGTCACCGCAGCGGGCCACCACGTTCCACGTCGGGTGAAGCGGCGCCGTGGCCCGGCGAAAGACCCGCGGGCCATTTGAGACGTCGTCGGCGATGGCCGCCGTGATCAGGCCCGCCGCGGCGGCGCCCAGCTTGCGGCCACGTTCGGTCAGCGCGGCGGCGCCAGCGAGGGCGGCGCCGGCCGAGAGCGAGCCGATCACCCGCGCGTAGCCGTCATGGAAACGCTCCTCCTCGACCTCGGCTTCGCACCCGGCCTGGGTCAGCCGGTCGGCCAGCCAGTGGGCCGCCTGCTCCTCACCCGGCGAGCCGGCGCGGCGCTCGATCGGGGCGAGCGTCTCGACGACCGAGCGGAACGTGTCCTCGAAGGCGGCGTGGACGGAGGATGGGGGCGCTGGGACTGACAGGCGCGAGATGGTAGCCGGATGCCTTTTCACGACGTGAGCACATTCGCGAGCCACGAAGTAGCTCGCGGGACGTCGGCCGGATCGATGTTGTGGGCGGCGTCCGACTCGCGGTAATCCACCTCGAGCGACGCCGCCCGCAACGCCTCCACCGCCCCGCGACCGAACTCGACCCGGATCACCGGGTCGTAGCGGCCGTGGGAGACGAGGAAGCGGGTGACGCCGGCCCGGCCGGCGAAATCGGGCTGCCAGCCCTCCACAGTAGGGATGAAGCCGGAGAAGGCGAGCACGCCCGTCGGCGCAGGGCGACCGTGACCGAGCGCCAGCGCGTAGCTCATCACGGTGCCCATCGAGAACCCGCCCAGCACGGTGCGATCCGGGCCGAGGCCGGTGCGCTGCCAGAGTTCGTCATGCAGCTCGGCCAGGGCGCGATAGGAAGCGTCAAACGTCTCGGGGTCGGGATAGCCGACACGCGGGACGACGTACCAATGAAATCCCGGCGCGCCCGGGAACTGAAGCGGCGCCCGCGGTGCGACCACGTGCAGCGCCCGCTCAGGATCGAGCACGTCGGCCAGCGGGAGCAGGTCCTGCTCGCTCGTGCCGCGCCCGTGATGCAGGACGAGCAGACCGTTCGGTTCGCCGGCGGCCGGCCGCTCCTCGAAGTGCAGCATCAGCTCAGGTAGGTGACGACGGCGCTCTGCGGGGCACGCTCGGGCGGCTCTTTGTCCTGCCGCGGGCGCCCGAGGTGGATCAGCGCCACGAAGCGCTCCTCTTGTGGGATCCCCAGCGCCGCCCGTCCCTCCGGTGTGCGCAGGACGCCAGGTGTGCGCCAGTAGCCGGCCAGCCCCTTGCCGTGCGCGGCGAGCAGCACGGCGTAGGTGGCGCACGCCGTCGCGCACAGGTCCTCCTCGTCCTGCACCGGGTCCTCGGAGCGGACCTGGGTGGCGGCGATCAGGGTCGGCGCGCGGTCGAGCTTGCTGGCCGCCTCGGGTCCGGCCGCGGCCTTCAATGCCGCCAGCGCTTGCGGCCCGACGACGCGGAAGCGCCACGGGTTGGTCAGGTGGTGATTGGGGGCCCAGCGGGCGAGATCGAGCAGCTCGTCGAGCAGCTCGCGCGGGACGGGCTCGGGCGCGAATGCCTTGTGGGTGCGTCGGCTGCGGATTGCGTCTTCGACGTCCATGACGGCTCGAACGGTAGCGATGCGGCCTTGACTCTCACGTGGCGTGAGGTCGTAACGTGGCCGTCATGAGAACGGTCGGCCAGGTTGCGGAGCTCACGGGCGTCACCGTGCGCACGCTTCACCACTACGACGAGATCGGGCTGCTCTCGCCGAGCGAGCGCTCGGAGGCCGGCTACCGGCTGTACGCCTACGACGATCTCGCCCGGCTTCAGGAGATCCTCGTCTGGCGGGCGCTCGGGTTCAGCCTGGCCGAGATCCAGGCGATCCTCGACGACCCGGGCTACGACCGGATCGCCGCCCTGCGCAAGCAGCGGGCACTGATCGAGCAGCAGGCCGAGCGGCTGGGTGCCCTGCGCGCCGCGCTCGACGCCGCGCTGGCCGCGGAGGCAAACGGAACGAAGATGGAGGTGCAGGCGATGTTCGACGGGTTCGACCCCAGCGAGTACGAGCAGGAGGTGCGCGAACGCTGGGGCCACACCGAGGCCTACCGCGAGTCGACGCGGCGGGCCGCGGCCTACGGCGAGACCGAGTGGCGGGAGATCCGTGCCGAGGCGGAGGAGATCACGCGGGAGTTTGGCGAGCTGAAGGCGGCCGGTGAGCCGGCCGACGGGCAACGCGCCCGGGCGCTGGCCGAGCGCCACCGCCGGCACATCGCGCGCTGGTTCTACGACTGCCCGCCGGCCATGCATCGCGGGCTCGGCCAGATGTACACCGACGACGAGCGGTTCGCGCGCAACTACGAGACGGTGGCGCCGGGGCTGGCCGCGTACCTGCGTGACGCGTTCGCGGCCAACGCCGAGGAGCAGGGAGCGGCCGCGAGTGCGCCGTGACCCGCCGGGCAGCGCCTACGCGGTGATCGGTACGTGCCCGGGCTGGCCGGCCACTCGCTCCAGCCATGCCCGGATCGCCGGGTAGGGCTCGAGCGAGAAACCGCCCTCGGGCGCCACGTGCGTGTAGGCGTAGAGGGCGATGTCGGCGATCGTGTAGCGCTCAGCGACGAGGAAGTCGCGGAGCGACAGGTGGCGTTCCATGGCCTGGAGCGCCGCCTGGCCGCCGCGGTGCTTGGCCTGCAGCTCAGCGGCCGGCGGCTCGATCCCGGCGATCTTCCAGAACCGGGCCACCGCGATGTTCGGCTCGTGGCTGTACTGCTCGAAGAACAACCACTGGAGCACCTGGGCGCGCTCGAAGCGATCCTCCGGTAGGTACTCCGTCCCCTCGGCGAAGTACGAGATGATCGCGTCCGACTCGCCCAGGCTGCGGCCGTCGTCGAGCACCAGCGTGGGCACGCGCAGCGCCGGGTTCAGCTCACCCAGGACCTCGGAGCGGTCCGAACGATCGATCACCGACAGCTCGTGGCGCTCGTAATCGATGCCCAGGTGCGCGAACAGGAGCCGCACCTTGTAGCAGTTGCCCGAGACCATCGAGTTGTAGAGCAGCACGCCGCAAAAGCTACACCGAGGCGTAGGCCAGGCTGGCGACCTTGTCGACCGCCAGTCGCCTGCGCAGATAGAAGAACCAGGTCATCCCGGCGAACACCACGTAAGCCGCGAGGAACACCCACAGCGCCGACACCGACCAGTCCTGGTGGGCGAGCGCGATGGCGTGCTTCTTGGCCGCCAGCAGGGCCTTCTCGGTGGCCGGCGTCGTCTTCGTGGCCTTGGTCATGAGCGCCTGGACATGCAGGCTGGCCTGGCGGAAGACCAGCTGGATCAGGAATCCGCCGAAGGCGCCGATCGAGCCGGCGATCCCGATCACTGCCGCCGCTTGGCGCTTGAAGTCCATGCGCGCGCGTTCGGGGTCGGCCCCGGGCTCGTCCGCCGCCCGGCGACCGAGGGCGGCGAAGATGCTCGGGATCATCCGGTAGGTCGAGCCGTTGCCGATCCCCGACAGGGCGAAGATGACCATGTAGGCGAGGAAGAACACGGTGAAGCTGTGGGTCTCCACGCCGCTGACGGCGACCAGCGTGAACACGGCCATGCCGAGGAACACGGCCAGTGTCACCCGCGCGCCGCCGACGCGGTCGGACAACAGTCCGCCCAACGGCCGAGTCAGCGAGCCGATCAGAGCGCCGATGAACGCCAAGCCCGCCAGGTAGTTGGCGATGAACGGGTGATGGCCGAGGAACTCCGGGAACGTGTTCTTGATCACCAGCGGCAGCGCGAACGAGTAGCCGATGAACGAACCGAACGTCCCGATGTACAGCAGCGACATGATCCACGTCTGGCGGTTGCGCAGCGCCATCCCGTAGGCCTGCCGGTCAGTGCGCGCTTGGGCGAGGCTGTCCATGTAGAACCACGCGCACAAGGCGGCCAGCACCACGAACGGAATCCACACCAGCCCGGCGTAGGCCAGGTGAACGTGGTGGATCGGCAGCTTGATCGCCGCCGCGGGAATCCCCACGATGATGACCAGCGGCACGAGCAGCTGAGTCACGGCGACGCCGAGGTTGCCGCCGGCCGCGTTCAGCCCGAGCGCGAACCCCTTGCGGCTCTCGGGATAGAAGAACGAGATGTTGGCCATCGAGGAGGAGAAGTTGCCGCCTCCCACGCCCGCCGTGGCGGCGCACAGGATGAGGATCCACAGCTGGGTCGAGTGCGACTGATGGGCCAGCCAGCCGCTCGGCACGACGATCGCGAGTAGCAGCGCCGGGATCAGCAACAGCGAGGCGCTGATCGTGGTCCACAGCCGACCGCCGAAGCGCGCAATCGCGAACGTATACGGAATCCGCAGCCCCGATCCGATCAGGTTGGGAACCGCGGTCAGCCAGAACTGCTCGGGAACGCTCAGAACGATGCCGAGGTTGGCCAGGTTGATCACGACCACCGTCCACAGCACCCAGATGCTGAAGCCGAGGTGCTCGGCGAAGATCGAGAACGCGAGGTTCCGGCGCGCGACGCGCTTGCCCGTCGCCTCCCAGAACGCCTCGTTCTCGGGCTCCCAGCTGTCGATCCAGCGGCCGCCGCGACGTCGGCGCGCCGACGCCCCAGCGTATGCCACCCCGGTTGATGTGCTCATGCCGTGGTCCTCCTGTTGGTTGCCTGGACGGGCGGCAACCTACGAGCGAGCGGTGTCCGGACGGTGTCGCGACTGTTGCGTGCACGTGACGAGGTTTTCCGATCTGAGTCGGTTGTGTGAACGGCGGATGAACGGCCACCGCGCCTTCGACAAGCGGCACATCGGAGCCGCGGAAGTCTCGCCGCGTGGACAAGGTCCCGACGCGCGAGCGTTCCTACGATCGCTGCCCGATGGCCCGGGCGGGAACAGACCATCGTGACTACGTGCTGCGGATGGCCCGCGAGCGCGACATCCGCTACGTGCGCATGTGGTTCGTCGACGTGCTCGGGCTGCTCAAGAGCGTGGCGATTCCCGTCTCCGAGCTGGAATCCGCGCTGGAGGACGGCGTCGGGATCGACGGCTCCTCGCTCGAGGGATCGGCGCGGCTGGCCGAGCGCGACGTCATCGCGCATCCCGATCCAACCACGTTCCAGATCCTGCCCTGGCGTCCGGAAGGTGGCGTGGCGCGGATGTTCTGCGATGTGCGTTTCGCCGACGAGCGGCCGTTCCCCGGCGACTCGCGCCACGCGCTGCGCCGTGTCCTGGCCCGCGCCGCCGAGCTCGGCTTCACGTTCCTCGTGGGGTGCGAGGTCGAGTTCTTCGTGTTCGCGCAGCTGACCGACGATGGGCCGCCGCGGCCACTTGACCAGGGCGCCTACCTCGACCAGACGACCCTCGATGTGGGCAGCGACTTTCGCCGGCGCTCGATCGACTACCTGGAGCAGATGGGCATCCCGATCAAGACCTCGCACCACGAGGACGCGCCCTCGCAGCACGAGATCGATCTACAGCACATGGACGCGCTGTCGATGGCCGACGCGGTGACGACGTTTCGCGTCGCGGTCAAGGAGGCAGCGAGGGAGCTCGGAGCGCACGCGACGTTCATGCCCCAACCGCTTGAGGATCAACCCGGGTCCGGCCTGCATGTGCACATGTCCCTGTTCAGCGCCGAGGGCAACGTGTTCCACTCGCCGGAGCCGGCGGAGCCGCTGTCGCCGCTCGGGCGGCAGTTCCTGGCCGGCGTGCTGGCCCACGGCTGCGAGATGGCCGCGGTGACCAACCAGTGGGTCAACTCGTACAAGCGCCTCGCGGTCGGCCACGAGGCACCGCACCACGTGGGCTGGACGCGGCACGGGCGCAGCGGTCTCGTCCGGGTTCCATCGCGCCGGCCGGGACGCGAGGCGTCGACTCGGATCGAGCTGCGCTCACCGGATCCGGGCTGCAACCCGTACCTGACGTTCGCGATCGTCCTGGCGGCGGGCTTGCGGGGGATCGAGCGCGGCTACGAGCTCGGGCCTGAAGACGTGGAGCCGCCGCAGGACCGGGTCGCCCTGCCCGAGGACCTACGGGAGGCGACCGATCTGTTCGAGACCTCCGAGCTCGTGCATGAGGCGTTCGGCGAGCGTCTGTGCGAGTGGTACGTGCGTAACAAGCGCCGCGAGTGGGCCGAGTACCGCGCCACCGTGAGCGCGTTCGAGCGGCGGCGATATCTGGGGCTGCTGTGACGGGGGCTTCGCTGACGCGATGATCGACGCATGGATCCTGGCCAACGACCAAGCGCTGGGTGGCGAGATGGCGAGCATGCTCGTGGCGCTCGGCTTCACGCCGCGGCGGGCCGCGTCCAACGGCGCGGGACGGCCGAAGCCGTCGGACGGCGGGGCGGAGCGCACGCCGCAGGTGATGATCGTGGTGGCCGGACCCGACGAGCCGCTGCCGGCCGAGATGTGCGCCCAGATCGGGTCAGACGAGTCCTTGGCCGCCGTGCCGCTCGTGCTCGCGCTCGATGAGCAGCACCTGGGCTCGGCGGGGGAGGTGCCGGTGGCGCACGAGCTGCTCGTGCGCCCATACACGCCGGCCGAGCTTCGACTGCGGATCCGCCGCGCCCGCGCCCAGCGGGGAGGCATCGACGCCGAGGAGGTCGTGCGGGCGGGCTCGCTCGAGATGAATCTCGCCACCTACCAGGTGACGATCGCCGGACGGCCGGTCGACTTCACCTACATGGAGTACGAGCTGCTCAAGTTCCTCGCGACGCACCCGCGGCGTGTGTTCTCGCGCGAGGCCCTGCTCAGTGCGGTGTGGGGCTATGACTACTACGGCGGCGCGCGCACGGTCGACGTGCACATCCGGCGTCTGCGGGCCAAGCTCGGGCAGGAGCACGCGGGGCGGATCAAGACGGTCCGCGGCGTCGGCTACCGGTTCGAGCTGTGAGGAGGTGGCGATGAGCGTCCAAGCAGGATCGCGGCGCACCACGTACGCGGGCTTCAGCGCGACGTTGAAGCTGGTGGGGACCGGGCCGCGCGGTTCGCGCGACTTGACCTTCGAGGAGGCGCGCAACGCGGTCCGGGCGCTGATGGCGGGCGCCGCCACGCCGGCCCAGGCGGGCGCGTTCCTGATCGCCACGCGGGTCAAGGGCGAGTCGGGCGCCGAGCTGGCCGGCTACGTCGAGGGCCTGCGCGAGGCGGTCGACCGGACCGTGTCGGTCCCGGAGCCCGGTCGCCCGGTGGTCGCCTGCGCCGGGGCCTACGACGGCTGCGCCGAGGCGCCGCACCTGTCGCTGGCCGCGGGGGTGGTGGCGGCCGCTTGCGGTGCGGGGATCGTGATCCACTGCGGGCCGCCCGTCGGCCCCAAGTACGGCGTCACGCCGCTCGACGTGCTCG
Source organism: Solirubrobacteraceae bacterium (assembly GCA_045805545.1). GTDB lineage: Bacteria > Actinomycetota > Thermoleophilia > Solirubrobacterales > Solirubrobacteraceae > Palsa-465. The sequence goes on along the minus strand of JBJMLD010000179.1, from coordinate 27,159 downwards.
GTGAGCTCGGCGGTCGGGCGGCCGTCTCGCTGGCGCAGTCGGCTGCCATGCTCGCGCGCAGCGGCGTCAGCGTGGTGGACACCTCGCGCGCCGTCCGGGGCTGGGAGCCGCTCCTGGCCATACGCAACGAGGTAGGCCTGCGGGGGCCGCTGCACTCGGCCGAGAAGCTGATCGACTACTTCGGCGCCCGGCGCTTCGTCGTCGGCTACACGCACTCGCCGTACGCCGATCGCCTGCTCGAGGCGTTCCGCATTCTGGGCGCCGAGCGGGCGATAGTCGTCCGCGGCCTCGAGGGCAGCGACATCGTCCGCCCCGGGCGGCCGGTGGCGCGGGATCTGGCCGGCGCTCTGGAGCTGCCCGAGCGCCTCGGCGAGAACATCACGGCCGGGGGCGGGGCAGCGGAATCGGCGGCGCTGACCGAGGCGATCCTGACCGGCGAGCACTCCGGTGCCGAGCGGACCGCGGTGCTGCTGAGCGCAGCCGTGCGGCTGTTCGCGGCCGGGATTGTGCGCGATCCGCGGGACGGGCTCGACCTGGCCGACGCGGCGGTGCGGCACGGCGGGGCGCGGCGAACGCTGGCCGCGATGTTGGCGCTCTGAGTTCATCGAGCGTTCACAAACGCGAGACGGTGAGGAAACCGCCGCTCTGCACGCTGGGCCACCGTGCGCACGCTGTGTCCCTATTGCGGCGTCGGCTGCGGCCTGGTGGCCTCGGTCGAGGGCGACCGCCTGGTCGAGGTGGCCGGCGACCCGCTTTACCCGGTCAACCGCGGCCGCACCTGTCGTAAGCCGCTCGAGCTGCCGGCCGCCGTCCACGCGCGTGACCGTGCGGTGACGCCGCTCGTACGCGGGCGGCGCGACGTGGGCTTCCGCTCGGCCGACTGGGACACCGCTATCGCCGGCGCGGCCAGCAGGCTGCGCAGGATCATCGAACGGGACGGACCCGACGCTGTCGCGTTCTACATCTCCGGCCAGCTGCTGACCGAGGACTACTACGTCGTCAACAAGCTGGCGAAGGGTTTCCTCGGCACCAACAACGTCGACTCGAACTCGCGTCTGTGCATGTCCTCGGCGGTGGCCGGCTACCAGGGCGCGTTCGGCTCCGACGGGCCGCCGCCGGCCTACGCGGACCTGGAGCTGGCTGACTGCCTGTTCCTGCTCGGCTCGAACGCGGCCGCCTGCCATCCCATCGTCTGGTCGCGGATCCGCGAGCGTCAGCGCGAAGGCGCCTACGTCATCTGCGCCGACCCGCGCCTCACGCAGACGGCGCAGGGCGCCGACCTGCACCTGGCCGTCCGGCCGGGCACCGATCTGGCGCTGCTGAACGCGATGCTCCACGTGATCGTGCGCGACGGGCTGGTCGACGACGCGTTCGTGCGTGCGCGCACGATCGGCTTCGAGGAGGCGGCCGCGGTTGCCGCTGAGTGGACGCCGGAGCGGGCGGCGGCGACCTGCGGCGTCCCCGCCGCCGACATCGAGGTCGCGGCACGCCGCTTCGCCTCGGCCGGCCGGGCGATGGCGCTGTGGTCGATGGGAGCCAACCAGTCGACGGTCGGGACGCTCAAGAACCGCGCCCTGATCAACCTGTGCCTCGCCGCCGGGCAGATCGGTCGTCCGGGCACCGGCCCGCTGTCGCTGACCGGCCAGCCGAACGCGATGGGCGGGCGCGAGGTGGGTGGCCTGGCCCACCTGCTCCCCGGCTACCGCCACGTCGAGAATCCGGCTGACCGGGCGGAGATGCAGAAGCACTGGCGGGGCGGCGAGCTCAGCGCGCGTCCCGGTCTGCCCGCGGTGGAGCTGTTCGACGCGCTCGCCGATGGGCGGGTAAAGGCGGTGTGGATAGCGGGCACGAACCCGATGGTGTCGTTCCCGAATGCCGCCCGCTTGCGAGCAGCGCTGGAGCGGGCCGAGCTGGTCGTCGTGCAGGACGCCCATCATCCAACCGAGACGTCGGCGCTGGCCGACGTCGTGCTGGCCGCGGCGGTGTGGCCGGAGAAGACGGGGACGATGACGAACTCCGAGCGTCGCGTCGGGCTCGTCCGGGCGGCGCTCAGACCGCCCGGCGAGGCGCGACCCGACTGGCGGATCTTCGCCGCCCTGGCCGGCGCGCTCGGCTTCAAGGGGGCCTTCGCCTGGAAGGACGAGGCGGCGGTGTTCGACGAATTCGTCGCCTGCACGGCCGGCCGGGTGTGCGACATGACGGGCCTGAGCCACGAGCGGCTGGCGCGGGAGGGCGGCGTCCAGTGGCCGTGCCCGGCGGGACTCGAGGAGCACCCGGGCACTCCCCGGTTGTACGCCGACAGGGCGTTCGCGACCGACGACGGACGGGCTCGGTTCGCCGCCACGCCGCACGCACCGCCGGCCGAGTCCGGCGAGGGCTCTCGGAGCGGTGCCGATTTTCCGACGACGTTGACGACGGGGCGCGTCGGAGATCACTGGCACACGCTCACGCGGACGGGCAAGTCACGCCGGCTCATCGAATCGGCCGGCGAGCCCATGCTGGAGCTGGGCGCTGAGGACGCGCGCGCCGCGGGTGTGGCCGACGGCGAACTGGCGCGCGTGCGCTCGGCGCGCGGCTCGGCCGTTCTCCGGGTGCAAATCGATGCCGGGATCCCGTCCGGTGTGGCCTTCGCGCCGATGCACTGGGGCGCGCTGCACGCCCCACCCGGGGCCGGCAGCGTCAACCTGGTCACGCACGGCGCCGTCGATCCCGTCTCACGCCAGCCCGAGCTCAAAGCGTCGGCAGTGAAGGTGGAGCCGGTCAAAGCGCCCGGAAACCACCCGCGCGGTCCGGCGGCCCGGCGCGCGCCCCGTCAGCGGCTTGTCGTGGTCGGAGCGGGCATGGCCGGCCAGGCCGTGGCCGAGGAAGTGCTGGCCCGTCGGCCGGGCGGCAGCTGGTCGATCACGATGCTCGGCGAGGAGCCGGGTGTTGCCTACAACCGCATCCTCCTCTCCAAGCTGCTGGCGCGCACGTGCGGGCCCGCGGAGCTCGAGTTGCGTCCGCCGGCCTGGTACGCCGCTCACGGCGTGATGCTGCGCAGCGCGCTGCCGGCCGCAGCGCTGGACATAAATGCCGGCGCCGTGATCGATGCCGGCGGTTCGCGCCATCCCTACGACGCGCTCGTGCTCGCCACGGGGTCCCGCCCGTTCGTCCCGCCGCTCGACGGCGGTGACCAGGCCCACGTCTACGCGTTCCGCACGCGCAGCGACGCATGCGAGATAGCTGCCGCGGCGCTGGCCGGCAGGCCGGCACTGGTGATCGGCGGCGGGCTGCTCGGGCTCGAGGCGGCCGCCGGTCTGCTCTCCCGCGGGATGTGGCCGACCGTCGTCGAGCGGGCGCCGTCGCTGATGCCGCAGCAGCTGGACCGCGGTGCCTCAGCGGTCCTGGCGGCACGCTTGCAAGCCCTGGGCATCGAGATGCGCTTGGCGCGTTCGGTGAGCGCGATCGGGCGTGACGTCGTCCAGCTCGACGACGGCGAGGAGCTGCCGGCCGGTCTCGTGGTGATGGCGGCCGGCGTTCGCCCCGAGGTGTCGCTCGCGCGCGAGGCGGGCATCGAAGTAGGGCGGGCCGTGGTGGTCGACGACGCCATGCGGACGAGCGCCCCGGGAGTGTTTGCGGCGGGGGAGTGCGCCGAGCACCGCGGCGTCGTGTCCGGTCTGTGGGCGCCGGTCGCCGAGCAGGCGCGCGTCGCCGCGGCCGGCGCGGTCGGCGATCCGGCCGCCTTCCTGGGCACGGTGCCGAGCACCACGCTCAAGGTGGCGGGCGTCGACGTGTTCGCCGGTGGCGCCTCACACGGACCCGAGGAGGTCGTCTTCTCCGACACCCGCCACGCTGTGTACCGCAAGCTCGTGCTCGACGGAGATCGGCTGGCCGGCGCGGTGCTCGTGGGGGATACGCGGGGCGCTCGCACCCTGTCGGAACGCCTGCGCAGCGGCGAACCCATCGACGAGTCACTGGTTTTCGCAGGCGAAACGCCGGCTGCGAACCCCGGGGACGCGCGCGCAGTCATCTGCTCGTGCAACTCCGTGACTCGTGGCCAGATCGACGCTGCCATCCGCACCGGTGGCCTGAGCACGCCTGTCCAGGTCGGCCGTGTCACCCGCGCCGGCACCGGTTGCGGCAGCTGCACAACGGAAATCGAGTCGATCCTCGCTGAGCACGACAGCGGTTCATCTGATCGAAACACGAGTGGAACGGCGGGGAAACCGCCGGCTCGGATCATCGCGGCATGAGCTCGATCGTCGTCGTGGGGGGAGGGATAGCTGGGCATGCGCTGTGCGAAGCGCTGCGCGAGCGCGACCCCGACGTGCCGATCACGCTGGTCTGCGGCGAGCCGCGGTTGCCCTATGACCGCGTGCGGCTGTCGGAGATCCTCGTCTCCGGGCAGGATCCGGACGAGCTCGCGCTCAGGCCGATGGAATGGTTCGAGGATCACGGGATCGAGGTGATGCTCGGCTGCCAGGTCAGCCGCGCGGAAGACGGCCGGCTCGTGTGCGCCGACGGCACTCGGATCGCCTACGACCGCCTGGCGTTGGCCACCGGCTCGGTGCCGCTGATGCCGCCGCTGCCCGGAATCGACCTCCCCGGCGTGTATCCGTTCCGTGGTCCCGAGGACTGCGAGGCGATCCGCGCCGCGGCGCGCTCCGCGAGCCGGGCCGCCGTCATCGGAGGCGGGCTGCTCGGATTGGAAGCCGCGCGGGGCGTTCATGCCCAGGGCGCCCCGACGACCGTCGTCCACCTCATGGACAGGCTGATGGAGCGCCAGCTGGACGCGGGCGCCGCCGCCCTGCTCGAGCCCGCGCTCAGGGAGTTGGGCATCGACGTGTTGCTGACCCGCTCGACCCAGGCGCTGGTCGGCGACGAGGACGGCGTGCAGCGGCTTCGCTTCGAAGACGGCTCAGAGCTGTCGGCCGACCTGGTCGTCGTGTCGATCGGGATTCGCCCCAATGCCGAGCTGGCCCGTTCGATCGGCGTCGAGTGCGGCCGTGGCGTGCTCGTCGACGACGCCATGCGAACGTCGCTGCCCGACCTGGTCGCGCTCGGCGAGTGCGCCGAGCATCGCGGCATGGTCTACGGGTTGGTCGGGCCGATCCTCGAGCAGGCCCGGGTGGCAGCTGACACGCTGCTCGGTCGCGAAGCCGCGTACCGCGGTTCGGTGCTGAGCGCGAAGCTCAAGGTTGCCGGGATCGATCTCGTCTCGATCGGCGAGGCCGAGGCGGAGGGCGGCGCTGCGGCCGTGGCGGCTGACGCCGGCCTCGGCGTCTACCGCAAGCTCGTGGTCCGGGACGGGCGGGCGGCCGGCGCCGTGCTCCTCGGTGACACGCGTGGCGCTGAGGTGCTGCTGGCCGCGGTCAAGGCGGGCGACGCGATGCCGGATCCGCTGGCTCGGCTCGCTGCGGCGTCCGAGGTGGGCGCCGGCGATCTGCCGGACGAGGCGCAGGTCTGCAACTGCAACGGCGTGTGCAAGGGCACGCTGCTCACCGCGGTCGACGACGGCTGCGCCACGCCCCGGGAGGTGATGGCGCGCACGCGCGCCGGCACCGGCTGCGGCTCGTGCAAGGGCCTGGTGGTGGAGATCGTGGCCGCGGCGACGGGCGGGCTGAGCGACGAGCCCGCCTATCTCTGCCCGTGCCGCAAGCAGACTCGCGGGCAGCTGGCGGCGCTGATCCGGCGCGACGGCCACGAATCGGTCTCGGAGGTGGCGGCCACCTGCGGCACCGGTCGCGAGTGCGGGGCCTGCAAGCCGGCGCTCGCCTATCTCGTCAGCGAGGTCAAGGCCAACCGCCACCGGGAGGAGCGCGATGCCCGCTTCATCAACGATCGAGTTCACGCCAACATCCAGCGCGACGGGACGTTCTCCGTTGTCCCGCGGATCCGCGGCGGCGTCGTCACGCCGGCCGAGCTGCGCCGGATCGCCGACGCAGCCGAGCGCTACGAGGTGCCGATGGTCAAGGTCACCGGCGGGCAGCGGATCGACCTGCTCGGTGTGCGCAAGCAGGATCTCCCGGCCATCTGGTCCGACTTGCAGATGCCCTCCGGCCACGCCTACGCCAAAGCGGTCCGCACGGTCAAGACGTGCGTGGGGAGCGAGTTCTGCCGCTTCGGGCTGGGGGATTCGATCCGCCTGGGAATCGCCATGGAGGAGGCCTGGGAGGGGCTGTACACGCCGCACAAGGTCAAGTCGGGCGTGTCCGGCTGCCCGCGCAACTGCGCCGAGGCCACGGTCAAGGACATCGGCTGCGTCGCGGTCGAGGGCGGCTGGCAGGTACGGGTCGGCGGCGCGGCGGGCGGCAGCGTGCGCGAGGCCGACGTGCTGGCCACGGTGCCCGACGCCGACGAGGCGCTGCGCGTGGCCACCGCGTTTCTCCAGTTCTACCGCGAGAACGCGGACTACAAGGAGCGGACGTATGACTTCGTGCCGCGCGTCGGCCTCGACGAGGTGCGCCGCGTTGTGCTCGACCCCGAGCTGAGCGCGGGTCTGCTCGAGCGCTTCCGGATCGCCAAGGCCGCCGCCGTGGTCGACCCCTGGCACGAGCGCGATGAGCCCTATCACCCGCGCCAGTTCGCCGACCTCGACGATCCCGAGCCGCAGGAGATCGACCTGCGCGCGCTGGCTGCCGTCGGTCCGCCCTCAGGGGGCGAACGGTGACCGCGGCCCGGGCCTGCCGGGTCGACGATGTGCCGGTGGGGGAAGGTCGCGCGGTCACGATCCTCGGGCGGCGGATCGCGCTGTTTCGGACGCGCGGGGGCTGGTACGCACTCGACGGCGCTTGCCCGCACCTCGGCGGGCCGCTGGCCGACGGGATCGTGGCCGAGCGCTCAGTCATCTGCCCGCTGCACGAGCGCCGGTTCGATCTCATGTCCGGCGCGGACCTGTCGGGCGGATGCGGCGTCGCCGCCCATCGCGTGATCGTCGTTGGCGGCGACGTCTACGTCAGCCTCACGGCCTCGAGCCCCGCACGCAACCGTGCAGGGCTCGGGCTCGGCGGAGCGCGGGCGGTCGGTTAGTACTTGACGTGCGCGCTCAAGAGCAGATGCAGGCTCGGTGCGGTTGCGTCGGGCTTGCCGGTTGACCCGTCGGCGAGCGTGCTGCTGAAGTAGTGGATCGAGTGGTCCGGCGCGGCGGTCGCCATGTAGATGCCGCTCGTCGCGTTGCTCAGGGCGAGGACGTCGCCCGCCTTGACGCGGATGTGGGCCGAGTAGGTGTTCAGGCCGATCTGGGTGACGGTCTGTACCGCACTCGAGTGCACAGCCTTGAACTTGCCGCCGCTGACCGGGCGCAGTACCCGCAGCTTCACCTGGCCGCCGACGCTGCCCGCACTCAGCGACCAGTTGGTCAGCGTGCCGGTGTGGTGGACGACGTCGGTCGGCTTCCCGTTCTTGTAGTTGATGTACGTGCAGTCCTGCTGGAAGACGCAGATGTTCATCGTGGCGTTGCCGTTCGAGTTGCCGACGCCGCTCGTCTTGGCCATGGCGGCCGGCGCGGCGGCGAGCGCCAGAGCGCTCGTGGCGGCCAGCGCGGTGAGGGTTCGTAGGTGGCGCATTGCTGTTCTCCTTGGCTCCGGTAACTCGGTCGCCAAGGAGGTTCGCGTGCGCGGGGTCCTCTGCCCAGGGACCCAAGGGGTGGTGTGGACTACACCCCTGGAGTAACCGGCTGCGGCGCGGAGCGAGGTGGCGTCTGGAGCACCACCTGGACCTGGTTTCGCGGCGCCAGCGTGATGCCTCGGAACTGCACCTTCTCGAGCTCGGGGTCGGCCGCGCGCAGCCGGGCCCGCTGGAGAACGCGCTGGAGCACGATCCGCATCTCCACGAGCGCGAAGCTGGCGCCCAGGCAGCGGCGCGTGCCGCCGCCGAACGGGACCCACGTGTAGGTGTCGGGAACGTCCTCGCCCAAGAAGCGCTCGGGCCTGAACTCGTGTGGCGCGGGATACAGATCGGCGCGCCGGTGGATCATCCGGATCGACGGATTGATCTCCACGCCGGGCGGGATCGTGTAGCCGTTCAGGCGGAACGGCTCGCCCTTGACCACGCGCCCAACGGCGGGAATCACAGGCCGAAGGCGGAGCGCCTCCTTGACAACGGCGTCGAGGTAGGCGCCGTCGTCGGGGTCGCAGCGGTCGAGCACGGCCGTGTTGTGCAGCAGCAGGTCGAACGTCCACGACAGCCCGATGGCCGTCGTCTCGTGCCCGGCCAGGAGCAGCGTGACGAGCTCGTCACGGACCTCGCCGTCTGAGAGGCGCTCGCCGTTCTCGTCCTCGGCGAGCAGGAGGGCGGAGAACACGTCGTCGCGCTCGGCCAGGTCGGGGTCCTGGCGCCGGCGCGCGATCTCCGCGTAGAGGATCTCGTCCACCGCGCGCTTGCTGCGCTCGAACCGTTGCACCGATTCGCTGCGATTGCCCAGGCGCCCGAACGCGGCTATCAGCATCAGCCCGCGAGGCCGGGCCACCGGCTGGATCATCTCCTGCAGCCGGCGCCGGAGCTCCTCCTCAGCGGGTCCGGGCTCGTAACCGAAGACGGCCTGCATGATCACCCTGAGCGTGAGGGTCTGCATGCTGCGCATCAGGGCGAACGGCTCACCGACGGGCCAGCTGTCGATCTCCATATCGGTGGCCTGGAGCATCGTCTCGGCGTAGGCCTGCATCCGCCGGCCGTGGAACGGCGGCAGCATCAGCCGCCGGTGGCGCAGATGCTCGGCGCCGTCGAGCAGCAGCACGGAGCGCTGGCCGAGAATCGGACCGAACAACGCGTTCGCCTCGCCGGCGTGGAGCTGCTCGTTCGAGCCTTGGAAGACCTCCTTGACCAGCTTCGGCTCGAACAGGATCACGAAGCGGCTGTCGAACAACGTGCTGAACGTGACCGCATCGCCGTAGCGGCGCCGGCAGGCCTCGAGGAAGCGCGGGCCGGCGAAGATGAAGCCGGCGGTCTGGAGCACGCGGGGTAGCGGCGGTCCGGGCGGAAGCTTGGCCCCCGCGTCGGTGGCGGCGCCGGGGGTGGTGGTGGCGGCGGTGGCGGACATCTCTCAGAACAGATCGTGACATACCGGGTCGTAGAGTCCGGGGCATGGCAACGCGCGGATCCCCCTCGAGTGCCGGCCGGCGAAGCGCCCGCCGGCCGCTCGTCCTGGTCCCCGGGGCGTGCCTGGGCGGCTGGGCGTGGCACGACGTGGCCTCGCTGCTGCGGGCCCGGGGCCACGATGTCCATCCGGTCACACTGACCGGCCTCGGCGAGCGCGTGCATCTGGCCACGCCGGAAGTCGACCTCGAGACCCACATCACCGACGTCGTCAACCTGCTCGACTACGAGGACCTGCGTGACGCCGTCCTGGTCGGGCACAGCTACAGCGGGATAGTCGTGACGGGGGTCGCCGATCGCAGCTTCGAGCGCCTGAACGCGGTGGTCTATTTCGACTGCTCGCCGCTTCCGGACGGGATGGCGCTGGCCGATGTCCAGCCGCCGGAGATGCGCGAGCGCCAGCAGCGCGAGGCCGAGCGCCACGGCGACGGCTGGCGCTGGCCCGTGCCCGATCGCGCGACGCTCGAGTCCGGGGCGTTCGGCAGTGCGGCCGGTCTCGACGATCGGCATGTGCGATGGATCCAGGATCGCGGCACGCCGCAGCCCTACAAGACCTTCACGACGCCACTGCGCCTGACCCACGAGCGGCCACCCGGCGTTCGGCGGGCCGCCGTGTTCTGTACGGCGGGCGGGGTCGACATCGAGCTGCTCCAGCACATGCACGAGCAGGGCGACCGCCGGGCTCAGGTGTTCGCGGCGGAGGATTGGGAGCTGCATGAGATCGCCACCGGCCACTGGGCGATGTTCTCCGAGCCGGAGCTGTCCGCCGAGCTCCTGGGGGAGATCGCCGACGGAGCCGAGCCCGGGCATCTGTCAAAGTAATTTCAAGTTTCTTGCCTATCGTGGCGTCATCGGACGAGACGAGAAAGGCCCGCTGACATGAAGTTTCTGCGCACCGTTTCAACTCGCCGCCTGCTGGCGATCATCGTCGGGCTCGTCTCGGCGATCGTGGCCGGCGCGGCGATCGCGGTCGCCGCCCAGGGCTCAGGGCCGGTGCCGGCGCCCAAGCCGCTGCCGAACGCGATCCACACCGCCCTGGCCGCCCCGGCCCCGGCCGGCATCACGGCACGCATCAGCTTCTCCAATCACCTGATCGACGCCAGCGACCTGCAGGGCGCGGATCCGATCCTGACCGGTGGCACCGGGCGCCTGTGGCTGTCAAGCGATCATCGTCTGCGCCTGGAGCTCCAGTCCGACAGCGGCGACGCCCAGGTCGTCGTCAACCAGCGCTCATTCTGGATCTATGAGCCGTCGGCCAACACGGTCTACAGAGGCACGCTGCCGGCCGACAAGGGCGGCGCGGCCGGCGCGAAGGCGAAGGACAAGCGCCGGGCCGGCGCCGACAAGCTTCCATCCTTGGCGGAGATCCAGAAGAACCTGACCAAGCTGGCCCAGCACGTCAACATCTCCGGGGCGATCCCGGGCGACGTGGCCGGCCGGCCCGCCTACACGGTGCGCGTCTCGCCCAAGCACGACGGCGGCCTGCTCGGCGCCGGCGAGCTGGCCTGGGACGCGATCCGCGGCGTGCCGCTGCGCATCGCCGTCTACGCCCAGAACGACGCCACGCCGGTGCTGGAGCTGAAGGCGACAGACATCTCCTACGGCCGGATCCCTGCATCGGTGTTCGCGATCAGCCCGCCGAGCACGGCCAAGGTGGTCAAGGTCAACACGGCCACGAGCGGGCATGCCGGCATGGCGAAGGGCGCGATGGCCAAGCTCCACGCGCGTCACCGCGAGATCAGCGGGGCCGGTGCCGTGGCCAAGCGCTTGCCGTTCAAGCTCGTCGCCCCGAGCAAGCTCGTTGGGCTGCCGCGCCAATCGGTGCGCCTGCTCGACTGGGGCGGACACCCCGCTGCGCTGGTCACCTACGGGCAGAACCTCGGTGGCGTGGCTGTGCTCGAGCAGACGACCGCCGCGGCCAAGAACGGGCCGGCGCCTGGCCCGGCCGGCGGGCCGGCCTCCGGCAAGAACGGCCGCGAGCACCACGGACTGAATCTGCCCACGGTGTCGATCAACGGCGCAGCCGGCCAAGAGCTCGACACCGCGCTCGGGACGCTCGTCCGTTTCGACCGGGGCGGCGTCACGTACACGGTGCTCGGATCGGTTCCGGCCGCCGCCGCGGACGCCGCAGCCCGCGCCCTGTGAGCACTGAGGCGAGCGCGCGATGAAGCCGGACGCGATGGCGCCACCGCCGCCCGTCGAGGTGCGCGGCCTGGTCAAACGCTACGGAGAGCTGACCGCCGTGGCCGGCGTCGATCTGACCGTCAACGTCGGCGACGTGTACGGCTACCTCGGACCGAACGGCGCCGGCAAGACGACCTCGCTGCGCATGATGCTCGGTCTGATCCGGCCGACGGAGGGGAGTGTCAGCCTGTTCGGGCGCGACCCGCAGCTCAGCGTGCACGCACTCAAGGACGTGGCTGGGTTCGTCGAAGCGCCGACGTTCTACCCCTACCTGAGCGGCCGACGCAACCTCGAGCTGCTTGCCGCGTTCGACGGCGGGGATGCGCGCGAGCGGATCGATCGCGCGCTTGACACGGTCGATCTGACCGATCGGGCCAAGGACCGCGTCGGTGGCTACTCCCACGGCATGCGCCAGCGACTCGGGATCGCCGCCGCGCTGCTGCGCAACCCGAAGCTGCTGCTGCTCGACGAACCGGCCACGGGGCTCGACCCCGGCGGCATGCGCGACATGCGGCTGCTGATCCGCCAGCTCGCCGATCAAGGAATGACCGTGCTGCTCTCCAGCCATCTGCTGACTGAGGTCGAGGAGGTGTGCAATCGCGTGGCGATCGTGCGCTCGGGAAGCATCGTCTACGAGGGTGAGATCGCCGATCTCAAGCGCGGCGCCGGCACCACCTACCGTCTGGCCACGACCGACGATGAGCGCGCGCTGGCCGTCTGCCATGCCCAGCGCGGCGTCAGCGACGTGCGCCGCAAGCGCGAGCGGATCACCTTCAGCGCCGACGAGGCGTCGGTGGCGGAGCTGAGCCAGGCCCTGATCGAGGCCGGGGCCCTGATCCGCGAGCTGGCACCGCAGACCGTGACCCTGGAGGATCTCTTCTTCTCGCTCACCGAGGGCGAGCGCGCTCAGGCCGACGACGCGCCGGCCCCGGCGGCGGCGGTGGAGGCGGCGCCGTGACGCCCGGCGTGCGCACGGTCTACCGCTGGGAGCTGGCCAAGCTTCGCTACCAGAAGCGCACCTACCTCGGCCTCGGCGCGGCGGCGATCGTCCCGATCCTGTTCGTGTTGGCGACGCATTTCCGCCATCGCGGGCCGGAGGACGTGCCGTTCGGCAACTACCTGACCAAGAGCGGCCTGGCCATCCCACTCGTGATCCTGCTCTTCGGCGCGATCTGGATGTTCCCGCTGATCACCGCGCTGGTGGCCGGCGACATCTTCGCCTCCGAGGATCACAACGGCACGCTCAAGACGATCTTCACCCGCTCGCTCGAGCGGGGCCAGATCTTCGGCGGCAAGGCGCTGGCCGCGGCGAGTTACGCGGCGGCGGCGATCCTGTTGAACGGCACGGTGGCCGTGGTTGCCGGCAGTATCGAGTCGGGCTTCAATCCATTGCAGTCGCTGTCGGGCACGACGGTGTCGGCCTGGAAGGCGCTCGAGCTCGTCTACGTCAGCCTGCTCGTGTACCTGATCCCGATCGCCGCGATCGTGTGCATCGGGCTGCTCTTGTCTGCGGTCACGCGCAACAGCGCGGCCGCCGTTGTCGGGACGCTGATGTTCTCGCTGCTGATCCAGCTGATCGGAGTGCTGCCCGGACTGGGCGGCCTGCATCCGTATCTGCTGAGCACCCAGTTCAACGCGTGGCAAGGCCTGCTGCGCACGCCGATCGACTGGGCTCCGATCGTGCGCTCCGCCTGGGTGTGCGCGCTGTACGGGCTACCGGCGCTGGGCGGCGCCTACTTGGTGTTCCTGCGACGCGACGTCGCGGGTGGCTGAGCGCGTTCTCGTCGTCGACGACGATCCGCCGCTGCGGCGGATGCTCGAGCGGACGCTCGTCGCGGAGGGCTTCGACGTCACGCTGGCCGCGGATGGCGGCGCCGCGCTGGTCGCGGCGGAGCGCTCCGCTCCGGACGTGATAGTGCTCGACGTGGCCATGCCCGTGCTCGACGGACTGGCCGTGTGCCGGCGCCTGCGCGGCAAGGGGCTGCCGACGCCGATCCTCATGCTCACGGCGCGGGACGCCGTGCCCGACCGCGTGGCCGGCCTCGAGGTCGGCGCGGACGACTACTTGGTCAAACCGTTCGCGATGCAGGAGCTGATCGCGCGCATCCGGGCGCTGACGCGCCGGGGCGTGGACGTCGGAGCGCTCCACTCCTATGCCGATATGACGCTGAACGCCGAGACGCGCACGGTGACCCGCGCCGGTCAAACCGTCGAGTTGACCGGGCGCGAGAGCGCCCTGCTCGAGCTGCTTCTGCGCGACCCGGGTCGCACGGTCACGCGTGAGTACGCGATCGAGCACATCTGGGACGGCGCCGCCGAGGCCAATGTGGTCGACCGCTACGTCACCCGGCTCAGGCGCAAGCTGGGCGAGCCGCCGCTGATCCGGACGGTGCGAGGTGCCGGCTTCGCCTTGCGGGCCTGACCGTCCGAGGGCGCTCGCCGCCGGACCCGGGCCGGCTCTAGGAACGAGCAGAGCCTCGACTTCCTCGTCCGGCACCGGGCGTCCGAGCAGATAACCCTGAGCCGCGTCACACCCGAGCGAGCGCAGGTGTGCGAGCTGCGCGTCGGTCTCAACGCCCTCGGCCACGACGCCCAGTCCGAGCGCGTGGCCAAGCTCGACGACCGCGCCGACGATCGACGTCTCCTCGGCCTTGCTGCCGATCCCGGTGACGAAACTCTCGTGGATCTTGAGCGCGTCGATCGGCAGTTGCTTGAGGCTTGTCAGCGAGGACGCACCCGTGCCGTAGTCGTCGATCGCGATCGCGACGCCGACGCTCTTCAGTGCGTGCAACGCGCGGTGCGCGATGTCCGGGTTGCGGTTGACCGCTTTCTCCGGGATCTCGAGCCACACGCCGCCTGGAGGAACGTCGCGGTCGCGCATGGCGTTGGTCACCATCGTGGCCAGACCGGCGTCCTCGAGTTGGCGGAAGGACAGATTGACCGCAACCGTGATGTCCGGCCGGTAGCGGCGCCAGCGCAGGATGCTGTGCAGTGCCCGTTCGAGTACATACTCGCCGATGGCCAGGACCATGCCCGTCTCCTCGGCGAGCGGGATAAATTCCCCGGGCGCGATCAGGCCACGCTCGGGGTGCTCCCAGCGCACGAGCGCCTCGAGCCCGGTCACGCCGGGCGTCCCGTTGGCCAGCGAGATCTTCGGCTGGTAGTGAAGCCGCAGCTCGCCGCGCTCGACGGCCTGGCTGAGCGCGGTCTCGAGCTCCAGGCACTGGAGCGCGCGCTGGCGCGAGCTCTCGTCGAACAGCTCGTAGCGGGCGCGTCCCAGCTCCTTGGCGCGGTACATCGCGGCGTCGGCCTCACGCAGGACGGTCTCGGGCGCCGCGCCGGCATCGCCGACCATCGCGATGCCCATGCTGACCGTGATCGAGGCCTCGCCCCCGGCGAGCCGGATCGGTTGACCGGTAGCACGCGCAATGCGCTCGGCGATCAGCACGACCTCGCGCTCCGAGGACAGGTCCTCGAACGGGAACGTGAACTCGTCGCCGCCGAAGCGCGCCACCGTGTCCATCGGCCGGAGCATCGTGCGCAGCCGATCGGCCAGCCCGACCAACACCTTGTCGCCCGCGTCGTGGCCGAGCGAATCGTTGATGTCCTTGAACTTGTCGACGTCGAGGAACAGAACGGCCACCGCGGTGTTCGTCCGGCGCGAGCGATCGAGCGCGACCCCGAGGCGGTCGAGGAACAGGGCGCGGTTGGGAAGGCCGGTGAGCGCGTCGTGCAGCGCCATGTGCGCGAGCCGGACCTCGAGGTGCTTACGCTCGATCGAATAGCGCACGGCGCGGAGAAGCAGCTCGGGCCCCAGGTCGGGCTTGACCAGGTAGTCCTGGGCGCCGGCGCGGATCGTGCGCAAGGCCAGCGCCTGATCAGGGCAGTCGGCGAGGACCAGCACCGGGACGTCCGACGCTGCGCTGCGGATCTGCTCGACCGCGCTCACCGGATCGTCGCGCGGCACCGACTGGCCCAGGATCACGCAAGCGGCGCCGTGTTCGACCAGCTCGTGCCGGGCCGTCGACAAGCGCTCGGTATGGGTGAGGATGAGCCCATCGATGCCGCCCGCCCGAAGCATCTCCCCGACCAGCAGCGCCGCGCGCGGATCATCCTCTACAAGCAGGATCCTTAGGTGCTCTACTGCCTGTGTTTCCCCCGGATTTACCAAAACCTCCACTTTCCTGTCCAATCATCCCATTTGTGAGCAACAGCGCACCGTTGTTTTGGTGATTTGAGTAGTTGCGCAACTTTTCCGTTGTTTCCGCGCACCGTCCGCGGGCGGCTGATCGCCGCCTCGGCCGGGTCGATCCTGGCCGCGGTGGCACTGTTCGCGGTGGCCACGATCGTGCTCGTCTCCCACCAGCTGCGCAGCTCGCTCGACGGCGCGCTGCGCTCGCGAGCTCAGTCGGTGGCGCAGCTGGCCGTCTCCGCGCCGGCCGTACTGACCGACCCCGGGGCGCTCGAGACCCCTGTGTCCGGCCGCCAGATCGCGGTCGAGGTACTCGACGCCCAGGGCAAGATCCTGGCCCGCTCGCTGACGCTCGGCGCGCGCTTGCTGCCCCAGGACGCGCTCGTCGGCCGGGCACGGCTGTCCGGACGCAGCGGGTTCGAGGACATTCAGCTCGCCGGGCGCCAGTTCCGCCTGTTCGTGGCGCCGATCGCCGAGGCCGGCGGGCCCGCCGCGGGTGGCGTCGTCCTCGTCGCCTCGGACACCACCGACATCGACCACACGGTCCGCCATCTCGGCTTCGTGCTGGCGCTGAGCGGGGTTGTGGTGGCGCTGCTCGCAGCGCTCGTGGCGGGTGCGCTGACCCGCCGGGGCCTCGGCCCGCTGCGGCGGCTGGCCCAGGGGGCGGAGGAGATCGAGCGCACCGGCGATCCGGCGCGACGCCTGCCGAGCGCGACCTCGGCCGATGAGATCGCGCAGCTCACCGGCGTGCTTAACCGGATGCTCGCCTCGCTCGAGCGCTCGCGAGCCAGCGAGCGGCGGTTCCTGGCCGACGCCTCGCACGAGCTGCGCACGCCGGTCACGACGCTGCTCGGGAACGTCGATTACGCGGCCAAGCACGGAGCCGACGCCGAGGTGCTGGCCGACCTCCAACGCGACGCGGCCAGGCTGGCCCGCCTGGTCGATGACCTGCTCGTGCTGGAGCGCCAGGGCGGTGGCGCCGCCGAAGCCCAGGAGGTGCAGCTCGATCATCTGGTGCGGGATGCCGTGGCCGAGCACGAGCGCCTTCGTGCCGACGTCGTCTATCCGGTCAGCGTGCCCGGTGATGCCGAGGCGCTGCGTCGGGTGCTCGACAACCTGATCGACAACGCGCTCGTGCACGGGCCGCCGGCCGGCGTGGTGACGGTGAGCCTGGTGGACCACGACGGATCGGCTCGGCTGACGGTCACGGATGCTGGTCGCGGCCCGGATCCGGTCTTGCGTGAGCGGCTGTTCGAGCGGTTCTGGCGCGGTCCGGATGCCGCGGGGCGGCCGGGGTCAGGCCTGGGGCTGTCGATCGTTGCCGCGATCGTCGAGCGTCATGGGGGCACGATCGACGTCGACGGGCCTACCTTCACGGTTGAGCTGCCGAATGGCCCGGGGAGGTCGGTGGCGCCGGCAAAGTAGGCGAATTCTCACGCTCGCCTTACTCAAATCTGATGCCCTCGTCGAAACATTGTCGAGCATGACTTCGTCCCCTGATCGAGCCTCCGGGCGCCGCGCGCCCTCGCTGGCCCAGCTGGAGCGCGATGCCGCGCTACGGCGTGTGTCGTGGACCCGGCGCTGGGTGATAGCCGGCGCCGGGGCGCTGTCGGCTGGCTTTGCCGCGCTGGTGGCGTCGGTGGCGCCGGGACACTCGCTGGCCTCGAGCCGGGCGGCGGTGGCCAAGCAGGCGACGACGAGCGCGTCGTCCGGGACGCCCACGCGGACCGGCGCGGCGGCCACCCGGACGCCGCGGATGCCGCCGCTGGCCTCGCCCAGCGATCTCGGACTGCAGGGGCCGTCGGCGGCGCCGCAGCCGGCGCCCTCGCCGGAGTCGCAGCCACGGTCACCGGCCCAGTCCGCACCGGCACCCCAGACCCAGGCGGCCCCGACGCCGGCCCCGCAGCCCCAGGCGGCCCCGGCGCCGGCTCCCGATCCCGCACCCGCCCCGACATCCGGCGGCTCCTGAGCCCGGTGGACATCGATGGCTACCTCTCCGTCCAGCACCAGCTTCCCCGCGCTCGGCGGGCTCGCCGTCGTGGCGAGCGCGGATCCGCGCCGGCTCGACGCCGCGCGTGAAGCCGTCGAGCTGACCGTCTCGGAGCTCGATCACACGTGCTCGCGGTTCCGCTTTGATTCCGGGCTGTCTTCGCTGAACGCGCGGGCCGGCAGTTGGGTGCAGGTCAGCCCTCTGCTGCTCGAAGCGGTCAGCGCCGCCCTGCGCGCGGCACGCCTCACCGAGGGCGATGTCGACCCGACGGTCGGTCGGGCGATGATCGCGCTCGGCTACGACCGCGACTTCGCCGAGCTGCGCCACTGTGTGCCCACCGTGTCCATCGCCGCCGTCCCGGGCTGGCGCTCGGTGGGAGTTGATGCGGCGCATTCGACCATCCGGCTCGAGCCCGGCGTGATGCTCGACCTCGGGGCCACGGCCAAGGCGCTCGGCGCCGATCTCGCCGCCGCCCGGGCGGCCGAGGTGGCCGGGTGCGGCGTGCTCGTCGGCCTCAGCGGCGACATCGCGCTGGCCGGCCCCCCGCCTGAGACGGGGTGGCGCGTGCGGGTCACCGATGACCACCGTTCCGGCCCCGACGCGCCGGGCCAGTGGATCTCCGTTCTCTCCGGCGGCGTGGCCACGTCCAGCCTGGTGAGCCGCCGGTGGCACACCGCGGATGAGGCCGGTGGCGAGGCTCATCACGTGATCGATCCGCGCACCGGGCGCTCCGCGGTCGAGGTGTGGCGGACGGCCACCGTGGCAGCCGCCACCTGCCTTGACGCGAATATCGCCAGCACCGCGGCGATCGTTCGCGGGGCGGCCGCGGCCGAGTGGCTGGCTTCGCTGGGCTTGCCGAGCCGGCTCGTGTCTGCCGCCGGGCGGGTGAGGCACATCTCGGGATGGCCGGCCGACGGCGATGAGCTGCCGGTCGATGCCGCGGCGCTGGCGGAGGTCTCCTGATGAACGCGCTGATAGCCGCCGCCGGCCCGAGCGCCTACTGGTACCTGTCCCGCGCCACCGGCGCCGTCGCGCTCGTCCTGCTCACGGTCAGCGTCGTGATCGGCATCCTCGGCTCGGTCCGCTTCGCCGGCGGCCCGCGCTGGCCACGGTTTGCCATCGACAGCCTGCACCGCGACGTGTCGCTGCTCGTGCTCGTGCTGCTGGCCGCCCACATCGTTACCAGCGTGCTCGACAGCTTCGCGCCGATCAAGCTGATCGACGCCGTGGTGCCGCTGTCGTCGGCCTACCGGCCGCTGTGGCTAGGACTGGGTGCGCTCGCCTTCGACCTGTTGCTCGCCGTGGCGATCACCAGCATCATCCGCCGCCGGCTCGGCTACGGGGCCTGGCGGGCCGTCCACTGGCTCGCCTACGCCAGCTGGCCCGTGGCCGTGTTGCACGGCATCGGCTCGGGCACCGACACCAAGGAGTCGTGGATGCTCGGCTTGACCGCGGCGTGTGCCGGCGCGGTGCTGATCGCGGTGCTCGTCCGCGTCGGCCGCTCGGCGGATCGGCGCTGGAAGGCTCCGGCGCTGGCGCTGGCCACGCTGACGCCGGTCGGGATCGTGCTGTTCACCCTGGCCGGTCCGCTCCAGCCCGGGTGGGCGAGCAGGTCCGGGACGCCGCGCAACCTCCTCGGCAGCAGCTCCACGCGAGTTGCCGCGGCTTCGACCGGCGGGGCCACCGCGGCGAGGAACGCGGCGCCCGCGCTGAAGATCCCGTTCTCGGCGCGGCTCACAGGCTCGGCCAAGCAGAAAGCGCAGGCCGGCGGCGCGATAGTCGACCTCAGCCTCCGGTTGAGCGGTGGCGCGCGGGGCCGCCTGCGCGTGCGCATGGGCGGCGCGCCGATCGGCGGCGGCGGTCTGTCGATGACGGGTAGCCAGGTCGACCTCGTCGCCGACGGGCTCGCCTCGGTGATGCAGGGACGGATCGTCTCGCTCGCCGGTCAACAGTTCGAGGCTCGGGTGCGTGACGCCTCGGGCTCGCGCCTCGACCTGCACGCCGACCTGAGCATCGACAGTCAGACGGGCGCGGTCAACGGCACCCTGAACGCGACGTCGTCGGGCGGCGGATGATGGCTGCCATGCCGCTCCCGGCCTCGAACCCGGCGCCCCGGCCTGGGCCGCCGGGTCTGCCGCGGCTGCTGGTCGGGCTTGACCCCAGCGGCGCGACGATGACGCTGGCCGATCACCAGCGGGCGCATGGGCCGCTTCCTGTCCTCACCGGCAACGAGCTGATCGCAGCCGTGGAGCGGAGCGGTCTGCGCGGCCGCGGCGGCGCCGACTTCCCCGCCGCGGTCAAGCTCCGCGCCGTGGCCGACCGGGCCGGCCGGCGCGGCAGCGTGCTGGTCGTCAACGGCAGCGAGACCGAGCCGGCCAGCTCGAAGGACCGCCTGCTTCTCTCTCGGCTGCCGCACTTGGTGCTCGACGGCGCCGTCCTGGCCGCGGCGGCGGTCGGGGCGCGGGAGATCCTCGTCAAGGTTGGCGAACGCGCCACCGCGGCCCATCAAGGGCTGCACAGCGCGCTGGCGGTCCGCGACGATGGCGTGAGAATCCAGCTGGTCGCCGGGCCCGAGGGCTATATCGCGGGCGAGGAGAGCGCAGTCGTCAACTATTTGGCCAACGACCGTGCGCTGCCGACGTTCGTGCCGCCCCGGCCGTTCGAGCGCGGCTACCGCGGACGCCCGACGCTCATCCAGAATCCGGAGACGCTGGCCCAGATCGCGCTCGTCGCGCGCTACGGCGACGGCTGGTATCGCGAGCTCGGGACCGAAGCAGATCCCGGCTCGGCGCTGGTCACGATCGTCGGCGCCGTCGCCGCGCCGGGCGTCTACGAGCTGGCCTTCGGGACGCCGATGACCGATCTGCTGAGCGCCGCCGGCGGGTCGACGGAGCCGGTTCAGGCGCTCCTCGTCGGCGGCTACTTCGGCACCTGGGTCGAGTCCTCGCGCGCGCTGCGCCTGCGTCTGGCGCGCAACGACCTGCGCTCGGTCGGCTGCTCGCTCGGCTCAGGCGTGCTGGCGGCGCTCGGCGAGAGCGCGTGCGGTCTGCACGAGTCAGCACGCGTGATCGACTACCTGGCCGATCAGTCGGCCGGTCAGTGCGGACCGTGTGTGTTCGGGCTGCGGGCGATCGCGGACTCGTTCGCCGCGCTGGCCGACGGCGTGGCCCACCGGCGCGAACATGAGCGCGTGCTGCGCTGGTGCTCGGAGGTCCGGGGGCGCGGCGCCTGCCATCATCCGGACGGCGCGGTGCGCTTCGTCGAGAGTGCGCTGGGCGTGTTCGGCGCCGACATCGGCGCTCATCGGGGCGCGCGCTGCCACGCCGCGCCGGCCGGACTCCCCCTGCCGCGGAGGCGCAGCCGATGAGCGCCCGGTTGCGCATCAACCCGATCATGTGCGAGGCCCACGGGCTATGCGCCGAGCTGCTGCCCGAGCTCATCCGCCTCGACGATTGGGGCTACCCGATCCTCGACGAGACCGAGGTACCGCCCGAGCTGGTCGGCCTCGCCCGCAAGGCGGCCGACGCGTGTCCGACGCTGGCCCTGCTGCTTGAGCAGAAGCGCGACTAGTCCGACGACTTCGCCAGGTGCTCGTCGGTGATGAACACGCCGTTGCGCTCCCGGATGAAGCGCGCCACCCGGCCGCCGGCGGCACCGAGCAGGATGCCGATGATCGTGAGCGACACGACGAAGATCACGCGGGAGTTGCCCAGCGACACCTTGGCGTCGTTGCCGATCGCCCAGTGGACGAGGACCAGCGTGGTCGAGTAGATGGCGCCTCCGACCAGGCCTCGGTCGGCGCCGCCCCACCCGTCGCGGTGCTCGAAGCCGGCCAGGAAGCCGCCGATCCCGGCTACCGCGCTGACCGCCCAGTATCCCCCGGCCGAGACGCCGACGAGCACGCCGGCCAGCGTGCCGAGCAAGGCCGGCGAGATCCCCCCGAGCAGGACCTGCAGTGGGCGCGGGCGGTCGCGGAACAGGACTGGCAAGTGCTTCATGGTCCCTGGAGTCTGAACCCTAACGCGCGTCCAAGCGCGCCGGGGGACCTGGCTCCGGAGGCGTCTCATTCCCGGGCGGGATGAGGTCGAGCTGCCACCAGCCGACGTCGTGCCAGGCGCCGAACTTCCAGCCGATCCTGCGGTACACGCCGACCGGCTCGAAGCCGAACGACTCGTGTAGCGCGACGCTGGCCGCGTTGGGCAGTGTGATGCCGGCGCACACGATCTGCAGCCGCTGCTTTCTCAGCAGGCCGAACAGCGCCTCGTAGAGCCGGCGGCCGATTCCCCGGCGGTGATGTGCGATGTCGATGTAGACCGAGGACTCGCACGCCCAGCGATAGGCCGAACGCTCGCGGTGCAGCGTTCCGTACGCGTAGCCGATGACCGCGCCGCCCTCCTCGGCGACCAGATACGGATAGCGGGGCGAGATCCGCTCCATCCGCCCTCGGAACTCCTCGGTGCTGAGAACCGCGGTCTCCAGCGAGGCCAGGCCATCCGACACGTACACCGCGTAGATGGCGGCGCACGCGGCAGCGTCGGCCACGGGATCGGCGTGCCGTATCAACATCACGCGGCAGGGTAAAAGGCGGGGCCGTAAGGCGTCAGGCCGGCGCCAGCACGGGGGCGAGTAGCGCGCTCACGGTCTCGCGCGTGGCTGCCTCGTCGTCCAGCGGGAGCACGCTGTCCGGCATCAGTACGAACGACGCGCCGAGACGCAAGCCGAGCTCGGCTGCCACCTCGGCATCGACGCCCCCCCGTTCGCCGGCCGCCTCGGCCTCGCGGACCCGCCCCACGAGGAACTCGCGCACGAGCCGGAACACCAGGCTGTTGTCGCGCGTGAGCTCCGCGAGCAGAGCCTCGGGCTCGTGGCGGGCCAAGCGTTCGAGTAGCGGGTGCTCGCGAATCACGCGCAGCACGGTGACGAACATGGTGGCGATGCGGTCCACGACCGGGGCGTCGGGGTCGATCGCCGCCGCCACTATGGCCAGGCAGCGGCGGCACTCGCGCACGGCCAGCGCGTCGACCAGCGCCGCCTTGCCGGCGAAGCGCCGGTACACGGTCATGCGCCCGACGCCGGCCTTGCGCGCCACGTCGTCCATCGTCAGGTGGCGCAGGCCCGAGGCGGCGGACAGCGACAGGGCGGCGTCGAGGATCCGCTCGGACGCGGCGTCGTCGTCGGTCCGGACGCTCGGATCGAGGGCCAGCGCGAGCAGTCTCGGTGTCTCGGGGCCGCTCACGCGGCCGCCGCGGCCGAGCGGTCGCGGTCGCCGCCGCCGGCGGCGGCGCCGAGCGGGCCGGCGGCGATCGCACGCCGGCGCCTCCCCAGCTGCGCCGGCCCCCTCCCCCGCAGCCGTCGCGGCAGGGCGGGGGTCATTCCGCGCGTGATCCGTCCCAGCGTCTGGTAGGCGCGCTCGTCCCGCGCGCTCCAGTCGATTCGCAGCTGCGCGCGTAACTGAGGGCCGAGCAGTCCGATGCCGCCCAGCCAGAGCGCCCGCCCTGCCGGAACGCTGGTCACCCGCCAGATCGGCTCGGGCAGCGGGATCGGCGGCCGCGCCGGGTGCCGGACGGTGCGAAGCACGCGGCCTACGGCCTCGGTGCGGACCAGCTCGCTTGACACCGTCCGGGTCAAGTACTCCCGGAAGCCGCTCCAGTCTTCCGGCAGGTCATGCTCACGGACTCCGACCAGGCGACCCAAGCCGCGGTACTCGCGGTAGAAGCGCTCGGCCTGCTCGTGCGTCATCGGCCGCCCGAACTGCGCGTGGCCGGCGACATAGGACTCGATCAGCGTGGCGTGCACCCACGCATAGGCCTCGGGCTCGAGCGCGTAGTAGGGCTGGCCGTCCTCGCGCGTGCCCGTGAAGTTCTTGTGCAGCGCGCGCAGGCGCCGACCCGCTGCGACCGCATCGTGCCCGCCGTAGACGAGCAGCGTCACCCAATCGAGCGTGTGCAGCAGCCGGTCCCAGGGCCGGTGCTCGAAGTCGGAGTAGTCGCTGACGCCCGCGCCCACGGTCGGGTGCGCGACCTGGAGCAGCAGCGGATACAGCATCACCAGGTACAGGCGGATATCGCTGGCGAAGCTCCAGGAGACGGAGTCCGGCCCGGCAAGCAGGCCGTTCAGCTCTTCCTCGGTTGGGAACAGCGACATGTGGTACGAATAGTAACGGATGCGTACCATACATACCAGCTGCCAAACTCCCGAAGGACGACATGACGATCCAGACGTTGACCGACGAGCAGCGGGCCTTTGTCGAGACGATCCGC
Organism: Solirubrobacteraceae bacterium; assembly: GCA_045805545.1. Lineage (GTDB taxonomy): Bacteria > Actinomycetota > Thermoleophilia > Solirubrobacterales > Solirubrobacteraceae > Palsa-465. Next base: position 3,461 of record JBJMLD010000179.1, on the reverse strand, counting down.
GACTTCGCCCAGCGCGAGTGCGGCACGCGCCAGCAGCGCGACGCGCTGACCGACAACGGCCGCGAGCCGCACAATCAAGAGATCTATGAGCGGATCGCCGAGCTCGGCTGGCTCGGCGTCGCGATCCCGGAGCAGTACGGCGGCACCGGCGGGGGCGCGGTCGACATGTGCCTGCTGTGTGAGGAGTTCGCGCGGGGCCAGATCCCGATGGGCTTCTTTCCGGTCAGCATGATCACGGCCGGCGCCGTCGGTCGCTTCGGCTCCGAGGAGCTCAAGCAGGAGATCCTCGGCGGGATCGCGCGCGGACGCGTCGAGGCGATAGCGATGTCCGAGCCCGAGGCCGGGTCCGATGTCGGCAACTTGAGCTGCAAGGCCGAGCGCGTCAACGGCGGCTACGTGATCAACGGGCAGAAGACGTGGATCACGGGCGCCCACGCCGCCGACCACATCCTCCTGGTGTGCCGCACGAACCGCACCGGCAATAAGCACGAAGGGCTGAGCATGATCAGCGTTCCGGTTGACGTCGACGGTCTCGAGGTGCACGGCATCGAGACGATGGGCGGGCGGGAGGTCAACGACGTGTTCTTCAGCGACTGCCACGTGCCGGCCGAGCGGCTGGTGGGCGAGCAGGACCACGGCTGGCGCCAACTGATGGCCGGGCTCAACCACGAGCGGCTGATCATCGCGGCGCAGACGCTCGGCATGGCCCAGCGCGCGTTCGACGACGCGCTGGCCTACATCAAGGAGCGAAAGCAGTTCGGCAAGCCGATCGGCAGCTTCCAGGCGCTGCGCCACCGGGTTGCCGACCTGGGGGCGGAGATCGAGGCGACCCGCCTGCTCGTCTACGACACGGCGCTCAAGGTCGACAACAACCCGGGCACTCTGTTCCCGCGCGAGGCCTCGATGTGCAAGCTCAAGGCGACCGAGGTGGCCAAGCGCGCCACGCTGGAGGGCATGCAGATGATGGGCGGCTACGGCTACGCGGTCGAGTACGACATGGAGCGCCAGGTGCGCGCCGCCGTCGTGACCACGATCTACGGCGGGACGAGCGAGATCCAGCGCGACATCATCGCCAAGACCTACGGGCTGTGACCGCCGGCCGGGCACCTGCACCCGGCCGCCGCGCGTCTACTTGATTCCGAGCTTCTGATCGATCGTCGTCGCCGCCGCCTTGGCGGCCAGGATGTCCTTGACCAGAGCCGAGCCGGCCTGCTCGGCCGCCGTCTTGGAATGCGCCTGCGCCGAGGTAACCACGGCGTTCAGGTCGGCCTCGACGCGCGTCGCCGCGGAGGACAGCGTGGCGAACGTGCTCGAGACGCTGGACGGTGGCTTCAGCGTCTTCAGCTTGGCGAGCTGGGTCTGCCATTGCCCGGCCAGCGACTGGAACGCCGTTCCGACCTGCGCGTCGCTCTGATGCACAGCGGCCTGAATCGCCGTGCCGATCCCGCCCGAGGTCTGTTTGAAGCCGTTGACCACCGGCTGGTAGTCCTGCTTGAACGAGGTAGTGGAGCTCGACGATGAGCTGCCGCCGCACCCGGCAATCGCCAGCGCGCACAATCCCGTCGCGGCAACGACACGATTAATCCCAGACATGCCTGCGCGCCCCTTGGTCGCGTTGAAATCGCGCAGAAGATACCGCGTGGCCGGCTCAGGCGGGCTGAATTGCGCCGACCAGCAACTGCTCGAGTTCGCCGGCCACGCGCTCCAAGGGGTCCGTCGAGCGTACGGCCCGCGAAACCACGACCGCGCCCTCGATCGAGGCGATCACGAGTGTGGCCAGGGCCTGCGCCTGGTTCGTTGAGCTGACGTGTGGCAAGAGCGCCTCGGCCAGCAGCCTCTCCCAATGCTCGAACGCCGCCGCCGCGGCGTCACGCGCGCCGGGGATCCGCTCGCCCTCGAGCGACGCGGCCACGACCGGGCACCCGGCGCCGAAGTCGCTGCGGCGCAGAATCCGGCCCCAGCTCGCGCTGAAGGCGCGGATGGCCGCCACCGGGTCCTCCTGGGCCAGGGCCATGGCGAGTCCGGTGGCCGTGAACTCGCCGGCGTAACGCGTCGCCTCCTCGATCAGCTGCGCCTTGCCACCCGGGAAGTGGTGGTAGATCGAGCCACGCGGCGCGCCCGAGCGCGCCAGCACCTCGGAGAACGAGGTCGCCTCGACGCCGCGCTCCCGCATGACGAGCGCGGCCGTCTCGATCATCCGCTGTCGGCTATCGGTGGTCATCTTGACTATGACGCGCATCATAGTAGGATGCGCGGCGCAGTATGACGGACGTCATAGAAGTGCAATCTCAATCGCAGGAGCCCTCGCATGCCGCTGATCGACTTGTCCTATCCCGCCGGCACGTTCACTCCGGAGGCCCGTACCGCGCTGGCTGACGAGCTGGGCAAGGTGCTGCGGCGCGCCGAGCGGGCTCCCGAAACGGAGTTCTTCCAGAACATCACCTGGGTCCACGTTCACGAGCTGCCGGAGGGCGCGTTCTTCGCGGCTGGGCGACCGGTGAGCGAGCCGGCGTTCCGCATCCAGGTCACGGTTCCGGAGGGCGCATTGTCCGATCGCCGCAAGGCCGAGTTCGTGGCCGAGGCGACCAGCGTCGTCAAGCAGGCGACCGGGATGAGCGACGCGGACTCGCTGCGGATCTGGGTCCTCATCAACGACGTGCCGAGCGGCAACTGGGGGGCAGGAGGTCAGGTCGTGACGATCGAGGAGCTCAAGGGCTTCGCGGCCCGCGAGCGCGAGCAAGCCGACGCGGCGGCCGTCAACGGCGCCCCCGCGGCCACGCCCGCCTGATGTCCGCCGCCGCGCCGGAGTGGCAGCCGACCGCTTGCATTCTCTGCGAATGCAACTGCGGCATCGAGGTCCAGCTGGACGGCAGGCACCTGGCCCGGATTCGGGGTGACAAGGCCCATCCCGCCTCGCAGGGCTACACCTGCAACAAGGCGATGCGGCTCGATCACTACCAGAACGGCCGCCACCGCCTGACCACGCCGTTGCGCCGTCGCGCCGACGGCGAATTCGAGGAGATCGACTGGGACACGGCGATCGCCGAGATCGCCGCCCGGTTCACCGCCGTGCGTGACGAGCACGGCGGGGAGACGATCTTCTATTACGGCGGCGGTGGCCAGGGCAACCACCTGGGCGGCGCCTACAGCCGCGCGTTCCTCTCCGCGGTCGGCGCCCGCTACCGGTCAGGTGCGCTGGCCCAGGAGAAGATGGGCGAGGGCTGGGTCGATGCCCATCTGTACGGCGGCCACACACGCGGCGACTTCGAGCACGCCGAGGTCGCGGTGTTCGTGGGCAAGAACCCGTGGCAGTCGCAGTCGTTCCCGCGCGCGCGGGTGACGCTACGCGAGCTCGCGCGCGACCCTGACCGGGCGCTGATCGTGATCGACCCCGTGCTCACCGAGACGGCGGAGATGGCCGACATCCATCTGCGGGTGCGGCCGGGGACCGACGCCTGGTG
>JBJMLD010000178.1:0-8425 GCA_045805545.1 Solirubrobacteraceae bacterium | reverse complement strand
CCGGGCCCGACCAGCCCGCTACCCATCGAATGGCCGGTCAGACCACCATCCATTGACACAGGACGTCTTCCGTCACGCGCCTAAGGACGCAGCGCACTTCTGCTTTGGCGACCTTTCGCATCCGGTACTTGGGCGCGCTCAGTGGTGCCGCCAGCCGCGGAAAGCAGCCACGCGGACGTGAGGCGATCGCGTGGCTGAGGTTGTCCGGGACCAGCAGCCACCGGGGCCGGCCGCCGGCACCTCGTCATGGCTGGCTCCCGCGAGGAGCGGTAGCGTCGACGCGCGATCCCGCTGGTCACGGCTTCCGGATCTGGGGTGAAAGGAGAAGCGCGAGCGGTCGGCAGATGGGATCAATGACTGGAACAACACCAATCAACAGACACTCCCGGTGTCACGCAAACCGGCGCAGATCCAGTTCGCACGAGCCACTATTGCGCCACCGAGCCAGCCATGCGCGCGGAACTCGAGGCCAGGTCGACAAACGCTGGTCTCCCGGGGGCCTCCGTACGGAACCGCCCTATGGTTCGAGACCTGACGTGCGACCCGAACCGAAGCAGCTAGCTCAGCCAGTTCGAGATCCCCGCGGCGCCGGCATGAGGAGAGCTGCCTCCGCCTGCCGCGGAGATCGTCAGACCAGGCGGCTGGGGGGAGGTCGAGACGACGACGACAACGCCCCCGCCGCCACCACCGCCATCACCGGCGTTGCGTCCGCCCTGCGCCGTGATCTGCGCCGTACCGGTCACGCTCACCGATTTGGCGGCAACGATGACAACTCCACCACCGGCCCCACCGTTGTCGGCAGTAGTGCTCCCGCCACCGCCACCGGACCCTCCGGACACGATCGTGCCGTCAAGCGTGCGGCCCGACAGGGCCTGCAACGCACCTCCGAATGCTTGCCGACCGCCGGCGCTAGCCGCGGGCACCGCTGCGATGCCGCCCGGGCAAGTTGCTCGGCCCAGTCCGCCGATGCCGCCCAGCGAAACCGTTGGATCGCTTCCCCCGATGCACGTCCCTTGGTTGCCTCCGGGGCCCGAGCCTCCGAGCGAGCCTGAGCTCAACGAACTTGACGCGCCCGACGCGGTCGCATCGGCACCATCACGGCTGATCCGAGCACCGTTCTGAAGAGTCAGCCGGCCCGAGACGAAGATGCGGAAGCCGCCGGGGTTCAGCGTCATGCCGGAGACGACGGTCAGATCGCCGTAATAGGTGTCGCGCGTGAGCGTGGTGTTGGCAGCGATCGTCTGAATGCCGTCAGCGCCGCTCCCAAAGATGCCACCGACCCCGGCGCCTGGAAGCCCTCCGGCACCCGGACTTCCGGCCCCACCGGCGAGCCCGGCCGGGCCCTTCGGACCGACGGCCCCGCGCGGACCCCTAGCGCCCCTTAGGTGCCGCAGAACGCTCGGCTTGATCTGCTTGCTCGAGGTGATCAGGTAGTGACCGGCGGCGAGCGCACCACCACCCATGGCGAGCACGAGCGCAAGCGTGGCTGCTACCTCGGCGTACCCGGCGTGGCGACGAGCGCCGCCCGGGCCGTGACGGCCGCGCAGCGACCTCAACATCGGCACGAAACCGGACTTGGACGCATCTTTGTCAATCCCCTCGGTTGTCGGCAAGTCGGAACGGCGACCCGACCGACTGTACACACGGCCAGAAACCCTCGCCGTCAGTGCTGGGTGTTCATGGCGGCGCAGGCGAAACATACGCGCATGCCACTCAGCGGCGACTTCATCACTGAGATCCGAGCCGGCGAGCGGGGTGTGGCGTTCGCCGTCAAGGATTTGTTCGACACGGCGGGCGTGCTGACCACGTATGGCTCAGCCGTGTTCAGCGAGCATGTTCCCAGCGTAACCGCGGAGGTCGTGGCGCGGTTGAAGGCGGCCGGGTACGCCAACGTCGGCAAAACGAACCTGCACGAGTTCGCGTATGGAGTGACCTCGGACAACGAGCATTTCGGGCGGGTGCCGGTAGCGATCAGAGCAGGCTTCTGCTCCATCGCCCAAGGGGCCACCGCGTGGGCGTGACCGCTTGAGGCGTCGAGCGATAGCCCCGCGCGCCCGCCCGGAGTTCGGCGTGAGAAGGTCGCGTCGTAACGTAAGCGCTCGGCTGGTGGGCGCCGCCGGGGCCGGGCTGAACCGATTGGAGGACTTCATGTCCGAGCCTGGATTGGTGGACATCACCGGCCGTCAGCGATCGCCCGCGGCGACGCCGGGTCATTGGGCGGGGCTGGCTCCGCCCAACAAAGGGCAGCGCTATCCGGCGGACCCGCCGAGCGTTGAGGAGATCGTTCTGGTCGTGCGCCAAGCTGGCTACGGCCGCTACGCGGATCGCACGCGCGGTCTGGTCGCGATCCTGTGGCGCGCGGGGTTGCGGATCAGCGAGGCGCTCGCGCTGACCGAGTCGGATCTGGACCCCAAGACTGGATCTGTGCTGGTGCGCTCAGGAAAGGGCGGTAAGCGACGCATGGTGGGGATGGACGATTGGGCGTGGGAGCATGTCGACCGCTGGACCGCGCATCGGGTCGAGCTGCCTGTTGGGCCGCTGTTCTGCATCCTCGCCGGCCCGACCCGTGGACGCGGCTGGTCAGCCACCGCTGCCCGCGGCGAGCTGCGCCGACTGGCAGCCCAGGCCGGCGTGCGCCGGCGGTTCGCGCCGCACCAGCTGCGCCACGCGCACGCGATCGAGATGGCCCACCAGGGCATCCCGCTGCCCATCATCCAACGGCAGCTCGGGCACGCGCACCTGGGAATCACCTCGATCTACTTGCAAGGCATCGACACTCGCGAGATCGTCGACACCGTGCACCACCGCCGGCCGCCCGTGATCCCGGCCAGCGCCGGCCTACGACCGTAGCCGCGCCAACCGCGGACGGTGAGCGGCGCATCACCGGCCCGCGGCGCTCAACGCAGACCCCATCACACACCGAGGCAGCTACCACGCATCCCCGCGATCCGCGACCCGCCGTGTCCGGGAGCGCAACGCGACCGCTAGCGGCGCTGCTGCTGCTTTGGTGCTCATGCAACATCCGGGCATCTGGCTAGCACCGGGCGCATCGAGTCGGCCGTCGAGCGCTCGCGGGCCGCGTGCGCCGTTCCGGGCATACGAGGACCCGGACGCTGCAACCCCGATTTACAGCACCGAGGCAAAAGCAGGGCGCAGCCTGCGTGATCGGGCGAGAGTGCCGCATCCAGCCGGCGAAGCGGGAGTCCACGGTGGCCGCTGCCGAGCTGATGCCGCTCGGGGTGCGTTCGCTTGTCGTCCGGCCATCCCCCGGACCCGCCTTTGGGCGTTCCAGCCACCCGGGAGGCGCGTGCCTCGATCGCGGGCCGACAAAGCACGGACCGAATTGCTGAGGATTGGTTAGCCTCAGTGTACGTAGGGTCCGGTGGGTGGCGCTCCGACTGCCGGGCCCTCGCGTTCGGGCCGCTCGTGGCGGCTCGCGGGCGCTCTGCCCGCAGGCTTAGACCGATAGCCGACCGCGGGCATCCGTTCCGTGCTTGTTCCGTGCCGGCCGCGGAGGGTCATGCTCAGTGTGGGCCGGGGGACGACGCGCGCATGGACGCAAGCGCGCTGGAAGCACCCGAGCCGATCATTTGACTGGCGGTGTGCGCTTCGCGCTACTGTCGAGATCACGGTAACTGGTCGGTCAGCCGCGGGCACGTGGTCGGACGTGATCGTCGACCGTGTGCTGCGCTGGGCGGTTGAGGCGTGTGTCTGAAGGGGGTGGGGCGGGTGCAACGTTTGAAGTTCCGGGTGTACGTGACGGGCACTGCGCTGCGCTCGGCTGTTGCGGTCGGCAATCTGCGGGCGATCTGTGAGGCTCGCGTGCCGGGCGCGTACGAGATCGAGGTCGTTGACGTGCGCAAACAGCCTGAGCTCGCCGAGCAGGATCGCGTCCTGGCAACGCCGACGGTCCTGAGATTGGCGCCTGGGCCGTCGCGTTGGGTGATTGGTGATCTGTCGGACCGGCGGTTGGCGGCGCTCGCGCTGGAGCTCCCCGACCCTGAAGCGGCCTACGAACAAGGAGCCTGAGCGATGAGCACCTCGACGCAGGGCGTGCCACGGCTACCGACCGGCATCAGCGGCTTTGACGAGCTGGCCCTTGGCGGGCTGCCGGCCGGCCGGCCGACGCTGGTAAGCGGCACGAGCGGTACTGGGAAGACCGTGTTCGCGGTTGAATTCCTGGCTCGGGGGGTCAGCGAGTTCGGCGAGGCGGGCGTGTTCGTCGATTTCGAGGAGACCCCGGCTGACGTGCGGGCGAACATGGCGTCGTTCGGTTACGACATCGCCGCTTGGGAGGCGGAGCGGAAATGGGCGTTTGTGGATGCCTCGCCGGAGCCGCGCGAGCAGGTGGTGGTCGGCGCGTTTGACCTGGGTGCTCTGGTCGAGCGGATCGCGCAGGCGGTCCGGACGGTCGACGCGAAGCGGGTCGCGCTCGACTCGCTTGCGACGATCTTCGCGCGGTTCCCGGACCCTGGGCTTGTGCGTTTTGAGCTGGCGCGGCTGGTGATCGCGCTGAAGGAGCTCGGGGTGACTGCGGTGATCACGGCCGAGCGCGACCAGGAGTACGGGTCGGTCGCCGGCTTCGGGGTCGAGCAATTCGTCGCCGACAATGTGGTGATCTTGCGCAACGTCGCCGAGCAGGGGAATCGTCGGCGTACGCTCGAGATCCTCAAGCTCCGCGGGATGCCGCACCGGATCGGGGAGTTCTCGTTCGCGATCGTTCCCGGCGAGGGGATCTCTGTGCTCCCGGTCGCATTGATCTCTGAGCGCGAGCACGCGTCGCTTGAGCGGGTCAGCGTCGGTAACGCGGAGCTTGACCGGATGCTCGGTGAGGGAGTGCACCGCGACGCGGTGCTGTTCGTGTCGGGCCCGACCGGCACTGGCAAGACGCTGGTTGCGACCACTTTCGCGGCTGCTGGCGTGAGGTTGGGGCAGCGTTCACTGTTGCTCTCCTTCGAGGAGAGCCGCGAGCAGATGCTCCGAGGCGCTCAGAGCTGGGGCTTCGATCTCGAAGCGATGGAGCGTGCTGGTCTGGTTCGTGTGCTGGGCACCTACCCGGAGGAGGCGTCGCTCGAGAATCATTTCGTCACCCTGCGCAAGCTGATCGACGAGTTCAAGCCCGAGCGGGTGGCGATCGACAACCTGTCCGCGCTCGAGCGGGTCTCGACGCCGCGGGGGCTGCGCGACTTCATCGTCGGGATCTCGTCGTATCTGCGCCGCAGCGAAATCAGCAGCATGTTCACCTCGACCACCGCGACGCTGCTGGGACCCGATTCGGTCACCGAGGCCCACGTCTCCACGCTCACCGACGTCGTGATCCTGTTGCGCTATGTGGAGGTCGCGGCCACGGTGCGCCGGGCGGTTTGCGTTCTGAAGATCCGCGCGTCGGCGCACGACACCCGGATCCACGAGTACACGATCGACGGGCAAGGGCTTCACGTCGGCCCGGTGTTCGACGGTATGGCGGGCATCCTCGCCGGATCCGTGTCCCCGTGGTCGAGCGCGGCCGAGCCACCAGCCGCCTCCGGCGCGGGCCAGGAGGACGACTCCTCAGCTTGAGCTCGTCGCTGGAGCCGATCGTCCGGCTTCGGTTTCAGTCCTCGCCCGTGGGCGAGGAGCGGAAAAGCGAGTAGCTCAGGGTCACAGCCTCGGCGACGTCGTACACGGTCTGGTTGGTGTTGCGGGCGTGCTGGCGGAGACTCTCGAACGCGTCACGCGCGCTGAGGCCGTGGCGTTCCATCAGGATGCCTTTGGCCTGCTCGATGATCGCCTGGCGGCCGAGCGCGCCGCGCACGCGGGCGAGCTCCGCGTAGCGGCGCAGGACGATCCCGAGCGCGCTTTGCATCTGATCGCGCCCGCCGTCCTCGATGTACGCGAACACTCCGCGCGTGGCCGCCTCATCGAGGAACGCCGGGTCCTCAGCGTCGACGTCGACGATCACCGGACAAACGGCTTGGTGGACGATCTCGGAGATCAGCTCCAGCGCGTGCGGCTTGTCCTCGCCAACGCCGACGATCGCCACGTCCGGGCGCTCGAGCCTGATCGCGCGCGCGAGCTCTGCGACATCGGTCAGCTCTGCGATCACCTCGTGGCCCAGCACGCCCAGAACCGTCGCGATCTGGTCAAGCCGATGCGCCCGTTCACCGGCGACGAGCACCCGTAAGGGATCGATCGGGGACGACGCGCCCATCGTCTCAAAGCATGACCGCACTCAGCTGAGAGCACCACCGTCGTGCTATGGTCCGTTCTGTCCGCTCTTCCCCTCGGCGGACGATGGCCGGCTCGATCCTCAGGCTGGCGTCCCGATCAATCCAACCGCAACGGGTTGGGTGGTAAAGGCGAGCTACCGGAGGAACGATGACGAACACCACCGGCGACCCCGCGTCGACCGTGCTCAGCCAAGCGCCTGGCCACCGCTTGGCGGCTGCATCCCGCAACCTGCGTGAGCACTCCCGGATGCTGCGCGAATACTCCCGAGGGCTACGAACGGAGGCCGTGGAGGTCCGGAAGCTCACCACCGCGGCGCTGGAGCGAAACCCCGCCGGCGGCAGGAACACACAGTGAGCCCCGACCAACCGGTCGCCCCGGGCGAGCTTCGCGGAGGGTATCTGCTCTCGGCGATCTCAAACGGGATCGTGAAGCTGATGCGCGAGCACTACGGCCGCGGACCGATGAAGGCGAAAAGCTACGTCCTGGACGACATCGTCGTGTGCGTGCTGCGCGGCAGCGGGTTCACCGCGCTGGAGCAGACCATGATGGACAGCGACGATTACGACCGGGGCGAGCGGGTGATCGCGATGCGCGAGGATTTCCAGCGCCTGATGGCCGAGCGCTACACGGCGATGATCGAGCAGCTGACCGGCCGCAAGGTGATCGCGTTCCTCTCCCAGGCGCACGTCGAGCCGGACATCACGCTCGAGATTTTCTTCGTCGACCGCCCGCTGGAGGGATTCGACGCCGTCGAACTGCTCGACGGCAAGACCGGACCCGCCCGGCGTCCATTCTCCGCGCAACAACCGGCTCATGCGGTGGGGATCTCAGGATGAGGGCGCAGCCGTTTCAGCCGAATGACCCGCCCTCGCGCGGCGGCGTCGTGTTCGACCGGATTCGGGTTCGCTGCTCGAGCTGCGGTCGGGTGATGCCCGTTGTTCTCGTCTGGCTCAATGGCGACAGCTGCGCGCGCTGCGGCCGGCCGCTGTCGACGGGTCCGCATCGCCTCGAGCAAACCAAGCGGACGCGCGATCCCGGCCGGATGCCCGGCGCGCGCCGGCCCGCGGATGGCCCGCGCGCTCAACCTGCACGACCGTCGGGCTGATGGGGCCGCCCATCCAAGTCTCCGGTCACCGGAGGTGAGGACGATCACGATCACGCACACTGCAAAGACGCCGATCGCCGACAGACCGGTGTAGCGCCCGAAGTCGCTCCCGCGTGGCAGCTTGCCGGCGGCCGATGCAACCGCGAGCGCAACACCGAGAAAAGCGGCCGGGCTGAACGCCGCGGCCCACCAACGCAAGGGCATACGCCAGCGGGCGATCCGCGCGAGAAGGTCGCGAACTCCCATACGACCCCAGACCACCGCCGTCACCGCAAACGCCGCGAGGGCCGGGCCGAGAAGCGCCGAGAAATGGGTCGGCCAACCCACACCCTTTCTCACCACGTCTCCAGCGGCCACGAACGGGAACGCCCACGCCCACGAGAGCGCGTACGCCAAAACCACGAAGGAGGCAAGCGGCGAACGCCTAATCGCGCTGGCCATCGGATCAAGCCTACTCGTCACGCCTGGCCTCTGAACCGGCGTATATGCGCGAATGCTCTGCGCCGACGTCGTAGGCGCGGCCGCCATGCACCCGGGGACACGGGAATGGTCCGGCAAGGGTGAGTCGGGCCTGATCGTCACCGGCGATTCTCCCCTTGCGACCACGCTTCTGGGCCGGGCTGCTTCCGACACTCTGCGCTTCGACCGGAACGCTCGCGTCGGCCAGGGCCGGGACCCGCTGTCAGCTCGCTTCATACATCCACGCGCCGCCGAGGATCTCCCTCCAATGCGCGGATAGCGTGCATGCCGACCGCGAGCGGTCGTCAGACGGGTTCGATGCGTGGGGTGCTAGCCGGACGTGCGGATATTGCAAGCGGCTAAGCAGCGGGGACGGGCCAGCGGTGGGGCCGCCGCTCCCGGACGCACCGGCCATTTAGCGCGATCTCCGCGCTTCCCCTTTCCATGCTTAGGGGCAGCGTGCGTGTCGTGGCTGCTGTAGGCGCGTCAGGCAGACACGCCGCCGATGCCGACGCTCACGACCGCTTTCGACATCGCCGGGTTCGCCGACGCTGGCGATCGTTCGGCGACGTCTCGATCATTGCTGATCGTTATCACGGGACGAGCACTCGGCGAGAACTGCGATCACGTAGTCGCCGACTAGGGCGTGGT
>JBJMLD010000177.1:0-6822 GCA_045805545.1 Solirubrobacteraceae bacterium | reverse complement strand
TTGGCGCCGATGTACCACGAGTTCGCGTGCGGGAACAGCGTCGCTCCGGCCACCTCTGCCACATGATCCACCCACCCGCTCTCCGCATCCTCGGTGGCCTCGATCGTGTCGACGCCCCGCTCGCGCAGATAGCCGATGCAGTCCGCAATCCAGTCGATGTGCTGCTCGATCGAGCAGACCATGTTGCTCAGAACCGACGGGCTGCCCGGTCCGGTCACGAGGAACATGTTGGGGAAGCCCGCCAGTGTGAGGCCGAGGTAGGTCCGCGGACCCTCGGACCATTTCTGTCTCAGCGTCTGCCCGGCGCGGCCGCGGATGTCGATCTCGAGCAGTGCTCCGGTGATCGCGTCGAAACCGGTGGCGAACACCATCAGATCGAGCTCGTAGTGAGCATCGCGCGTCTTGATCCCGGTCGATGTGATCCGCTCGATCGGATCAGCCTGGACGTCGACGAGCGTGACGTTGTCCCGGTTGTAGGTCTCGTAATAGTCGATGTCGACGCAGATGCGCTTGGTTCCGATCGGATGGGTCGTCGGACACAGCCGCTCGGCAGTCTCAGAGTCGTCCACGATCTGTCGGATCTTCGAGCGCACGAACTCGGCCGCGACGGCGTTTGCCTCTGGGTTCACGTTGATGTCGTTGAAAGCGAGCAGGACGCCGCCGATACCGCCCTCCGCCCAGCCGCGCTCGAAGATTCGCTCCCGCTCGGCCGGTGTGGCGTCGAGCGCCGAGCGCTGCGGGATGGCATCGGGGTGTGAACGCGGCACGCCGCTGAGCGACTCGCGGGCCAACCGCCGGCGCTCGCGATAGTCGGCCTTTGCGCTTCGCTGAACGTCGGGGTCGAGCGGCGTGTTGCGTGCCGGCATGCTGAAGTTCGCGGTGCGCTGGAATACGTGCAGCTGCCCGGCCTGTCTGGCCAGCTGCGGGATCAGCTGGATCCCGGTTGATCCGGTGCCGATCACTCCGATGCGCTTGCCGGCCAGCTCGACGCCGTCGTGTGGCCAGCGCGCAGTGTGGCGCCATTCACCCCGGAAGTCGTCGAGGCCCTCGAACTCCGGTCGGTTCACTGAGGTCAGGCAGCCGGACGCCATGACGCAATAGCGCGCCGAGAACCGGGCGCCGTCGGCGGTGGTGAGCAGCCACCGCTCAGCCGTCTCGTCGTACTCCGCCCGCTCGACCCGCGTGCTCAGCTGGATGTCGCGCCGGAGGTCGAAGCGATCGGCGACGTGATTCAGATAGCCGAGGATCTCCGGACCCGTCGGGTAGCGCTCGCTCCACTCCCACTCCTGCTCGAGCTCCTCCGAGAACGAGTACGAGTAGTCGAGCGACTCGATGTCGCACCGGGCGCCGGGATACCGGTTCCAGTACCAGGTGCCGCCGACGCCGTCGCCCTGTTCGAACACGCGCACGCGCAGTCCGAGGCCGCGCAGCCGGTGCAGCGCATACAGGCCGGCGAAGCCGGCGCCGACGACGACCGCGTCGAGCTCGGCGACGGGGGCGAGCTCCCGGTTGATCGCCGCCGCCACGTGGTCGAGCCCGGCGGCGCTCGCGGGCAGGAGCCCGACGAGCATGAAGAACCCGTGCATCTGACCCTCGAAGCGCTTGTGCTCGACGCGCACGCCGTAGTCGGCCAGTCGCCGCGCATATGCCTCGCCTTCATCGCGAAGGGGGTCGTGCTCCGCGGTCAGGATGACGGCGGGCGCAACGCTGGCCAGCGTGCTTGCGCGAAGCGGCGAGGCTTCGGGGTCGGCGCGCTGCGCCGGCTCGGGCAGGTAGTGATCCCAGAACCAGGCCATCGTCTCGCGGCCGACGATCAGCTGATTCTCTGGCTCGAGGTAGGACGCGACATCGAGGTCGCAATCGGTGACGGGGTAGACCAGCACCTGGAGCGCGATCTCCGGCCCGTCGCTGCGCGCCCGCTGAGCCACGACCGCCGCCAGGTTTCCGCCCGCGCTGTCGCCGGCGACGAGCAGCGGCACGTGACGACCGGCGATCCGCTGGAGGTGTGCGTCCACCCATTCCAGTGCGGTCCAGGCGTCGTTGACCGCTGTTGGGTACCGGTGCTCGGGCGCGAGCCGGTAGTCGACGAGTACGACTGCGCATGAGGTGCGCTGTGCCAGGGACCGGGCCAGCGTGTCGTACTGGTCAGGCGCGCCGAGCACCCATCCGCCACCGTGGTAGTAGACGATCACCCCGGCTGTGGGTCCGTCGGGTACGAGCAGCCGCAGACCGATCAGGCCGCCATCGGCCGCCTCGATGTCGAGGTCCTGCGCGCGGGCCATGTGCGGCCCCTCGCCGTAGAGCTCGACCATCCGTTTGCCCGCCTCGCGCGCCTCACTCGGGGTGAGCTCGTGCATCGGCGGAAGCCCGCTGGCCGCCAGTTCGCTGAGGAACTTGACGCTCGCGTCATCCAGCATCGATCACTCCTTGGACGTGCGCCCGGCCGGCCTCCGGAGAGGGGCGGAGGCCGGCCGGGGCGCGGGGTGGGTCCTAAATGGCCGCCGAACTTACGGCGGGGCCCATTTACGCGGACGTCTTGCCCCAGAGCTTCATGAACTGGCTCTGGTACCCGGTCACGTTCGGGAACAGGTCCGAGTGGGCGGCCGGCAGGTTGGCCTTCGTCACCAGCCACATCGGCGGTGGCGTCTGCTGCACCGGAACGCCGGCGAAGTGACGCGCCAGCGCATCGACCATCTGATAGTCGACGCTGTAGTAGTCGAACGGAACCAGCGCCAGCTCCTGGCCGTTGGCCACGTACTGGAAGTCGGTCGGGCCACCGCCCTGGCCGACGATCTTGACGTGGGACAAACCGGCCGCTGCGAGCGCGGCGGGCAGCCCATTGTCGAGCTGGTTCGCCACCGACAGCGCCACGTAGTTCACCGACGGGTGGCTACGCAGGTAGGACACGATCAGGTTCGGCGCCTTAGCCAGCTGCGTCAGCGACACGTCGATCGACGCATATCCGCACTTCGGGCAGTACTGCTGGTAGGAGGACTTGAGCGTCGCGCCCAGCGAGCTGAGGATATTGAACGCGGGAATGTTCACGTACAGCGTGTTCGCCTTGCCCTTACTGTCGGCGGCGATCTCAGCTGCCAGGTACTTCCCGCCGACCGCTGCCTGCGGCGGCGTGCTCGTGTTGTAGATGAACGGAGCTGCCACCGGGTCGGTGGTGCAGCAGTTGGAGACGACGATGCCCTTCGACTGCAACGCCGGGAGCTTCGAGGCGATTTCAGCGCGAAGCGCGGCAGTGGTGACAATCGCGTTCGCGCCTTGGCGCACCGCTGTGTCATATGCGGCCTGCACGCTGGTAGGCGTCCCGTCCGTCGTCACCACGCTCGTCGACCAGCCGAGGGCCTTGGCGGCCTGCGCGACGATCTGGCCTTGGATCTGGCAGACCGAAACGCCGCAGCTGATGAACGCGACCTTCTTGCCGCTCGGCACCGTCTTGCCGACCGGCTTGGACACGGTGATTGCCCCAGGCCGCTGCATCGCCTGCGAGACGACCTGCTGGGCCGCACTTACGTTCGAGTTGCTGCTGGCGCTCGAGCCTGAGCTCGAACTGCTCGACGAACCGCAGCCGGCAGCAACGACGGCCACCATCAGTGTGCCGGCCGCCACGCCGGCGGCGCGACGGAGCCGGCTCCGCGCCGGCGTCAATTGGAACATGACTGTTGTCTCCTCCACGGGGGGTTGGGTTGGGGTAGTCGGCGTGGATCGCCGGATGGACGGTTGGTTTCAGCTTTCGCTCGGACGAAGTCGCCGCAGAAGCAGGCGCAGCCGGCCGGCGTCGCCGACGCTGGCGCGGCGCTGGAGGCCGGTCAGGGCGAGCGACGCGATCAGCACGACGCCGACGAACATGTCTGAGGCCCACTGCGGGGCACTCGCCAGACCGAGTCCAGTCGTGCCGGTGCCGAGCAGCAGCACGGCGATCAGGGTTCCGAACGCGTTGAACCGACCATGCTTGAGCTGCGTGGCGCCAAGGAACGCGGCGGCGAAGGCCGGCAGCAGGTAGGAGGTGCCGGCGCTCGGATCACCTGAGCCGACGGTCGAGGCGAGCACAAGTCCGGCGGCTCCGGCCAGGGTGCCGGATACCACTAGCGACGCGAAGCGCAAACGGTCGACGCGGACACCGGCCAGCTTCGCGGCGTCCGGGTTGAAACCGGTCGCGTACAGTCGCCGGCCCGTGGCCGTGTGCTCGAGCAGGAACCACATGGCGACGGCGACGACGAGCACGTACAGGACCGGCAGCGTGAAGCCGCCGATGTTCGTCTGGCCGATGTCGGTGAACCCGTTCTGGAGCTTGGTGCTGATGATCGCCGTCCCGCCTGTGGCCATCGTGATCAGTGCCTGGATGAGCGAGCCGGTGGCGAGCGTGCCGATGAACGAGTCGATCCGCATGGTGACGACGACAGTCGCGTTGATGACGCCGATGACGACGCCGGCAGCCAGCCCGAGCAGGATCGCCGGCAGCAGGGCCACGCCGACGGACAGCAGGTGCGCGGTGATCACCCCGGTCAGGGTCATCGTGTAGGCGAAGGACAGATCGAATACGCGCGCCGCGAGCGGGATAGTGATGGCCAGCGCGGCCAGCGCCGTGATCGCGTTGGCGTTCAGGACCTGCTTGACCGTGGACATCGTCGGGAACGTGTCCGGAACCCAGATCGAGAACACGACGACGATCGCGAGCCACACATACACGGCCCCGATTCGATTGAAGGCGAGGCCGCGGCGCAGACGCTCGGCGAGCGACGGCCCGGGTGCGGGCTTCGGGGGCGCCGGCCGCGCGGGCGCCTCGGCGGGCGCCGACTGCAGCACGTCATTCGTTGGCATGGGTGTCACCGTCTGCACTTCGGTCTCCCTCTATCGCGTTCACCAGTGCGTGTTCTGTGAGTCCTTCACCGCCGAGCTCGGAGCGGACCTGTCCGTCGCTGAGCACGACAATCCGGGTGCACATCGCCAGCAGGTCACCGAGATCCGATGACGAGACGATCACGGTCAGGCCGTCACGCGCCAGACCGGCGATGAGCTCGTAGATCGCGACGCGGGTGCCGATGTCGACCCCCGCCGTCGGCTCGGAAAGGACGAGCAGTTCGGGGTCGCGCGCCAGGCAGCGCGCCACGACGATCTTCTGCTGGTTGCCGCCGCTCAGGGTCGCAATCGGCGCTTCGGAGCTGGCGGTCACGACGCCTAGCTTCTGTGTCCAGCGCTCCACCAACTCCTGCTCGGCGGCGCGCCGCAGCTTCCCGTGCGAACCGAGCCGGTCGAGCACGGACAAACTCAGGTTCTCGCGCACGGCGAACTCGGGGACGATCGCCTCGTGCGCACGGTCCGCCGGGACGAGTGGGATGCCGAGGCTGGCCGCATTGGCGACGTCGGTCCACTCGCTCGAGCGTTGCGGCAGCCGGATCGTGCCCGTGGCGGGATGACGCGGGTGTCCGGCGAGTAGATAGGGCAGCTCGTTCACTCCGTCACCAGCCAGGCCGGCGACGCCGAGGATCTCGCCGCGGTGCGCGTCGAGGTCGAGTCCGTGCAGCCGCCGCCCATGGACGTTGCGGAGCTCGAGCACGACGGGTGAATCCGGGCGGGCGGCCACCGGCGCGCGGTAGTCGGGGTCCACGTCGGCACCAACCATCAGCTGGGCCAGGCCGCGGTGGTCGACGTCGCCGACCGGCAGGGTGTCCACCACCTGGCCGGCGCGCAGGATCGTTACCCGGTCGGCGATTTCGAAGATCTCGTCGAGGCGATGCGAGACGTACAGGACTGCGGTGCCGCTGCGCTGCACCTCGCGCACCATCTGGAGCAGGCGCTCGACCTCGTCGTGGGGAAGGACCGCGGTCGGCTCGTCGAGCACGAGCAAGCCGCCGCCGTGCCAGCCCTGAAGCGCGCCCGCGATCGCCACCACTGTGCGCTGTACCGGCGTCGCCTCGGCCAGCGGCCGGTGGATGTCGAGCTCGACGTCGAAGCGCTCGAGGATCCGGTGTGTCTCGCGGACCTGCTCGCTCCAGCGGACGCGGCCGCCGAACCCGCGGATGAAGTCGCCGCGCAGAGCCAGGTTGTCCATCGCGTTGAGCTCGAGCACGAGCCCGAGGTCCTGATGCACGAACCTCAGCCCGTCGGGAACGTCATGGCCGAGCTCGAACTGTTCGCCGTCCAGCTCGGCCGTCGCGCCGGGATCGGAGGTGTGGTAGCCGGCCAGCGTCTTGATCAGTGTCGACTTGCCGGAGCCGTTCTGACCCACCAGCGCGTGGACCTCGCCCGGCCGAATCTCGATCGAGGCGTTGATCAGCGCGCGGGTGCCCGGGAATGTCTTCGACAGGCCTTGCACGGCCAGCGCCGCCGTTGCGGCAGTCGGCCCGCCGCGTAGCGCTTGGGCGATGGCGGAATTGGTAGTCACGCTTTCTCTCCGTCTCCTCGCGGCTGGCCCCGGTTCGGTCCCGTGGGTGTGCAGCCGAGGGTGGATCATACGCACTAAACTGAACTGATGTCAAGTAGAATTTGCGGAAAGCGTCAGTAACTACTCCTTACGCGTATGTGCGTGGACTATGGACCTGGCATCGATTGGTCGCGTCTCGCCGGATGGCAAAACTTGATGTCAGTTTGGGACACGTCGGGAGCGTCCGGCCGGCGGTGGGCCGGCGCCAGCGCGGGTCAGCCGAACCCCGTCCCTGCTGGGCTAGCTCCGCACCCCGTGCCAGGCCGTCGCGCCACCGTCCACCGTGTAGGCCGCTCCGGTGATGAATGCCGCGTCGTCGGAGGCCAAGAAGCACACCAGCTTCGCGACCTCGTCGGGTCGGCCGAGACGATCCGAGAGCTGGGTGGCGA
>JBJMLD010000176.1:0-17619 GCA_045805545.1 Solirubrobacteraceae bacterium | reverse complement strand
GCCGCGCATGATCGCGTCGAAGGCCAGTGCCGTGATCAGCGCCGCCGAGGTAGTCGCGGCGATCGCTCCGTCGAGCCACATGCTCGGGCGAACGCGGTCAACCCGCGCGCGCACGAGCAGCACCAGCCCGGCATAGGAGAAGGGGTAGTAGAGGAGGTAGAGGGCGTCGGCAATCGAGGGGATCGGCGGCGTGCCCGATTCGCCGAAGGCCAGCGAGTAGTAGATCTCGCCGGCCGCGTCGAAGGCGATGCCCACGCCGATGAGCAGCCATGCGACGCGCTCGCCGCGGACAAGCAGACCGCGGACGAAGCACGCCACGGCAGCGCCGACGACGATCGCGTCATACAGCCAGTCGTCGGTGAACCTGTCGAGGGAGTGTCCGCCCAGGCCGAGCTCGCCGTGGGCGATGTGGAAGGCGAGGGCAAGTAGCCCGAGGGCCGCGAAGCCGCGAAGGATCCACCGCCGCCGCCCCTGTCCAGCAGGCGCCGCGGGTCTCGTGGGACCGCTGCGGCCGGGCTGAGCGCGTGCTGGCATTGCGGTTTTCATCGACCCGCCATCCCGCACCCAGGTCCGTATTTGTTACGGCTTTGCCGAGACTAAATACGGAACACGGGGATCAGGCGCTGTTCGTGCTCGGCGTCGATCCGCGCGATCACCTCGATGTGCTGCTCCAGCCCGGAGCCTCGTAGCTTGGTGGCCAGCAGCTCGTCCACTTGGAAGATCCCCGCGCTGTTGGACATCTCGATCTCGACCCGGACAGCGCGGTCGCGCCCGGGCGATATCTTGACCTCCTCAATCGCGTAGGCCGACAGCGAGTGGATGTTCTGGTGGCCGGCCTCGAACGGCACGCGCGAGCGCCCACGGGCCATGTCGAGGGCGTCGGCCACGCGGACGATCCCCGCCTCGACGGTGAACGGCGCCCCCTTGCGCCGGTGGCCGATGATCGCGTGCAGTGCTTCGGAGACGATGATCGTGCGCTCCGGCTCATCGTAGGCGCCGGCCAGCAGGCCGCCGAGGCGGTCGGCGGTCAGGAACAGGCTGAAGCGCTCGTGATCGTCGCGGTGGATCGACATGCCGACGCAGTGCAGCAGGCAGGCAGCCGCGATCACCACCTCGGCGTCGCGCTCGTTCATGCCGTAATCGGTGACCACGCTGGGAACGACGCCGCGACGGAACAACAGCCGCCCGAGGCGCAGAGCGATGTTGAGCACGACCTGGATGTGCACCCAGCTGTGATCGCTCATCTGCAACCGGCGCGTGGCGTTGACCGCCGACACGTGCCACCACGCCTTGACCTGATCGTCGGCGTTGACGGCCCCGAGCAGCCGCTCGAGCTTTCGGTTGCCGCGCGTGGGCGCACGGACGCGCACGTCCGCGAGCGCCTCGCGCGGCGGCAGCGCGGGCTCGCTGGCGCTCACCGGCCCGGCCTCACTGGCTCGCCTCGAGCAGCACGCCCTCGCGGACGCCGCCGCGGGCGATCTGGAGCGAGGTGCCGAACATCTGCGAGGCGGCCTCCAGGATCAGCAAGCCGGCGGGCAGCAGCCGCACGCGCTCCAGCTCCAATCCAAACCGCCTCGCCACCTCGGCTGCCGGCTGGCTGCCGAGCAGCGTCAGCGAGCGCGCGAACGCGGCCGCGTCGAGCAACGGCCCGGCCAACTGGCGAAGCGACGTGGCGCTCCCGCCGACGGCGACCGCCTCGGCTGGATGTGGGGCCTGAAGTCCGTGGACGGCGCCGGCCACGCGCTCACGCGCCTCGGCCAGCTCGTCGGCCGACGGCGGATCCGAGCGCAGGCAGCCGTCGGCCAGATCGCCCGACCCGATTGCGAACGACGTGCACCAGCTGACCTGATCCGGGGCGCGGCCGACGACGAGCTCGGACGAGCCGCCGCCGACATCGACCACGCCGAGCTCGCCGGCCGGCGCGTGGTCGAGTGTGCGCGCCGCGCCGACGAAGGCCAGTCGCGCCTCCTCGTCGCCCGACAGGACGTCGACGCTCACGCCGCACGCCGCACGGATCGCCTCGACCAGCGCGGCCCCGTTGGCCGCTTGGCGGATGGCCGCCGTGGCCACGGCCCGGACCTCCTGCGCGCCCAGGCGCTGCGCCGTGTGCAGCTGGCCGATCACGACCTCGACGACATCGGCGATCTTGTCCTGCGAGATCATCCCGTCCAGGCGCACGCCGTGCCCGATCCGAGTGAACGCGCGCTCCTGATGCACCTCGGTGAGCTGGTCGGCGTCGCCGTCCGCGACGAGCAGCCGCGTCGTGTTCGAGCCGATATCGATGCAGGCGCGGCGCAAGGTGCGGCAACCGTACCGCTCAGTTGGTGGCGATCGCGGATTCCGTGACTTCCGCCGGCTCCGGTTCCGGGGGCTCGTCGCCGCTTTGGCGACGGCGATCCGTTGGACCCGGGCCGGGCTCGAGTACGAACCAGGCGGCGAGGCCGGCGGCCAGCGCGCCCCCGCCGGCCACGGCCAGCGCCACGCGTGGGTTGGCGAGCGCGGTGATCGCGCCGCCGAGCAGGATCCCGGCACCCGGCACGGCCTGGAACAGCGACTCGTTGAGCGACATCATCAACGCCATCCAGCGTTGCTCGACCTGCTCCTGGAGCAGTGTGCGCGCCGCCACGGCCTCGACCCCATTGCCGATGCCGCCGAACACGGCCCCGACGATCGCGACACCCAGCGACGGCGCCGCCGCCATGACGACGAAGCCGACTCCGATCGAGGCCGAGCTGAACGCTATGAGAGCCCGTCCGGGACGCGAGCGCCAACGTGCGAAAGCGGCGCTGCCGGCGACCGTGCCGAGACCCCACGAGGACAGCAGGGCGGCGTAGCCGCCGCGCCCCGAGTGAAGCGTCTTCTCGGCCAGCACAACCTCGACCGGGATCGACACCGTGAAGAACACCAGTGCCGCGGCCTGGAGCCAGAGCAGGGCGCGGATCCGACGATGCTCGGCCGCATAGTGGAACGCGGCGCGCAACCGGCCGCGCGTTTTGTCGCGTCCGGGCAGGGCGGCCGGCAGTCCGGTGGCGGTGGCCAGCGTGAGCGTGATCACCGCGAACATGCCGGCCCCGACCAGCAGCGCCGCACTCGTCCCCGCCGCGTTGGCGATCACCGCGCCGAGTGCCGGGCCGACCATGAAGCAGATCGAGAAGGCGGCGTTGGCCAGGGCGTTGCCTTCGCGCAGCAGACCGACGGGCGCCGTCACCGCGACCGTCGCGGCCCGTGCGATCGAGCGAGCGGCGAGCGCCACCGCGCCGTCGAGCAGGGCCAGGCCGAGGAGCGGCGCGAGCGAGAAGTTGTCGGCCACGACGGCCAAGCCGGCGAACGCGAGAGCCTCGATGGCGTAGAGCACCGGCAGCACGCGCCGGGCCGCCCGCTGGTCGAGCCGGGCCACGAGCGGCGGCGAGATGAGCGCGGGCAGGAACTGAGCGCAGATGAAGAACGCCGCGGCGCCGACCGCGCTGCCGGTGCGGCGGTAGACGAGGACGGCCAGCGCCAGGGTGCCGATCGACCACGCGAGCTGCGTCAGCGTGTAGGCAGCGAGTAGACGCCGGTAGACCGGAAGCTTGAGGACGGTGCGCACGTCGGCCCGTAAGTCTCCCACTCGCTGCCATGATCTTTGCGTGACCGAGCTGGCGATCGACGTGCGCGGACTGCGCAAGACCTACGGGGACTTCGAAGCCGTGCGCGGGATCGACTTCGACGTCCGCCGTGGCGAGGTGTTCGGACTGCTCGGTCCCAACGGGGCCGGCAAGACGACGACGGTCGAGATCCTCGAGGGCTACCGCACGCGCAGCGACGGCGAGGTCACGGTGCTTGGGTTCGATCCCGGGCAGCGGCCGCGTGCCTTCCGAGCCCGTGTCGGCATCGTTCTGCAGAGCACCGGTCTGTACCGCCACATCCGCGTGCGCGAGGCGGTGGCGCATTTCGCGTCGCTGTACCCGCATCCACGCGATGTCGACGAGGTCGTGGCGCTGACCGGCTTGCAGGGCAAGCAGGAGGCAATGGTGCGCACGCTGTCGGGCGGGCAGCTGCGGCGTCTCGACCTCGCCCTGGCCCTGGTCGGCGACCCTGAGCTGATCTTCCTCGACGAGCCGACGACCGGGTTCGACCCGGCGGCCCGGCGCAACGCGTGGGAGACGATCCGGTCCTTGAAGGAGCTCGGCAAGACCGTGCTGTTGACCACGCACTACCTCGACGAGGCCCAGGCGCTGGCCGACCGGGTGGCGATCATCAAGGACGGACGGATCGTGATCGAGGGGGCGCCCGGGTCGCTGGGCGAGAACGCCGGCGCCGCGTATCGCGTGGCTTACCGCGACGGCGACGGGCGGATCGTCGAGCAGCAGACCGACGACCCGACGACCCTGCTGCACGAGTTGACGGGCGCGGCGCTGGCGCGCGGGGAGCGGCTCGACGCGCTCACCGTCACGCGGCCGACGCTGGAAGACGTGTACCTGGAGCTGACCGCCGAGGACGGGGCGGAGCCGTCCGGGCTGCCGGTCGAGGCCATCGAGGACGGGGCCGGCGTCGGCGGGCGGCGAGGTAGCCGGCGCGGGCGGCGGGGGCGGGCGCGGCGATGAGCGAGGTGGCGCTGCTCGCCTGGCGGCAGTACCGGCTCGAGCGCCGGCTGTTCTGGCGCAACCCGAGCGCAGCCTTCTTCAACTTCCTGCTGCCGCTGCTGTTCCTCGCCTTCTTCGGCGCCATCCTGCACGGCAATCAGCACGACCTCAACGTGATCGTGCCCGGGATCGCCGGCATGGCCGTGATGTCGACCACGTTCACGGCGCTGGCCTTCAACATGACGTTCCTGCGCGAGCAGGGCATCCTCAAGCGGATTCGCGGGACGCCGATGCCGGGGATCTCCTACCTGCTCGGCATCGCCGGCAACGCGGTGACCAACGCCGCGCTGCAGATCGCGATCATCACAGTCGCCGGCAAGCTGTTCTTCGGCACCGGCTGGCCGAAGGAATGGGTCGAGCTGGTCGTGTTCGTGACCGCCGGCGTGATCTGCTTCGCCTCGCTCGGCGTCGCCTTCTCGCACGCAATCCCGAACTTCGATTCCGCGCCGGCCTACGTCAACGCCGTCTTCCTGCCCGTGATCTTCGTGTCCGGCGTGTTCTACGACGCGGCTCGCGCGCCCGGGTTCTTGAAGGGAATCGCGCAGGCACTGCCTTTGAAGCATCTGATCGACGGGCTCTCCGGGGCGATGGTCAAGGGGACGTCGCTGGCCACGAACATCAGCGCCCTGGGGGTGATCGCGGCCTGGTCGGTCCTGGGGATCGCGCTGGCCGTGCGCGGGTTCAGCTGGGAAGACCGGCGGACGTAGCCCGCGCACAGTTTGTTTCGCATAGCGGAACTTTCTCTGCGTCAGCTGAAGCTTCGCGGAGGTTGGCCTTCGATCTCCACCGGCTCTCGCGACAACTCCGAGCGCTCCCACTCCGCGCGAAGCCACGAATAGACGATGACATCGTGGACGGCCTCGCCGTGGCGGTGCCAGCGCCGCAGCAACCCCTCCCGGCTGAACCCGATCCGCTCCAACGCGCGCTGCGACCGCGGGTTGTCGAGATCCGCGTACGCCCCCAGGCGCTCCAAACCCAGGGTGCGAAACGCCAACGCGGAAATCAAAGCTTTCGACAGGCGATTCACCCCCGTGCCCCAATACCCCCTCCCCAGCCACGTCCCGACGACCGCCCGCCGATCCCGCCGGCCGAACTCCGACAGCCCGGTCACCCCGAGCACCCGGCCATCCGCGCCGTCAATGATCAGGAAATCCAGCCGCTCCCCTCGCGCCCGCTCACCCTCCAGCCCGGCGATGTACGCCGCCGGCTCGTCCAGGTTTTGATACGGCCCCCAGGAGAAGAACCGCGTCACGTCAGGATCTGACCCGAGCTCGAGCAGCGCCGCGGCGTCGGCCGGGGTCGCGTAGCGGAGCGTCAGCGACTGGCCTCGCACCTGCACGGCGGCGATGCTATTACCTGGGCCGATGGCCACGACTGCCCTCCTCTACGACGTGCACGGCAACCTGCCGGCGCTGAGCGCCGTGCTCGACGACGCCCGCCAGGCCGGCGCCACCGAGTTCCTGCTCGGTGGCGACTACGCGCTGTTCGGTGCATGGCCGGAGGAGACGGTCGCCGCGCTGAGGCAGTTGCAGCCCGCGACCTGGATCCGCGGCAATGGCGAGCGCTGGACCGCCGACGCGACCCAAGCACCGGACAACGACGTCATCCAGGGCGCGATCGAGGCGTGCCGCGCCGCGCTTGGGGAGCCCCTGACGGCGGAACTCGCCGGGCTCCCGGAGGCGACGGTCATCCAAGGCACGAGGTACGTCCATGGCTCACCGATCTCCGACGTGCGCTCGTTCGCCCCAAAGGCTGCCGGGTCCGAGGAGGATGAGGAGCTGCTCGGCGGCGTCACCGAGCGCCGGCTCGTGTTCGGCCACACGCACCTGCCGTTTCGCCGCGGCGGCCCGGGTGGTGTCGAGCTGATCAACCCGGGCAGCGTGGGGATGCCGTTCGACGGCGATCCTCGCGCCGCCTACGCGCTGCTGCACAACGGCGATCGGGTGGAGCACCGGCGGGTGCCGTACGACCACGAAGCCAGCGCGAGCGCCGTCCGCGAGCGCTTCAACGACGCCGGCTGGACCGACACGGTGGCGCGCCGGATCGCTACAGCGCAGTTCTGAAATCAAATAGGGTCGCCCGCAGATGAAGCGCCTGGCCGACGATCTCTACCTGCTCGACGGCTTTCCGCCGTTCGCGATCAACGTCTACCTGATGGGCGACGTGCTCGTCGACGCGGGGAGCCGCCACGCCACCAAGCGGATCCTCCGCGAGCTGAACGGGCGCACCGTGACCGCCCACGCCCTCACCCACGCCCACTCCGACCATCAGGGCGCCAGCCACGAGGTGTGCGAGAAGCTCGGCTTGCCGTTGTGGTGCGGCGAGCGCGACGCCGACGCGGTCGAGGACGGCCGCATCATGGAGCGCCAGCCGAAGCACCCGATCAACACGCTGATCGGCAAGGCGTTCACCGGCCCAGCCCATCCAGTGGCCTGGCGGATGAACGAGGGCGACGAGGTAGCCGGCTTCAAGGTTCTCGACGTGCCCGGGCACTCGGCGGGGCATGTCGCGTTCTGGCGGGAATCAGACCGGACGCTTATCTGCGGCGACGTGTACACCAACATCGACACGCTCACCGGCATCCCGGGGCTGCACGAGCCGAAGTCGTTCTTCACCCCCGATCCGGCCCGCAACCGCGAGTCGATGCGCCGCCTGGCCGAGCTGGAGCCGGCGCTCGTCTGCTTCGGCCACGGCCGCCCCCTGCGCGACCCGGCGAAGCTCGAGGCATTCGCGCAGAAGCTGCCCCGCGACTGACCAACTGGCATCCTGTGCCTATGTCGATGCGCGCGCGCTCCTGGCGCGCCAACCACAGCTTCGCCCATGAGCAGTTCCCGCCCGAGCGCCTGGCCGAGCGCCGGACGGCGAGCGTCTCGATCTGCCTGCCGGCCCGCAACGAGGCCGCGACGATTGCCCCGATTCTGGCCCAGCTCGTGCCGCTCACCGAACAAGGCCTGATCGACCAGATCGTCGTGGTCGACAACTCGACCGACGGGACCGGCGACATCGCCCGCTCGCTCGGCGCCGAGGTGCACGACCAGGAGGAGCTGATGCCCGAGTTCGGGCCGGTGCTCGGCAAGGGCGACGCGATGTGGCGGGCACAGCGCGTCTTGCGCGGGGAGATCGTCTGCTTCCTCGACGCCGACTCTGAGCAATTCGGCGCCCACTTCGCGTGCGGCCTGCTCGGCCCGCTGCTGCTCGACCCCTCGATCGCGTTCGTCAAGGGCTTCTACCGCCGGCCGTTCCGGATCGGCGACGTGACCCTCCCCGACGGCGGCGGCCGCGTCACCGAGCTGACGGCGCGCCCGCTGCTCAACATGTTCTATCCCGACCTGGCCGCCGTCGAGCAGCCGCTGGCCGGCGAGGTGGCGGCCCGGCGCTCGCTGCTCGCGCGCCTGCCGTTCGTCAGCGGCTACGGGGTCGACATCGCGCTGCTGCTCGACGCCTATCGCGAGGTCGGGCTCGAAGGGCTCGCCCAGGTCGACCTCGACGTGCGCCAGAACGCCCACCAGCCGCTCCGCGATCTGGGGCCGATGGCCTACGCCGTGCTGCACGCCATGGCCTCCCGCCTGGAGCGTGACGGCCGCCTCCAGGGACCGCTGCCGGCGGCGTTCCTGGCCGCCGGCGCGCCCGAGCCGCTGCCGGCCGGAGTCGCTCCGGTGCAGCGGCCGCCGCTCTCCGAGCTACGCGCCGCGGCCTAACTCGATCAGCTCATCGGCGGCGCGCCGCATGCCATCGGCGATGACCCCGATGTCCTTGACCGCATCCGCGTCGGCGCACAAGCCGAACGACAACTGGCCTGAGGCCGACACCACGGCCACCCGGAGCGCGTGCTCTTGGGCGATCTCGGCGATCGAGTACATCTCGCGCACGTGCGCGCCGAGCACGTAAAGGTCGCTGGCCGGCCCGCGGACGTTTGACACGTTGAACGTGAACACACGGGGGCTCATCGCCCAGCGAGCGATGAACGGATGCGCCCCGAGTCGGTACAGCGTCTCGGCGTCGTGGTCGAGCTTGCGCTCGGCCGTCTCCCGGTGGATGGCCAGCGTACGCCGGCCGACGTCGGGCTCGGCCACCG
Source organism: Solirubrobacteraceae bacterium (assembly GCA_045805545.1). Lineage (GTDB taxonomy): Bacteria > Actinomycetota > Thermoleophilia > Solirubrobacterales > Solirubrobacteraceae > Palsa-465. Next base: position 8,922 of record JBJMLD010000176.1, on the reverse strand, counting down.
GCAGGTCGACGAACAGGTACGAGTCGTGGTTGGCGACGCTCGGCGACTCACAGGGCTCGTGCAGACTGACCGGGATCTTCACGCGGATGCCGTCGGCGGGGCCGTGGCCACACTCGAGCCACTCCCGCACGCCGCCGGCGACAATGGCCAGGACGACGTCGTTGACCGTCACGGCCGGGTCGATGCGCTTGCCGCCCGCCCTGACCGGCGCCAGCGGTACCGAGGCCAGGGACACGACGCGAGAGCTTCCGGCGCGCGCAGCGAGCGGCGTGACCGCTGCGCGGGGGCGCAGCTCGCGCACGATTGCCTGACGGCTGAGGCGCCCGGCAGAGGACGCGGTAGAGCCATTGCCCGCGACGGCTCGTCGTCCGCTCCAGCGTTCGGCCAGCGCTTGCCCCAGCAGCGATGCGCCACTCGGCGCCGGCGCCGGCGTCCATGGCCCGGCCGCCAACGACACTGCGGCCGGGTCCTCGCTCCAAAGCAGGCAGCCGCAGAAGCGCATCGACGTCGCGCCATCGGCCAGGCAGTGGTGCAGGCGCAGCACCAAGCCCATCGTGTCCTCGTCGATCCGCTCGATCACGTCGAGCTGCCACAACGGCCGTGCGCGATCGAGCCGCTCGCCCATGAGCCGGCCGACGATCTCCTCCAGACCACTGTGACCGACCGGTTCTGGCGTCGGGACAAGCCTGATGTGGCGCGCGATGTCGAACTCCGGGTCGTCGATCCAGACCGGCGCGGCCAGGTGCAGCGGAACCGGGGCCAGCCGCTGACGCAGTCGCGCGGCCTCGCCCAGCCCGCCGGCGAAATGCTCGCGGAGCTCCTCGATCGTCGGGAGCGCCCGATCCGGCGAGCGCTCGAGCACGATGATCTTGGCCACGTGACCGCGAATCGGGCCACGCTCCAAGCGCAGGATCTCCGCGTCCTCGCGGCTCAGCCGATCCGCCGCCGCGGCCGGCGCCCTGTTTACGACTTCCGCCTGCCCCATGATCCGCCCGCCAGCATAACCTTCGTGGCAATGCCCGAGCCAGTCAGCCACATCGCTCAGGCCCATCCCGACCGGGTCGAAGTGCGCGGGCGCGACCTGGCCACCGAGCTGATGGGGCAACTCAGCTTCACTGAGTACTTCCACCTGTTGCTCACCGGCCGCGAGCCCAGCCCGGAGCAGCGCTTCTTCCTCGACTTGCTGCTCGTGGCCATCGCCGAGCACGGAATGATGCCGACCAATGTGGCCGCCAGGATCACGCTGGCCGCTGACCCGGGCTCGCTCCAAGGCGCGGTGGCGGCCGGGATCCTCGGCTGCGGGCCGGTCATCCTGGGCACGGCCGAGGAGTGCGCGCGGCTGCTCGTGGACGGCCAGCGTGAGGTGGCCGCCGGCCGTGATCCCGCTGCGGTGGCGGACACGATCGCGCGGCGCGTACATGCGGACGGGCTGAAGCTGCCCGGCTTCGGCCATCCGGTGCACCGCCCGCTCGACCCCCGGGCCGAGCGCATCCTGGAGCTGGCCGACGCGCACGGCGTGAGCGGGCCGCACACCCGGCTGGCGCGCCACCTGCGCGACAGCGCGGCAGCCACCTGGGGCCGCCCGCTCACCATGAACGTGTCGCTGCCGATCGCCGCCGTGATGCTCGACCTCGACTTCGACGCGGCAGCCGTCAAGGCGATCCCGATCCTGGCCCGGACGGCCGGGCTGCTCGCGCACCTGGCCGAGGAGCAGCGCGAACCGCTCGGCTTCCCGATGGCCGCGGCGGCCGAGGCAGCCATCCGCTACGAGCAATAGACATGCTTGATCCTCAGGTCGAGACGCGCGACTGGGGCGAGCAGCTGGAGCTCGACGATGCCAGCTTCCGAACCCAGCTCGCCTACCTGCTGCAGCGCTCACCGCTGTACCGGGAGAAGCTCGCCGCGGCAGGGATCGAAGACGCCTCCGACGCGGGCGGCTTGACGGAAATCCACAGGCTCCCGCTGACCGACAAGCAGGAGCTGCGCGAGTCGCGGACGCCCGATAACCCGGTAGGCGGCCACCTCTGCGCCCCCAGCGAGGAGATAGTCCGCATCTACTCGACCAGCGGCACGACCGGCGAGCCCAGCTATGTCCCGCTCACCGCGTCGGATCTCGACAACTGGATCACCGGCTCGGCCCGCAGCTACGGTGCCTCCGGCGTCATACCCGGGCAGCGGATCGTGTCCACCTACAACGCCGGTCCGTTCGTCGCCGGCGCCGCCCTGGCCTCGTTCGACCGACTCGGCCTGTGCCACATCCCGGTCGGCACCGGCAACACCGAACGGCTGATGCTCGCGGTGCAGCGGCTGCTCCCGGAGGCGGCCGTGCTGACGCCGTCCTACGCCGCCTACCTGATCGAGTGGGCGGCCGACCGCGGGATCAACCTGGCGGCGTCCAGCGTCCAGCGAGTGCTGGTGGCCGGCGAGCCGGGCGGCGGCGAACCGGCGTTCCGGGCCGGACTCGAGGAGGGCTGGGGCGCGCGCCTCACCGAGGCCATGGGTATCGGCGACATCGGCGTCTCGCTGTGGGGCGAGTGCGAGCATCAGGACGGCATGCACCTCGGCGCGCGCGGGTTCGTCCACCCCGAGCTGATCGACCCGGCCTCTGGGCGCGCGCTACCGCTGAGCGATGGCGCCAGCGGCGAGCTGGTGCTGACCCATCTTCGCCACCGCGCCGCGCCGCTGCTGCGCTTTCGCACGCGTGACCACGTCGAGGTGCGGATGAGCCCGTGTCCCTGCGGGCGGACCGGCCCGCGCGTGCGCTGCATTGGCCGGACCGACGACATGCTGATCGTCCGGGGCGTCAACGTGTTCCCATCCGCGGTGCGTGAGGTCGTGAGCGGGTTCGCGCCCGCCGTCAGCGGTCACATCCTCGTCCGGCCGGCGGCCGAGGGTGTGAAACAGGAGCCGCCACTGCCGGTCCAAGTCGAGCTCGCCGGCGGGCATGAGCCCAGCGACGAGCTCGCCGAGAACATCCGCGCGCGCGTACGCGAGGTGCTGATCGTGCAGACGCAGGTCGAGCTCGTCCCCTGGGGCACGCTTCAGCGCAGCGAGTACAAGTCACAGCTCGTCGCTCGCTGAGCAGACGAACGCGCGTCGGGTCAGGCCTTGCATCCGGCTCCGAGCCGGGAGAGACTTGCCAGCGTGCGCAAGCTCCAGAGCCAGGGCGTCCATCACATCACGCTCGTCGGGGCCGACCGCCAGACGTCGATCGACTTCTGGGAGGGCGTGCTCGGGATGCCGTTCGTGTTCGAGCAGCCGAATCTGGATCGGCCGTCGGAGAGCCACCTGTATTTCGACCCCGGCGACGGCCGGCTGATCACCGTGTTCACGAACGAGGAACGAAAGCCCGACCCGACGCGCACGTCGACTGACCCGGGCTGCGTTCACCACATCGCGTTCGCGCTTTCGCAGGCGACGTTCAACCAGGCCGTGGAGCGGCTCGACGAGCGGGGCATCAGCCACAGCGGGGTCAAGGACCGCGGCTTCATGGACTCGATCTACTTCGAGGATCCGCTGGGGCTGCTGATCGAACTCGCGTCCTACCGCTTCGTGCCGCCGCTGCACTACACGCATGCCGACGTGCTGCTCGAGGCGCACAGGCTTCGGACCGAGCGCCAGGACTACAACATCGACCAGATTCATCTGGCCGACGCGATCGAGGCACTCGCGACCCGCAACCGGGAGTCGCTGTCCGAGGATCGCTCGCCGAAGGACCCCTATCAGTCATAGACGAGGAGAGAACACATGGCCACCCATACGCTGAGCATCCTTAAACCAAGCGTCAACAACCTGACCGCACGCATCTTCGTCCGTGCCGCCGGGCTCGATTTCGAGGAGATCGACGTATGGGGCAAGAAGGGAACGCCAGAGTTCCTGGCCAAGGACCCGGCCGACCTGACGCCGCTGCTCGAGGCGGACGGCCTGGCCCGCGGATCCCTGTGGGAGAGCTGCGCGATCATGCAGTACCTGTGCAACAAGCACGGGCGGACGCAGTTCTATTCCACCAATCCAGCAAAGCGCGCCATGGTCGACAGCGCGATGTTCTACTTGATCGGCACGCTCTACCCGCTCGTCGCGCGGGCCACCTACCCGGTGCTCGGCTTCCCGCAATACCCCGGCGAGGTCGGCGCGTCGGATCTAGATGACGAAGCCAAGGCGCAGGCCCAGCGAGACGCCATCGCCGCGCTCGCCACACCGCTCGAGGCCTACGAGAAGTTTTTCCTGGCCGGCCAGCGCTTCATCGGTGGCGAAGACGTCTCGATCGCCGACATCCGGCTCGCCGCGACGCTCGAGTTCCTCGCCGCCATCGACTACGAGCTCCCCGCCTGGGCGCGCGAGTTCATGAGCGCGGTCGAGAGCGAGCTGGGCGACGCCTACTCAGAGCCGGCGGCCGATGTGCGCGGGTTCGTGGCTTCGGTGAAGGCGCCGGTCAGCTGAACGCGCGCCGGGCTGCCCGGCCGCCGGTGGCGGCCCGCTCGAGATAGCCGTAGGTGCCGTGGTCGCGGAGTTCCTCGGCCGCCTCGACCAGGGCGCCCAGCGCGGCGAACGCGAACGCGCCACCGACCGACACCCGAGCCACGCCGAGCGACGCCAGCTCGGACACTGTCGGGGCGCCATTTAGCCCCAACGCGTTGACCGGCCGCTCGAGCGCGCCGGTGATCCGGCGGAGCTCATCCGGATCCTTGATGCCGGGCGCGTAGAGCACGTCGGCCCCGGCGTCTTGAAACGCCTGGAGCCGCGCCACCGTGTCCTCGATGTCGGGCCGGCCGTGCAGGTAGTTCTCCGAGCGCGCGGTCAGCACGAGCTGGACGTCGCCCTCGTGCGCCGACGCGGCTGCCGCCTTGACCCGCTCGGCGGCCAACTCGAGCGGGTAGATCGGATCGTCGGCGTCGCCGGTGAAGTCCTCGATCGAGCAGCCGGCCAGGCCAGCGCGGCGCGCGCCGCGAATCGTCTCGGCCACGCCCTCGGGGTCGTCGGCGAAGCAGTTCTCCAGGTCGGCCGACACCGGCACATCGACCGCGGCCACGATGAAAGCGGCATGCGCGAGCGCCTCGTCGCGAGTGACCGAGCCGTCGAGGCGCCCCAGCGTGGCCGCATGCCCACTGCTGGTCGTGGCCAGTGCCTCGAATCCCAGCGAGGCAAGCAGCTTGGCCGAGCCGGCATCCCACGCGTTCGGCATCAGCAACGGCTTACGGGGGACGTGCAGGTCGAGAAAGCTCCGCGCCTTGTCGGCCTGAGCGCTCATAGGCGGATTCCCTCGCGCACGAGCATCTAGTGCCGCCGGCGCCGCAGCGTGACCAGCGCGAGCAGGAAGCCGAGCACGAGCGCCGCCGGCAGCGGGTTGCGGCGCGTGCGCTCCCACAGGATCGAGGCGACGAGCGGGATCCCTTCGATCGGCTCGCTCGCCCCGGCCTCCTGGGCCGGAGGGCCGAACCGCTCAGGTGAGGGCGGCGGCGGCGCCTCTCCAGACGGCGCCGTGGCCGTGGTTTCGGCGTCGGCGGCCTCCGTCGGTGCCGGGCTCTCAGCCCCCTCGGCAGAGACGGCGTCGGCGGCCTCCGTCGGCGCCGGGGTCTCAGCCCCCTCGGCAGAGACGGCGTCGGCGGCCTCCGTCGGCGCCGGGGTCTCAGCGACCTCGGCAGAGGCGGCGCCATCCCCACCCACCTCAGCGCCCGCGGCCGCCGGTTCAGCGGCCGCTCCGTCCTGGCCGGCCAGCGACTTCTGCAGGCACGACGCGAACTCGCGCAGCAGGCGGTTCGAGATGTCCTCGATCATCCCGCCGCGCCCGAACCGAGCCAGCCGACCGGTGATGTGGTAGTCGGTGCTGACGTCGACGCGGGTGGCCTGACCGCTCTCGGTCAGCGTCGAGGTGATGGTCGCCTTGGCCCCGCCCTGGCCACGCTTGTCGGTGCCCTGCGCCTGCATCGTCGCGACGTGGGCGCTCTCGTCGATCTGGTCCATCTCCAGCCGGCCGGCATAGGCGGCGGTGGTGGGCCCGATCTTGATCGTCAGGTTGCCGGCGTAGCTGCCGTCCTCGTTGCGTCCGGTCACGCTGGCGCCGGGCAGGCACGGCGCGACCCGCTCGACATCGATCAGCGCCTGCCAGACGGCGTCGATCGGTGCCTCTACCTCAAACGACTGCTCTAGCTTCACGGCGAATCGCCTCCAGGTCTTGAAGAGTGTCGACATCGTGGGGGCGGCACAAATCAGAGCACTCGATCTGCGGCCCGCCTTGCAACAACGACCGCGCCCCCTCGTCTCCGCGCAGACCGCGCACGGCGGCGAGCAGCTCGCGCCCGAGGACGACGGGATGGCCCGGGCGGCCATCGTAGACAGCGCGCGCCCCGTCGGGCTGCTCAAGGAACCGCGAAATCACAGCCGGAGTCAGCGCCGGCTCGTCGCCGAGCGTCACTATCACCCGGTCGGCCTCGGCCAGCACGGCGAGACCGCAGCGCAGCGAAGCCGACTGCCCCGCCTCCCAGTCGGCGCACACCACCGGCTCGGCGCGACCGAAATCCACGGCCGCCCGCACCTGATCAGACCGGGACCCGAGCACCACGACTACCCGTTCCAGCTCGGGCACCGCCGTCATCGCGGCAATCGCATGCTCGACCAGCGGCCGCCCACGGAACTCGGCCAGCAGCTTCGACCCCGACGCGCCGAAGCGCGTGCCGGCCCCGGCCGCGAGCACCACCCCTGCGATCACGCAGGCACCTCGTGAATGCGACCACGGGCATGGGCCAGCCGCCCGCCTTCGCGCCCGTGCCGGGCCGCGACGACCTCGGCCAAGATCGACAGGGCGGTCTCCTCGCCGCTCACCGCGCCGAGGTCGAGGCCCAGAGGAGCCGCGAGCCGCCCAAGCTCGTCGTCCGTGATGCCCGCCGCGAGCAGCCGCTCGCGCCGGCTCGCCTGGGCGCGGCGGGAGCCCATCGCGCCCACGAAGCGAGCGGGCGAGCGCAGCGCGATCATCAGCGCCGCGTCGTCCAGCTTGGGGTCGTGCGTGAGCACCGCGATCGAGGTGGCCGGATCGATTCCACCGAGGTGGGCGAATGCCTCCTCGGGCCAGGACACGAGCACCTCCTCGGCCTCCGGGAACCGCTCGGGCGTGGCAAAGCGCGCTCGCGGATCGACCACATACGGGCGCCAGCCGGCGGCGCGAGCCAGCTGGCAGAGCGACGCGGCTACGTCGACGGCGCCGAACAGGATCAGGCGCGGCGTCGGGTAGACGACGTCGATGAAGAACGGTCCGCGGCGCTCCGAGGTCTCGGTCCACAGCAGCTCCCCGGCCGCGGTGGCCGCCTCGTCGTCGAGCTCGGGAGCGCCGAGCGATCCGGATCGCGCGCCGTCCGCTTCGACCAGCAACTTTGCCCCCGGTCGGGCGCCTCCCAGCAGCGTCACTTCCGCCGCCCGGCCGCCCGTCCGGGCGAGCTCCTCGAAACGCCCTGGCTCATAGGCCTGGACCCACACGTCGATCTCGCCACCGCAGGGCAGCCCGACGTCCCAGGCGTCGGCGTCGGCGATCCCGAAGTGCAGAAGCTGCGGCTCGTCGCCGTCGAGGATCTGCTCGGCGACGACCACGACGGCGCCCTCGACGCAGCCTCCGGACACGGCCCCGATCACCTCGCCGCGATCGTTGACCGCCATCTTCGCGCCGGGCGGCCGCGGCGCCGAGCGCTGCACCCCGACGACGGTGGCGGTGGCGATCCGGTCGCCCCGCTTCGCCCACTCCGTGATCTCGGGAAGTACGTCTCTCACATCTCCTCCAATGTCGCAGCCAACTGTTCAAGTGAAGCAAGCGAGTTGCCCGCCAGCAGTTGATCCGTGTGCGGTACGGCGGCACGCATCCCGCGCGTCAGCGGCTCGTAATCGGGATGCGCGGCGAGCGGGTTCAGCCACACCAGGCGGTGGGCGCTGCGCCGCAGCCGCGCCATCTCGATCGCCAGCAGCTCAGGGTCGCCACGATCCCAGCCGTCGGACAGGATCACGATGACCGAGCCGCGCCCGAGCCGGCGCCCGTGGGTGCGGTTGAGCTCGGCGATCGCGGCGCCGATTCGCGTCCCGCCTGAGAAGTCGGTGACGGCATCCGCCGCCCGCTCGAGCGCACGGTCGTGGTCGCGCCCGGTCAGCTCGTTCGTGATCCGGGTCAGCCGCGTGCCGAACGCGAAGGCCTCCACTCGGCGGCGCGCGGCCACGCACGCGTGCAGGTACTGCAGCAGCATCCGCGCGTAGGGTTCCATCGAGCCGGACACGTCGCAGATCAGCACGACCGGCCGCTGGCGCCGGCTCGGCGCCCGCCAGAAGCGCGTCACCGGCTCGCCGCCCGTCCGCATCGCAGCGCGCAGCACCCGGCGCAGGTCAGGCTCGTGGCCCCGGCGGCGGACTGGCCGCGTGCGCCGCGACAGCCGCGTCGGCCCGCGGTGGGCCAGCCGCACGATCAGCTCGCGGGCCGCAGCCATCTCGGTATCGCTGTAGCGGGCGAAGTCCTTGGCCCGGAGGATCTCGATCTCGCTCCAGGCGGCCGGGACCGCCTCCGGGTCGGCCTCAGGCTGCATGTCCGCCCCGCCACCGGTGGATACGCCGGCACGCGGCAGGACCTCGCGCTCGATCGCCCCCAGTTCGCTCAGCGGCTCCTCGCGCCCCGCGCCACGCTCGTCCCCGAACACGGCCAGGAAGGCAACGTCGAAGCGCTCCAGGTCCTCGCGGCGTGAGCACAGCACGGCGCGCAGCGCCGTCTTGGCGTCGGCTCTCGATGTGCAGTCGACCGCGGCCAGCGCCCGGTGCGCGGTGAGCAGCTCGCCCATCCCGACGCGGGCGCCCTCAGCACGCATCTCCGCCGCCAGCCGCGCCAATCCGTCGACGACGGCCTCAGACACCCTCGAGCACTTTCCGCTCGCGCACGCGCTCGAGGTCCTCGTGCACCTT
>JBJMLD010000175.1:0-8461 GCA_045805545.1 Solirubrobacteraceae bacterium | reverse complement strand
CGAGGCGTTGCGCAACGGATATCTGTGGCATGAGTTCGGCGACAGTCATCTGATCTTGGCCCGCTGATAGCGTCCGCGCGTGGTCGACCGGGAGGTCAGGACGCGCTTTCAGACCGGCGATCCGGGTGCGGTGCGGGCGGTCTACCGGGAGTACGGCCGGCTCGTGTACTCGGTGGCGTACCGCATCCTGAGTGATCGCGGGCTGGCTGAGGAGGCCACGCAGCAAGCTTTCCTGAAGGCGTGGCGCGCGGCGGCCGGCCTGGACGCAGACCGCGAGATCGGACCCTGGCTGGCCACGATCGCGCGACGCGCAGCTATCGACCTGTACCGGCGCGAGGCGGTCCGCGCGGCCGATCCGCTGGACTCGGTGTCGCCGAGCGATCCGGCGCTGGCCACCAATCCTCAGAGCGCCGAGGCGGTCTACGACGTGTGGGCCGTCCGGCAAGCCGTCGACGCGTTGCCGGAGGACGAGCAGCAGGTTGTCCGCCTGCAGCACTTCGAGGGGATGACGCACAGCCAGATCGCGGAGAAGCTGGGCCTCGCTCTGGGAACGGTCAAGTCGCGGTCTTTCCGCGCCCACCAGCGACTGGCGTCAGAACTTGCCCACCTACGGGAATGAAACCAATCGACCTTGATCTACCGTAAGAGACATAGAGGACCCCAGTGACGCCGAGCGATAACGAACGGATTGCGTATCTCGCCGGCGAGCCCGTCGAGTCGCTGCCTGCGCAGGACCGCGCGGAGCTCGACGAGCTACGCGAGCTGCTGGGCGCGCCCGCCACGTGGGCCGAGCCCGAGCCGGGGTTGGAGGACCGCGTCGTACGCGCAATCGCAGACGCGGTGAGGGCCGAAGCCGGGTCGGCCGCACCCGCTGCGCCGACCGCACCCGCCACGCGGACCGCACCCGCCGCGCCGCCCCGCGCGCTGGCCCGCTGGCGCTCGCTCTTCCGACGCCCGGCCTTCGCCTTCGGCGCCCTCGCCACCGGGGCCGCCGCCGTCGTCGCGGTCGTCATCGTGCTGGCCACCAGCGGCAGCTCGGGTCCCGCGCCGCTTCACTTCGCGATGGTCGTGCGCGGCACGGCGCTTGCTCCCGGCGCCCACGGCAACGCCAGCCTGACCAAGACGAACTCGGGCTGGCGGATCGAGTTGCGCGTGAGCGGGCTGCCGCACATAGAGAACGGCCGCTTCTACCAGGCCTGGGTGAAGAACCCGGCCGGAGTCCTCGTGCCGGTGGGTACGTTCAACGATGGGCGCAACGTGACGCTTTGGTCGGGCGTGCCGATCACGAAGTTCCGCACCCTCACCGTCACGCTGCAGGCCGCGAACGGCAATCCGGCCTCGTCCGGTCGGCGGGTGCTGATCGGGACGATCAAGCCGTCCGGCTGAGCCGGCGCACCGCGGGGCGAACGGGCTCCCGAAACTCGCGGGAACCGTTCCAGACTTTTTCCCGTACCCCGGTGCAAGTCCATAGACTCGACACCCCACAAACGGGGAGCGAAAGGGGAGCAGTATGCGCAAGCTTCGTCATGCGGTCATGGCGAGTGCGGTCGTTGCACTTGCCGCCGCGGGTTCTGCGGCGGCGTTTCAGCCGTTGCCGTTAGGAGATCAGGTGAACAACGATCCGGCGGCCGGGATCAATCCGGCGCTCGGAGTAGACGGGGGGGACCCGACGAACGCCGACGTCGTGGGTGGCGCGATAGTCGCTAACGCCCCGCCGGTGCCGTGGGGGACGTTCCGAGCTCATACGTCCGCCCAGGACCAGATCTTTGTCCGCTCGTTTATCAAGTCCGGCGTTTGGAAGACGCAGGGCAACGGCACCGTAGGCGGACGTTCGAACGGGAGCCCGTTCACAGGGTCGCTGAATTTTGACCAGGCCCAGGACGGCGAGGCTCCGGCGATCGACTTCGCCGGCGCAAACCGCATCGTCCCGTGGGCGACGTGGTACGAGCAGACGACCAACTTCAACAAGCTGAACATCTTCGCCAGCCGGTTCGATAACACTGGCGGCGCGAACCAGAACAAGTGGATCTTCGGCGGGCAGGGCCGCGGTCTGGCCGGCGGCAGTGTGCCGGTTCCGTCGCTGAACATTCACACCAACCAGGACGCCGAGAATCCGTCCGTGGCGGGAGGTGCCGCAGTGGCCGGTGCAAACCCCGGCCCATGGGTGACCTGGCAGGAGATCGGCGCGAATGCGCCGGGCACCGGCAAGGATCAGATCTTCACCGTGAAGCCGACAGGTCCTGGAGCTGCGAACTGCGACGGCATCAAGCCGCTCGGTGTCAATGATGGGACCGGGCACGTTCCGGCCGTCGGCGGCTTCTGCTGGAACCAGGTCGGCGTGGAGCGACTGGGCGCGGACCCCTCGCAGAACATCGACCGCACGCGGGACGGCGTCGAGCCGGACATCGCATTCACCGGCACCAATGACACGGTGCCGTGGGTCGTCTGGTACGAGAAGGGCACCAGCGGCGCCGGCCTGAACAACAACGAAATGGTGTTCGCGTCGAAGGCGGTCGCACCGGGCGCTCTGCCCACGCCGCCAACTGGCACAGTCGACGGCGGGTTTGCTTGGGTGTCCGTCGGAAGCGGCACCACGACCGGCACGCAGGGAGTGCTCGATAACACGCCTACCACTGGCGGATTCTGTGGGCAGAACACGACCAATGAGGCGGCCTGCTCGCTCAACAAAAACGCCATCAAGGATGCGGAGGACCCGCGGGTTGCTGCCGGCACGATGAATCCGGCGAATGCGACCGTGCCGTGGGTTACGTGGGACGAGGATGTCAACGGCGTCAAGCAGATCTTCGTCTCTCGCTTGGTCGGCGGCACTCACTTCGAGGTCGCCAACCAGGGTGCGCCGATCTCGATCGGCGCCAACGACTCGACACGTCCGGACATCACGTTCAGCGGCAACACGCCGTATGTGTCGTGGCGCGAGGACGAGGGCGGCGTAACGAAGGGCTTCGTCGGTCACTTCGTCAACGCGGCCAACCCGACGTTCGTTCTTGACGACAACAACGTGCCACTGACGCCGACCGGCGCCGGAGCCGGCCAAGCCGACGTACGCACGCCGATCTCCTCCGGCTGCATCGCGGATCCGTTCACCAGCGACGGCTCCAACTGCACCGGCAACGCGATCGGGACGCCGTTCTTCCTGTTCACCAACGGCGCGAGCCCGCTCAACCTGTTCGCCGACGCCTACCAGCCGAGCACGCCGGTAACGAACGCCGGCGCCACCGGCATCAGTACCTCCGGCGGCACGGTGAGCGGTAGCGTCAACCCGAAGGGCGCCGTAACTGCGGTCTCGTTCGATTACGGCACCACGCCGTCGTACGGCTCCAACGTGTCAGCCGGCAAGACCGGACCTGACGCTCCGGTCGGGTTGTCCGCCACGCCGTTCTCGGCAGCGATCACCGGCTTCCCGGCCGGAACCACGATCCACTTCCGGGCCGTGGCCAAGAGCGACTTCGGGACGTTCGCCGGACCGGACCAAACGTTCAGGACTGCGGTGGTTCCACCTCCGCTGACTGACGGACACGCGTCGATTGGTCGGGCCAGCGTGTCGGGGTCGACCGCCAGCGTGAGGGCCTCGTGCACGGGAGCTGCTGGATCAAAGTGCAGGCTGTCGTTCAAGCTGACCATCACCGAGACCCTCCTGGGTCGTCGGATCATCGCGATCAGCTCACGCGCCCACAAGCGCAAGGTGATCGCGACAGTTGGTAGCGCGAGCGTCACGCTCAACGCCGGCCAGAGCAAGATCGTCAAGGTCTCGCTGGGCCACACCGGTAAGCGCCTGCTCACCAGCCTGCACACGCTGAGGACCACCCTGCGTGTGTCGCAGACTCTGCTCAACCGCCACACCCGGACGGTCTCGACGCAGAAGGTGACGTTCAAGGCACCGAAGCGCAAGCACCACCACTAGCAGCAAACCCGAGTGACACTGAGCCCCGGCCAGCACCCCGGCCGGGGCTCAGTCACGTCCGTCGGCTATCAGTGCAGTGTCTCGACGGGCAGGTCGTCGAGGAGTCCCACGACCCGCGGGTGGGTACCGTCCTCACCTAGCCTGACCGCGCCACCGGGCCAGTAGGGGTGCGGACCGCTCGCCCGGTGCACGAGCAGCGGCTCATACACCCACGAGCCCGTGTTGAGTATCCGCGGCCTCCCACCGGGTCCCCGCCACTGCACGAGGTCATCGCCGGCGAGCGGACCCAGCCGGTGCACGTGGCCGAACACGACGCATTCGGCGTCGAGGCGCATCCGGTGGATCACGCGCGCCAGCGCGGGGATGCTCGCGCGTTGCATCTGGACGCCGAGCAGCCGAGCCGTCACCGGCGCAAAGCGGGGAACCAGCAGGCGCCGCTGCATCCGCGGCATCGTCGCTGCGCGCATGAGCTCGGCGGCGTCGTCGAGCAGGGCGGCGGCGGGTCGCGGGAGCCAGCGCGTGAACCGCGCCAAAGACGGCCGGCGCACGTGCTCGTAATCGTCGGGCGAGGCATCGTCCTGGGGCGGGCGGCGCAGCAGGCCGCGCGCCACGCCGAATGCCGATACGGGGAACAGGTGCCAGTCGAGGTAGTGCCCGTGGGTGGCGTACAGCCCGTCGGCGAGCCAGACGCCCGGGTACTTGACCGTCACCCGGGCCGGAGCCAGCCACGAAACTATGCGCGACAGCGCTGCCGTGGCATCGGCCGGCACGTCCGTCTCGGGCGCCAGCGCCGGCCCGACCGCGCGCGTCCACGCTCGCACGAGTATCCGGTCGTGATTGCCCGGCACGACCACGACCTGACGGTGAGCCCCCAGACGGCGGCCTATCGCCCGCAGCACCGGCTCGGCGACAGCCATGGCCTGGGTCGCCCTCCCCTCCAGCAGCTCGACGATGTCACCGAGCAGCACCAGCCGGTCGACGTCATCCAGGGCGGACAGCAGTGCGGCCAGCGGTTCCCTTCGCCGCAGCACGTCGTGCTCGAGCCGGCCACCGAGGTGCAGGTCGGAGATGATCAGCGTCCGCAAGGCGCCGCCACGATAACCGCGGCGCCGCGCGAACGGAAAGTGTTAGACCCCGGCCGGGACCGGGAAGCGCAGCGCGACGCCCCGGGCCACCACGAGGACGGGCGCGGTCGCGTTCTCGATCTCGTTCTGCGCCTGGGAGCTGATCATGACGCGGCCCTCGGGGGCCTCGGAGCGCGAACCGACGACCAACAGGTCGACGCGCCGCTCGTCACGTGTCAACGTGGCGCCCAGGCTGTCGGCGAGCTCGCGGGCCGTTTCGATTGCGGCGTCGTCGCCGGGAGCCGCCAGGACGCCGATCGTGAGGATCCGCGGAACGCGGTCGGAGCGATAGTTGGCCGGCGCGATCGCCACCGCCGCCGGGCCGCCTTCGAGCAGCAGTTGGGCGGAGCGCTGCGGGGAGACGTGGCCGGAAGCCGTCCGGTAATCCGAGCCGAAGACGATGATGTCGGCCTCTTCCTGCTCGGCCAGCCACTTGAGGCCCTCGCCGGTTGAGGCGCTGACGACGATCCGCTGGCTGACGTCCGCGTCGCCGAGCCAGCGCGAGCCGCGCTCCAGCAGCGCCTCGGCCTCGTGCTCCTCGAGCTCCTCGCGCGTGCGCTCGCTCTGCGTCGTGTGGCGGACATAGGCGAGCGTCAGCTCGGCGCCGGCCGCCGCGAGCACGCGTCCGAGCATCAACGCGTCGTGATCATTCGAGGTGTCGTCGTAAGACACGATGGCGTGTGGTGACATGCGCCGCTCTCCAGTCGAAAAGGTGCCGATCCGTTGCTCTTTCGCGCGAGAATTGCATCTGCCTCCTATCAGCGCTAATGAAGTTCCTTCTCGTTGAGATAACCTTTGCTAATGCTGAATTTGGGCCGGCTGAAGGTGCTGCAGGAGGTCATCGGCCGAGGCTCGTTCTCGGCTGCGGCCGAGTCGCTGGCCTACACGCAATCCGCGGTGTCGCAGGCGATCGCACGCTTGGAGGCGGAGACAGGCGCCATCCTCGTCGTGCGCGACCGCCGCGGCGTGCGCGCCACCGCCGCGGGGGCGACTCTGGTCGAGCACGCTGAGACGATCTTCGCCCAGGTCGAGGCCGCCGAGTCGGACCTGGCCGCCGTGCTGGGGCTGCGCGGCGGTGTGCTGCGCGTCGCCTCGTTCCCGTCCGCCGGCGCGACGCTGATCCCGCTCGCGGTGGCCACGTTCCGGGAGCGTCACCCGGGGATCTCCTTGACCCTGGCCGAGGGCGAACCCGAGGAGATCGCCCCGCGGCTACGCGCGGGTGAATTTGACCTCGCCCTCTTGTTCGAGTTCCCGGGCGTGCGCGAGCGCCCGAGCACCGGCCTGCGCACGACGTCGCTGCTCGAGGACCCGATGCACGTCGCCCTGCCCGTCGACCACCCCCTGGCCGAGAAACCGGCCCTCACGCTGTCCGACCTGCGCGACGAGGACTGGGTGCAGACCTCGGCCTCGAGTCCCTGCGGGCGCCACGTGGTCCGCTCCTGCCTGGCGGCCGGATTCGAACCGAACGTGACCTTCGAGAGTGACGACTACGAGACGGTGCAGGGACTCGTAGCCGCCGGCGTCGGTGTGGCGTTGATCCCGCGGCTGGCACTGACCCGGTTGCATACCGGTCTGGTCGTGCGCGAGCTGGCGCCGCGCAGCCCGGCGCGGAAGGTCGTGGCCGCGACGAGCGCCGGGCCGGGGGTTGCGCCCGCCGTGAAGCCGATGATCGGCGTGCTCTCCGACGTGGCCGCGCGCTACCGCGAGGCGCCGGCGCGATCGCTTTAGGCCGGTTGCTACCTCACGCCGCCGCGGTTAGAACCGACCGCGCGGCGACCCACTGCGCGGACACTTCCCGCAGCACTCCGACCATCGCGGTGGCCGCCGGAGAGCGATACCCCGCCGGCAGCGCTGCCATGATCGGGCGTGGGGGTGGGGCGGGGTCGAGCACGCGGACGACCACGTCCTCGCGGATCCCGCGCGTGACCATGTCTGGGATCAGCGCCACGCCGACGCCGGCGGCCACGAAGCCGAGGATCGCCGGATAGTCGTCGTTCTGAAAGGCGATCTGCGGCTCGAAGCCCGCCTCGTGGCATGCGCGCAGGAACAGTCGTGAGTCCGGGCACGTGTTGGTCGTGGCCAGCATCCACGGCTCGTTGGCAAAGGAGGCGAGGTCCAGCCGCCGGGCATCGGCGAGGCGATGATCGGACGGCATCACGACGTACATGGGGTCGTCGAACAGGTGCTCGAGCTCGATCCCGAGCGTCTCGCGGCTACCGACTTGGAAATTGCCGTTCGCGGCACTTCTCACTGTGTCGAGCGGAGCTCCGTTCAATGGATCATGGGACAAAGCGATATCCAGCTCCCCCGCGCGCAGCTGCGGCAGCGAGTAGATCGGGTCGGCCATCGTGATGCTCAGCTCGACGGTCGGGTAGCGCTCGCGGAACCGCGCGATGGCGAGCGGCACGATCGAGGCCGCAGCCGAGGCAAACGAGGCGAGCCGCAGCCGACCGCCCTCGAGCCCGGCCAGTGCCCTGAGCTCGTTCTCGACCTCGTCGAGACGCCCGAGGATGGCGTCCGCGCGATCGAGCAGCAGAGACCCCGCATCAGTCAAGACCGCGCCCTGGGGCACGCGCCGCACGAGGACCGTGCCGAGCTCCGACTCGAGCGTCGCGATCTGGCGCGAGACCGCGGGTTGCGTGTAGCCGAGCGCCTCCGCCGCGGCGGAGAAAGATCCGTGCCGCGCCACCTCGCGAAAGACGCGCAATCGTCGCGTATCGAGCATGCACTCAAGTTATACCCCATCAATCAAACCCCTATTTGCATTTATGGCTCCTGGGCGCGACATTGTCTTCAACCACAGGAGGAGGACACCGAAATGGCCCCGCTCACATCTCCCACAATCACTATCCGACCCGCCTATGCCGACGACGAGCTGGCACTGACGCGCTTGGCTGTACTGGACAGCGCAACGCTGCCGGCCGAGCCTCTGCTGCTGGCCGAAGTCGACGGCGAGCTCCGCGTGGCCATGTCGCTGGCCGATGGCTCAGTCATCGCCGATCCGTTCTTCCGCACGACGCAGGTGGTAGAGCTGGTGCGCAGGCACGCCGCCTCCGTTGACGCCCGGGTGCCCCGCCGTCGCCGCCTGGCGCAGGTGGTCGCGGCGGTCCGCCTGCTCGGCGACGGGGCGCAGCGTCGCGCCGCTGGTCTCGCATAATCCATGGCTTGGATGGAATCGCCCGCGGAGACGACGGCGTAGCCCGCTGCTGGTGGGGCGCCTCGTCACCCGAGTACCGCGACTACCACGACACCGAGTGGGGCTTCCCGGTTGTCGATGACATCCGGCTGTTCGAGAAGCTGAGCCTGGAGGGATTCCAGTCCGGCCTCTCCTGGCTGACCATCTTGCGCAAGCGCGACGCCTTCCGTCGCGCCTTCGCCGGGTTTGACTTCGACCGGGTGGCCTCATTCGGGGAGG
>JBJMLD010000174.1:0-5561 GCA_045805545.1 Solirubrobacteraceae bacterium | reverse complement strand
TGCGACCGTGCCGGCGCGGACGGCGAACCCGACGTCCGGGCCGCGGCGTCCGCGGAGCAGGCGGTGCGCGGGGCCGGCGCGGTCATCCCGGTCACGATGGCGGTCGAGCCCAGCTTCGCCGCCGGGTGGATCGCGCCCGGCACGACGGTCGTGCTCGTCTCGAGCCTGGACGGCCCGCCCGACCTGCACGCGGTGAGCGATCTGCTGGTCGTGGACGACTGGGAGCACGAGTCCACGCACGAGGGCCGGTACGCTCAGCGGCTCGTTGCGGCGGGAATCGTGCCGGCCGACGGATCGGAGGCGGTCGAGCTCGCCGACGTCGTCACCGGCCGCCATGCCGGACGGACGCGCGCCGACGAGCGGATCGTCGTGTCGCCCGTCGGCCTTGCGATGGACGACGTGACGGCGGCGTGGCACGTGCTCGCCGGCGCCCGCAGCCGCGGCCTGGGGACCCCGCTACGCCTGCGCTCCGGGCCGCCCGTCTGGGAATAGCGCGCCCGCTGGTTCCCTTTGCCCGCGTCCCCACGCTCCCATAAGATGCGCGTGGTGTCGGCGTTTGCAAAAGTCGGGATCTCGACGCTGGTCGCGGGCGCGATCGGTGCCGTCCTCGCAGCATGGTGGCTTCCTGA
The DNA here is from genome assembly GCA_045805545.1 of Solirubrobacteraceae bacterium. Lineage (GTDB taxonomy): Bacteria > Actinomycetota > Thermoleophilia > Solirubrobacterales > Solirubrobacteraceae > Palsa-465. The sequence continues at coordinate 4,932 of JBJMLD010000174.1, read as the reverse complement.
CTGGCTCCCGCCGTCGGCAGGCATCGAGGCCGACCGCGAGGACACCCTCTACCTGTGGCTGCTGGTCGTCAGCGCCCTGATCTTCGCCGTCGTCGTCGGCTTCCTGGGCTACTCGATGATCAAGTTCCGCGCCCGGCCCGGGGACATGTCCGACGGCGCGCCGATCCACGGCCACACCGGCCTCGAGATCATCTGGACGGTCATCCCGATCATCATCGTGCTCGGCTTCGCCGTCGCGGCGACGATCGTGCTGAACCGCAACGAGTCCCTGAAGACGGGGCACATGGTCGTGAACGTGACCGGCAGGCAGTTCGCGTGGTCGTTCACCTTCCCGAAGCGCGGCCACGTGCATACAGGCGTCCTGGCGCTGCCCGTGGGCCGCCAGGTCGAGTTCCGGCTGCACGCGCCGGACACGGACGTCATCCACAGCTTCAAGATCCCGGCCCTGCGCATCGGTGAGGACGTCGTCCCGGGCACCCCGACGACGGTGGACGCCACCCCCACCCGGCTCGGCACCTATGCGATCGTCTGCGCCGAGCTGTGCGGCATCGGCCACAGCCAGATGCGCAACATCCTCGTCGTCATGAAGCCCGGCGACTGGAACGCGTGGCTGGCGAAGCAGAAGCAGCTCGCGAAGGCGCCGCCGCCGTCCCAGTCGGGCGGGAACACCGACGCGGCCGCGACGTTCAGCTCGGCCGGCTGCAGCAGCTGCCACACCTTCCAAGCCGCCAATGCCACCGGCACGATCGGCCCCGACCTCGACAATCTCACCGCTGACGCTGCCAAGTACGGGAAGGGGGAGACGCCCGACCAGTACGTGCACGAGTCGATCGTCGACCCGGATAAGGTGGTCGTCAACGGGTACCAGCCCGGCGTGATGCCGACGACGTTCGGCAGCTCTCTCTCGTCCGCGCAGATCGACGCGCTTGTGTCCTACCTCCTGAAAGGCGGCGGCTGATGGTTGCACATGCCTCCGAGCTACACGGCCAGGAACTCCACCACGCGGAGGGTCACGGTGGCGGGCCGAAACGGAGCGTGTGGCTGCGCGGCAGCTGGGTGCGCGCGTTCTGGGTGTCCGCCGTCATGGGGCTCGCCGCCGCGGGCGGCGTCATGCTCATCCGGCACCTGACCGGCCGGGTCGCCTACTCCGACGGTGTCGTCCAGACGTTCCTGCTCGGCTTCGCCGGCCTCGGCTTCCTCATCGGGATCGGCTGCTGGGACTACTGGTGGGGCTACATCGTCGGGAACCCGACGCCGGCGCACGAGGACCACTCGAGTCACGGCGCCTACTCCTGGCGGGACTACTTCAAGGTCAACACCGACCACAAGGTGATCGGCGTCCAGTACCTGGTCACGACCTTCATCTTCTTCATCATCGGCGGCCTGCTCGCCGAGGGCGTGCGCGCCGAGCTGGCGACGCCGGGGGCGCAGTACTTCTCACCGGCGACCTACAACGCGCTCTTCTCCGTGCACGCGGCGCTGATGATCTTCCTGTTCGTCATCCCCGCGTTCGCCGGTCTGGGGAACTTCGTGATCCCGATCATGCTGGGCGCGCAGGACATGGCCTTCCCGCGCCTGAACGCGCTCTCGTTCTGGATGCTGCCGGTGGCCGGCATGTGCATGGTCTCCTCGTTCCTCGTGGGGCCCTTCGACGCCGGCTGGACGAACTACGCCACGCTGTCCGTGCACGGGCCTCCCGGCCAGACGTTCTGGGTCATGGGCGTCCAGTTCGCGGGGGCGTCGTCGATCGCGACGGCCGTCAACTTCCTCGTCACCATCGTCACTATGCGGGCCCCGGGAATGAGCTTCTGGCGGATGCCGCTGCTCGTGTGGGCCAACCTCGCCACGTCGACGCTCGTCGTCCTGGGGACGCCGTTCATCGCCGGCGCCCAGTTCCAGGTGCTGTTCGACCGGATCATGCACACGCGCTTCTTCGAGCCGGCGTACGGCGGGAACGTCATCGTGTACCAGCACGTGTTCTGGTTCTACTCGCACCCGGCCGTGTACATCATGATGCTGCCCGGGTTCGGGATCATCTCCGAGGTGCTCGCGATCCACTCGCGCAAGCCGATCTTCGGCTACAAGCTGATCGCGATCTCGACCGTCGCCATCGGGGTGCTCGGCTTCACCGTGTGGGCGCACCACATGTTCACGTCGGGGATGGCGCCGTGGCTGCGGGTGCCCATGATGTTCACCACCATGGCGATCGCGGTGCCGACCGGGATCAAGATCTTCTCCTGGGTGGCGACGCTGTGGCGGGGAGTGATCCACCTGACCACGCCAATGCTCTTCGCCTGCGGCTTCCTGTTCACGTTCGTGATCGGCGGCCTGTCCGGCGTCTTCCTGGCCGTGATCCCGGTGGACATCAACGTGACGGACAGCTACTTCGTCGTCGCCCACATCCACTACGTGCTCTTCGGCGGCTCGGTGTTCACGATCTACGCCGGCATCTACCACTGGTTCCCGAAGATGACCGGGCGGATGTACGACGAGAGCCTCGGCAAGCTCCACTTCTGGCTCACGTTCATCTTCTTCAACGCCACCTTCATGCCGATGCACTGGCTCGGGCTGGAGGGGATGATGCGGCGGATCGCCGACTACCCGGCCAAGTGGGCGGACATGAACTTCTTCATCTCGATCTGCGCCTTCGTGCTCGGCGCCTCCACGCTCGTGTTCCTCTACAACATGGCGTACAGCTGGTGGAAGGGCGCCCCGGCGCCGGCCAACCCCTGGCGGGCGCTCACGCTCGAGTGGCAGGTCACGTCTCCGCCGCCGATCTTCAACTTCGACGAGCCGCCGCAGATCGTCGGCAGCCCGTACGCCTACGGCGTCCCCGGTGCCCGCCACGCCATCGTGACGGTGCACGTCCCGCCGGCGCCCGAGGAGATCCCGGTGCCGGTCGCGCTGGCGCAGGCCACGCCGACTCAGAGAGAGGCGATCATGAGCGCGCTGAAGCACATCCTGGTGGTCGCCAACCAGACGGTCGCGGGCGAGCGGCTGATCGCCGCCGTGCGCAGCCGCGCGGCCACCGATCCCGTCCGGGTCACGGTGATCTGCCCGCAGAACGACCCGTCGGACACCTGGGTGGTCGATGAGGCCGCCGTCGCCTCCGCGACCCGGTCGCGGCTCGAGGCCACGCTGGCCGCGCTGCGTTCGGCGGGCATCGAGGCCACCGGCCATGTGGTCGACCGCGACCCGTACACCGCAGTCCTCGACGTCGTCGAGTCCGATCCGCCGGCCGAGATCATCGTGTCCACGCTCCCGCGCACGCGCTCGGGCTGGATGCGCCGTGACCTGATCGAGCGTCTGCGCGACCGGACGCAGCTGCCCGTGGAGCACGTGGTTGTCGACGAGCCCTCGGAAACGCCTCAGGCGTGAGCAACGTTCGCGATCCGATTTCGGCTGACGCGGCGACTGGAGCGGCCGCGTGAGCGCCCACGCGGCCACGATCGACGGGCACGGGAACGGGCGCGCGGCCGAGCCCGTCTCGGCCTACCACGACAGCCTGCTGCGATCGCCGCTCTTCCTGGGAATGATCATGTTCCTGGGGTCGGAGATCATGCTGTTCGGCTCCTTCTTCACGGTCTTCTTCTACCTGCGGTTCACGCACAGCCCCTGGCCGCCCGCGGGGATCGACGTGCCGAAGGAGGCGACCGGGATCAACACGGCGATCCTGATCTCCTCGTCGTTCACGATGCACTGGGCGCTCGTGGCGATCAAGCGCAACAACCGCGTGGGCCTGATCTGCGGCCTCGGGCTGACGCTCGTCATGGGCCTCACGTTCCTGGCGCTGCAGCTGCACGAGTACGCGCACCTCGGCTTCACCCCGTCCAACAACGCGTTCGCGTCCGGGTTCTTCTGCCTGACCGGCCTGCACGGCTTCCACGTCTTCGTCGGTGCGACCCTGCTGTCGATCGCGTTCCTGCGCTCGATCCGCGGCCACTACTCGGCCGGCGAGCACATCGGCCTCGAGGTGACCGGCCTCTACTGGCACTTCGTCGACGTCGTCTGGATCGCGCTGTACACGGTCGTCTACCTCCTCTAGCGATGCAGCGGCCCCTCCTCGAATCCGGCGTGCGCCCCGGCCCGTGGCTGCGCGCCACCGCGGTCGGCGCGTCCGCCGCCACGGCGCTCGTCGTCGCGAGCGGCGCGCTGCACCTGGGCGACGCCCATCGCGCGCTCGCGCTCGTGGCGCTCGCGCCCATGGCGGCGCTCGCCCTGGCGGCCTGGTTCGCGCACCCGCACCTGCGCCGGCCCTGGACGGCGGCGCTGGGGCTGCTGCTGGCCGAGATCGCACTCGGCGGGGCGGTCGCGCTCGCCTCTCCCAGCCCCGCACTGCACTGGCTCCACGTCGGCGTCGCCTCGCTGGCGCTGGCGGCGGCGGTCGCCGGCACCGCGGCGACGCTCCGCGGCGAGCGCGTCGCGGCGGCCCCGTGGCGCGACTACGTCACGCTGACGAAGCCGCGGGTGATGTCGCTGCTCCTCTGGACGGGAGCGTGCGGGATGTTCATCGGCGAGCGCGGCGTGCCGCCCGCAGGGCAGTTCGCCGCGGCCATGATCGGCCTCGCCCTCGCCTGCGGGGGTGCCAGCGCCCTGAACCACCTGCTCGACCGCGACATCGACCAGGAGATGAAGCGCACGGCCGGCCGGCCGGTCGCGTCGGGCAGGGTGGCGGCGCCGCGGGCGCTCGAGTTCGGGCTCGCGCTCTCCGCCGCCTCGTTCGTGCTCCTGTCGGCGCTCGTGAACCCGCTGACGGCCGCGGTGGCGCTGGCCGGCAACCTCTTCTACGTGATCGTCTACACGCGCTGGCTGAAGCGGTCGACCGTCCAGAACATCGTCATCGGCGGCGCCGCTGGCGCGGTCCCGCCCCTGGTGGGGTGGGCCGCGATCACGGGCTCGCTCGATCTCGCCGCCTGGCTGCTCTTCGCGATC
>JBJMLD010000173.1:0-13108 GCA_045805545.1 Solirubrobacteraceae bacterium | reverse complement strand
GATCGCGCGGCTCGCGTGCCACAGCGCGGAATCCGGTGTCCCCTCGAACGGACTCGAGATCCGAATCGATGGCAAGTTTCAGCGCGACGTGACCTGGTGGTACGTGCGTCGCGGAGAGCCTTTGACGGCGAGCTAACTCAGCGGTGCGGAGGGTCTAAAGCGTGCCGGCCTTCGCGGCGGCGACCCACATCTTCACGGTCGAATCGGCCACGCAATACCTGGCCGCGATCTCCGCGATCGGCACGCCGTGCCGGCGAAGCTGGGCGGCGTCTGCGCGCTCCTGCGGCGTCGCCCTACGAGTCGCCGGGCGGCCGAACGAGACCGCCGCTTCCTGGCGGTGGATGCTGTTCGCGACTCTCGTCAATGGGGACGCGATTGCCAGGCGGCGTCAGCCAACGGCCGACGGTACACGCCCGTCGCGCGACCACATTCCAAAGAGAGCGTCCCATCACCACCACGATACAGCCACCATCGGTGATCGCCGAGGCCGGCCAGCCGGGATCGGCTGACCCACCGGGGGTACCCCCCGAGCAGCCGATTTCGCGCCCAAAGCCCCCCACAACCCCGCCGTCTAAGAAACTGGCTGAAATGGATCCGGAAAGGGTTTTTACACGTGGCTGTTAGGTCGATACGGCGCGCCGTGGAGGCGCCGCCGGCGCCGGATGGCCTGTCAGCCGAGTCGCAGCGGTTGTGGCCGGGCTTGGTCAGTGACGTCCGCGCGACGTGGGGGAGTGGAGTGGCGCGGAGCGACGTGGCCGGGTGGTTCGTCGCTCGTCGCTAGCCTCGAGGCTTGGGGCGGACGGGCGGCCTAGTGGCTGTGTCGAGGCCAGCGGCTATTGGCGAGCGTGCCTGCCGACACCCCAAGCGCGGCGCCGACCGCCACCCCGACCCCAAACCCGGCGCCGCCTTCCCACAGAACGCCGACGACCGCACCCAGCACAGCGCCCAACGCTAGGCCGACCCAACCAAGTACGGTGATTGCAGGCATCACACGGAGTCTAACCTTAGAACCCTCACGACGGGCCTCCGGCGGGTGTGTCGGCCATCACCGGTTGTGACCCTGGGAAGGCGAAGCCTTTGACGAAGAGCCAGATCGGGAGGATGAGCTCGAAGAGGCCGCCCGGAACGAGGGCGACTTGCCCGACGCCGTGTGTCACGGTGGTCACGTCGAACATGGCCAGGATGGTTCCCAGTGCCAAAACGGGGTACCCAACAAGGCCGAGGATTGCGATCGGCCGCGGTACCAACCTCGATCGATACAACAAGAAGGCCAGGATCGATCCGTCGACACTGGTGACCAAGTAGAGCACCTCGATGGATACGGTGCGTTGTCCCTGGAAGAGCGCGCCAAGGTGTTGCGACGCCGACGTGCTTAGTGTGGCGTTTCCGACGTTGATCACGAGGAGTGGGGTCACTACGTAGAAGAGGGTTGCTGCAAGTTCGGCGACTCTGAACCCGACGTATGCCAAAGCGAGTTGCTCGCTGGTGCGTCGAAACAGGGGAAACAGGAGAAGGGCGATGGCCACGATCGCAATGCCTTGAACGAACGCCAAGAGCGCGCCGGCGGCGAGAGCGTTCGTGTGTACGGACACGCCGGTCAGATAGTTCGACCCCTTCAGAACGCCCCTAATGAGCGCATCCGCCGTAGCAAACGTCACCGTAGCGATGAGGAAGAGCAACCCAACGAGGACTGCGGTCTTCCTTGTGGATGCCGTCGTCGGCTGGCTCTGCCTCAGCATCGCGGCGTTCGCGGGCGATCCGGACACAGAAGCCTCCTCTACGCGCGCAGCGCCGGGATGGCGCAACGCGCGAGGATGATACGCCGAACCATCATCAGTCACAGACCCCGTGAGACTCGCCGGATTGCTGGTGCCAGCGAAGGCGTGGGGTCGTGCGCTGCGCTGGTGGGTGCCGAAGCGGCACCATCTGCCGATGTCGGCCGACTGGAAGCGCGCGCAGGACGTTCGCTGACGGGTTGCGTCGCGTCGGCCGGCGCGGAGAATGGGAGCATGGGACGCCGGCCCGGTGGACGTCGGGGTGGCGGCTGGCCGGCGTCCCCCTCTTGCTGGCTCGGGTAGGCGGCTGCCGGATCGCGCCGATCACCACGCGTGTCTCCGAGTCGCGCTCACCGTGGATGTTCCGGGCGCGGCCCGCCCGCGTTCCGAGGCGCTGACGGGCCGCTTCGCCCCGACGAAGTAGGCAGTCAACGTCGGGGCGCGTACTTCACTTACCCGGTTACAGGAAGCGCGATTGCGCGTCCCGCCGTCCCTCACCCGCGTCTGACTGGCGGCGACTGGTGTCGCAGCCGACCTGGCCACCACAGAAGACCGATGGCGTTCCCGACGCCGCAGATGAGGAAACACACGCCCATCCACCAGAAGCCGCTCCCGGTGTCGTTGATGAGGAGGGAGATAGCGCCGGCGAGGACGTAGAAGGCGGTCCATCCCCACCCCCAGACGGGCTTCCAAAGCGCCGCCCAGTTGGGCCTGCGCCAGATGGCGATGACGAGCCAGACCAGCACGGCGCCCCAGACGATGGCATCGAAGACCGAAGGCGAAGGCTGCCACACGACGATCAAGGCGGTGCACATCACCAGAAGCACGGCGGGGACGAAGGGGTTCTCGCGCAGCGTTTGCATCACTTCACCATCCTGACCCTTGTCGAGGGTGTCTGGCCCGTCGGGGAGCAGGTTCCAGAGTTGCGTTGCGCCGAGCGCGCAGCCTACGCCACCGCCGATGGCTGTGACACTCGGGAACGCGAGGCCGTCTGATCCCGTGACCGCGATCAGTTCGATGGCGGCGGCGACGGAACGGCCGACCGCGTTGCAGCCGATCACGGTTGACGCGCCGCTGGCGATGAGCAGTGTGGTGTGCTCGTTCCAGCGGGTGAGGCGGTAGTGCTGCCACGCGAGCGCGCCGACCCGGCCAGCGCCGGCGTGGCGGACGCGGACGTAGCCGCGGCACGTGGCCGGCCTGAGCGTGCCCAGCACCTTCGGCCCGACGCGGAACCCGTAGGCGCTGCCCGACTGGTTGCGTTGGACGAGCGGGCTGATATGGAGCCCACACCTTCCGCGGATCGCCTTCGCGGCGAAGGCTGAGACGAGAGTCCGACCAGGAAAACGAGCAGGATCGCCGTGGTGGTAAGGCACAGTCTGGGCAGGCGAGTCATCACGACACCGCCTTTTCGCATCCTGACGAAGGGGGCGAAGCGGCAGGTGCTCCCGATCGCCGACCCGTGGCTGAAAGAGGTACTCGACCACCATTGGACGCTACGACAGGCTGAGGCGAGCATCGCGGAGCGTGACTGGCGCGCGGAGTATCTGCTCTACCCGGCGCGCGACATGCCGGGGCATGGCCGTGACGGATCGCCGATCGACCGGTGGGAGGATCGCCTCAAGCCGCTCTCACCGCGGCCGCGCACATGTGGTGGGGCCGGATGGTCGCCGCGGCCGGCGTCCCGTACCGCGGGATGCACGCCGCCCGCCATACCCGCCTGACCGAGCGCGTGCGGTTCGGGAAGGGTGGACTCAAGCACGCCCAGCTACTGGCTGGTCACGCCAACATTTCCACGACCGGCGACATCTACAGCCACCTCGGCGTCGGCGACTTGGCCGAGGTGCTGCGCCTCCTGGGCGCGAATCGTTCCGTTCCGGAAGATGAGTGAATCCCGCTTCCGGAGCCAGAGAAAGGCGACGACCGGAGTCGAACCGGTGTACGCGGCTTTGCAGGCCGCTGCCTAAGCCACTCGGCCACGTCGCCAGCGAGAGCGAAGGGTACCAGCGCACGAACGGGCCAGGCCCCGCCGGGAAGGCGGGGCCTGGCCCCGGGTCCGCGTCATGTCCGGCCGGCTACTTGCCGCCGGAGAACGTCTGCATCAGGTTCAGTGCCGCCGGGCCGAGCGCGACCACGAACATCGAGGGGAAGACGAAGAGCACGGTGGGGAAGAGCATCTTCACCGGCGCCTTCATCGCCTTCTCCTCCGCCGCCAGCTGGCGCCGCACGCGCATGTCGGAGGACTGCACCCGCAGGATGCGGGAGAGCGCGATGCCCAGCTGGTCGGCCTGGATGATGGCGCGGCAGAACTGCGACACCTCCGGAACGTCCACGCGCTCGGACAGGTTCTTGAGGGCTTCGGAACGGCTCTCGCCGATCCGCATCTCGTGGAGCACGAGCCCGAACTCGTCGACCAGCGGGCCGGTCATGCGCTCGGACAGCTTGGCGACCGCGGCGTCGAAGCCGAGGCCGGCCTCGACCGACACGCACAGCAGGTCGAGGATGTTCGGCAGCTCCATCTGCATCATCTCGCGCCGCCCGCGGGTGCGGCCGTTGATGAAGAAGTCCGGGGCGATGTAGCCGATGGCGCCGCCGCCCAGCGCGACGAGCATGCCCATCGCGGCGGGAACCATGCCCGAGACGAGGACGATCACGCCGAAGGCGATGGCCATGAACACGAGTCCGCCCTTGAGCGCCAGGTACATCTGGGGCGACATGGAGCGGGCCAGGCCCGCGGCCATGAGCCGGTTGGCGATCTCGTTCGGATCGGTGCGCGGTAGGAACTTGCTCGTGACCGCGGCGATCTTGTGCGTCAGCGGGCCGACGATGCGGTCGTTGACGCTCCGCCGTGTCTCCACCTCGCGCTGGGTGTGAACGCCGTAGCGCTTGGCCTTGCCCAGGGCCACGGCGACCTGGCGCTGGCGGACGGTGAGACCGGACAGGACCAGATAGGCAGCGGCCCCGAACAGTCCGATGGCGATGATGATGAGAATCATTCGGCTACCCCTTGAAGGAGACGATCTTGCGGATGATCATCCCGCCGATCGCCATCATCACCAGCGACACGGCGATGAGGAACTTGCCGGCCGTCGAGGTGAACAGGATGGACATGTACGTGGGGTTGAGGGCGAAGATGGCGAGGCCCATCAGGAACGGCATCGCCAGCAGGACGTAGGCGGACATCCGCCCCTGGGCGGTCAGCGCCTTCACCTTGCGGCTGAACTGCTGGCGCTGGCGGACAGTGTCGGCCACCATGTCGAGGATGTCGGCCAGCGAGCCGCCGACCGTGCGCTGGATGTTGACGGCCATGACCACGAACCCGAAGTTCGTCGAGTCCATGCGCCTGGCCATCGCCTCGAGCGCCGACTCGGACGTCATGCCGAGCTGGATCTCCTGCGCCACCCGGGAGAGCTCCTTCGAGGTCGGCTCCGCCCCCTCCTTGACGACGCTCGCGAGCGCCGAGTTGAAGGCGTGGCCGGCCTTGAGCGACGCGGCCAGGGTGATGAGGGTCTCGGGCAGCTGCGCCTCGAATGTGTTCAGGCGCCTGCGGGCCATGAACCGCACGAAGAGCGACGGCAGGGCGACGCCCAGCGCGAGCGGAATCAGCTCGAGGAAGCCGTTCAGGCCGATCAGGAACCGCCCGATCACGCCCATGAGCAGCGCGGCGCCCATCTGGATGTAGAGGACCTCGGCCGTGCGCAGCGGGAGGTCCGCCTGCTCGAGCCGGAAGGCCATCTTCTGCCAGTAGTTGAACGACCCGGCGATCTTCTCCGTCGCGATGAACAGCTGGTGCAGCATGCTCACCTTCGGCTGGCTGAGACCCGGGATCTCCATGGGCCGCTTCTTGGGCTCGGTGTAGGCCGCGATGCGCTTGCCGACGCCCACGCCGGGCTTGGACGAGAGCAGCATCAGCGCCCCGAAGAGCACCAGGATCGCCGCGCCGACGGCGACGCCGGCGCGGCCGGCGGCGGACGTGGGCATGTGGACCAGCGGCTTGCTGGCGTCGGTCGCGGAGGTCGTCTTGCCCGGGGCCGTGGCGGTTGCGCCGGCCGACGACAGGCCGGGCACGGCGATGGTCAGGTGGATCCGGCTGCCCTTGGGGACGAGGCTGTGGTACGTGAACGTGAACGTCCCGCCGATGGCGGCCGAGATGTGTCCGTACGCGTCGATCAGCGCCTGCCGGTTGGTGGCCTGCAGGAACTGTCCGTTCGTGTCGCGGGCGAGCGTCTGGAGCGCCGCCTGGCCGTTGGCCGACCCCTCGATCCCGACCGCATAGACGGCCGCATGAGCCGCCTTCGCCGCCGCGGTGGCGTCGTCGATGGTCGCGGTGTCGTGGTCCGACGAGCCGTCCGTGAGCAGGACGATCGCCTTGCGGTCGGCGTGCGTGGACGCCAGGGCGTCGGCCGCCTCCTTGACGCCGCCGTAGATGGCGGTGCCCGGCTTCGGATCGGTTGCGAGGTTGGCGAGGCCGCTGGCCGCGGTGGCCGAGTCCGCCGGCAGACCGACGGCGATGTACGGCCTGGAGCCGAACGCGTAGACGCCCAGCGAGTCGTTCGACTGGGTGCCCTGGACGAACGTGGTCGCCGCGGCGATCGCGTCGGCGAGCTTCTGGCCCTGCATGCTGCCGGAGGTATCGATGACGAGCGCGACGGCGGACCGGGCGCCCTCCGCCTGGTGGACGCCCGCGGCCGGCTGGCCGTTCTCGGTCACCTGGAGGTTGGGCGTCAGGCTCGGATCGGGCGTCTCCGCCGTCACCTTCACCGTCGGCCAGGCGCTCGTGTCGACCTTCTTGACGGTCAGCGCGGGTGCCGACGCCGCCGCCGGCGCGGCCACGGTCAAGGCGGCGACTGCAACCAGCAGCAGCGTGCGCAGGCTGCGGCGGGGGCTCACTGTCCGACCGCCCGGCCGAAGATCGGCGCCGCGGGGCGTTCGCCGGTCTCGTCCACGAAGAAGTTCGGCGGCAGGTTGACGCCGTTCGAGGCCATCTTGTCCAGGAAGTGCGGCTTCAGGCCGGCGCAGCTCAGGGGACCGAGCAGCCGGTGGCCGGCGTCCTGGTTCGCCGCACCGTCCTCGACGGGCTTGGCGATGAAGATGTCCTGCAGCGCGATCACGTCCGACTCCATCCGCAGCACCTCGGTGACGTGGGTGATGCGACGGGTGCCGTCGACCAGGCGCGAGACCTGGACGATGAGGTCGAACGCGCTCGAGATCTGCTCGCGGATGGCGCGGAGCGGGAGCTCGACGCCGGCGGTCAGCACCAGCGTCTCGGTGCGGGCCAGGGCGTCACGCGGGTTGTTGGCGTGCACGGTGGTCAGCGACCCGTCGTGGCCGGTGTTCATGGCCTGCAGCATGTCCACGGCCTCGGGGCCGCGGCACTCGCCGACGATGATCCGGTCGGGGCGCATACGCAGGGTGTTGCGGACGAGGTCGCGGATGGTGACCTGGCCCTTGCCCTCGATGTTGGCCGGCCGCGACTCGAGCGTGATGACGTGATCCTGCTTGAGCTGGAGCTCGGCCGCGTCCTCCACCGTGATGATGCGCTCGTCCGACGGGATGGCCGCCGAGAGCACGTTCAGGGTGGTGGTCTTGCCCGAGCCGGTACCGCCCGAGATGAGGATGTTCAGCTTGCCGCGGACGCAGGCCTCCAGGAACTGGCCGGACTTGTGCGTGAGGGTGCCGAACTTGATCAGGTCGGCCATCGTGAACGGGTCACGGCGGAACTTCCGGATGGTGAGCGAGGAGCCGCGCACCGCCAGCGGCGGGATGATCGCGTTCACGCGCGAGCCGTCGGGCAGGCGCGCGTCGACGTACGGCGAGGACTCGTCGATGCGGCGGCCGATGCGGCTGATGATCTTGTCGATGATCCGCAGCAGATGGGCCTCGTCGACGAACTGCGCGTTCGTGCGGGTGATCTTGCCGTGGCGCTCGATGTAGATGGTCTTGTGGTCGTTGACCATGACCTCCGTGATCGAGTCGTCGCGCAGGAACGGCTCCAGCGGCCCGTAGCCGAGGATGTCGTCCGTGATCTGGCGGATGATCTCCTGCCGCTCCTGACGGGTCAGCGGGGTCTTCTCGACCGCCAGCATCTCCGTCACGACCTCGTTGACCTTCTCCTCGAGGTCGGGCTGGGCCTTGCCGTCCGCGTTGAACAGGCGGGGCCCGAGCCGGGGGATGATCTCCTTGTGGACGCGGGTCTTCAGCTCGGCGAAGGGATCGGAGACGACCGACGTGCGGTCGGCGTCCTCTTGCGCCTCGACCTCCTTGGGGTCGGTCGTGGCGACCTGGATGCGAGAGTGCAGCGACATCCGGCTACCTCACTCCCCGGCGCTTCTTCTTCGCGTCGGCGGCGACCCGCTGGGGGACGAGCTTGTCGGCGATCTCGCCCATCGACTTCACCACACCCGAGCGCGGGTTGGCGAGCGCGAGCGGAACACCCCGGTTGACGGAGGACGGCACGTCCTTGTCCGCCGGGAGCTCGAAGGCAACCTTGAGATCGAGCGCCCGCTCGACCTCGTTCTTCTTGAGGCCGACCTTGGAGCCGGTCTGGTTCAGGAGCAGGTGACGCCGGTCCTTCGGGTAGTGCAGCAGGTCGAGCGTCTGCAGGGTCAGCTTGACGTTCTTGATGGCGGGAACGTCCATCGAGGCGACCAGCACGAGCTGGTCGGTGCGGTCGAGCGTCGAGAGCACCGGCCCGTGGAAGAACGGGGGCGTGTCGACGACGATCACGTCGTAGCTCTCCTTGGCGACCGCGAACAGGTGGCCGAGGCGCTCCTCGGTGACGAGCTCGGCGTCCTCGGGCCGCAGCGGCGCCGGCAGGACGTGCACGCCCGACTGGTGGGCCGTGACGTAGCCCGCCAGGGCCTCGGAGTCGAGCTCGCGCCGGGCCATGACCAGGTCGTAGATGGTCTTCTCCGGCTCGATCCCCATCATGATGGCGACGTCGCCGAACTGCAGGTCGAGGTCGAGCAGGAGCGTCCGCCGCTCGTGCTTGCGGGCGAACAGCGTGGCCAGGTTGCAGGCGAGGGCGGTCTTGCCCGACCCGCCCTTGGGCGAGAACAGGGTGACGACCTTGCCCTCGGCATGCGACGCGGCCTTGCCGGCGGCACCGGCGCCCCGGCCCGCCGCCAGGGAGTGCGCCTTCTTGATCGTGAAGACGATCCCGTCGGTCAGCTGCGGAAGCAGGACGACGTCGTGGATGCCGGCATGGAGCGCCTCCGACAGCAGGGTGTTCGCGCTGGCGGACGTGACGAGGACGATCGGGGCGGCGGTGACCGCGCGAATCGCCTCGACCTCGGGGGCGGGGACGTGCTCGGTGGCGGTGGTGCCGTGCAGGATCACCTGCGCGGCGGACTCCGCCAGCTTCGCGCCGGCCTTGACCGGGTCGGCGGCCGTCCCGACGAGCTCGACGTCGGGGTGGTCTGCGAGGCCCTCACGGACCTCCGCCAGGCCGTTGGCGGCGCCCGTGATGAAGACCTTGATCGGGGACTGGTTCATTAGTGCTTCGCTCCAGACACGCAGATGGGGAGGGAGTTCCGGATCTGGACGGCAGTCAGACCGGTTGCGAACGTGCTGCACGGGGTGGCGACGGAGGAGCCGGTGTCCTGAGCGCCGTGGCTCGGGCGCACGGCCAGCCAGAACTCGCCGTCCTGCCGGATCAGCATGAAGTCGGGCAGAAGGTTCTGAGGCACCGCGAGGATCACGGCGTCGCCGCCCTGGCCGTCGTCGGTACCCGAGGCGCTGTTCGCGCCCGAGGCCGAGGTCAGCTGCTCGGTGGCGACGCCCGTGTCGTAGGTCGAGAGCACCTCGACGTTCGTGATGATGCGGGCGGCGACCGTCTGCTGCTGGTATTTGCTGTTGTTGACCGACGCCTGGATCGTCATCTCGCCGAAGATGTCGACGTGGTCGCCGGCCTTCAGCGTGCCGCCGAGGACGCGGTTGGCGTTGAAGGCGACCTGGACGGCCCGCATGGTGCCGTGGATCTGGTTCACGATCGCCGTGTCCTTGGAGTCCGAGAACATCGCGGGCGTGATCTGGGCGCCGGCGGTGATGTTCGTCGCGGTCGCGAGCGAGGTGTTCAGCGACTTGATCGACGTGTAGGCGCCGGGGACGACGTCCTTGGTGGCCACCTGGCGCGTCGTGAAGGCGCCGCCGTCGACCAGCGTGTTCAGCGGGGTGCCGGCGACGATGTCGCCCTTCGAGACGACGACCGCCGTGGTCTTGATGCTCTTGTCGGCCTCGTGCTTGACGTTGCTCGTGTACATGATCACGAGCCCCGCCGCGGCGACGGCGAGGATCAGCGCGATCACGATGTTGCGGACGCTGTAGGACATGCGGCTGCCTCTCGTGGGAAGACTCGGGGACTGTTCGGGACAGTGGCCAGACACGTATCGGCAGTGCCGGCCCGGTGCTTTAGATGGTGGAAGAAGGCGGGGGGCGGAGCTGCCGCGGGCGCGGCCGTCACTCCACCCGCATGGTGGTGGACGACGTCAGCGTGCCGGACGAGACGACCATGCCCATGATGTTGATGGAGTACGGATAGGACGCGGTCACCTTCACGTCCGAGGACTGCGCGTACGCGTTGTTGGTGCACGTCCGGTTGACGGTCACCGTCAGGGTTGACGTGTTGAGGTCGGAACCGGCAGCCTTGGCAGACGCGACCGCGAGGCCGTCGACGACCGAGCACGAGCCGGCCGTGCGGCTGACCGCGGCCTTGCGCGCGCCCTCGCGGGAGGCGCTGGTCACGTCCATGTAGTTCACGAACACCTGACCGAACTGGTAGATCGCGACGAGCACGAGCAGGAGCACCGGCAGGATGACGACGAACTCGACGACGGCCTGACCGTCCTGGCGTTGTGTGTGGCGTCGGATCACGGTGTTCTGAAGGGAAGTTCCGGAGGGAGGTGAGGGCGGGCCCGGCGTCTCGCGGGGCCCGCCTTCGGTGTCTCGGCGTCGGCTAGAGCGACGCGATGACGTTGTTCAGCGTGTTCTTGATGGCGGTGCTGAGCAGGCCCAGCGTGACCACCACGGCGATCGTGATGACGCCGAGGACGACGGCGTACTCGGCCATGGTCTGGCCGGCCTCGTTCTCGAGCGCATCGACGGTGTCGTTCAGGTACTCGATCATGCGGATCCTCCCGGGATGGAATCGGGGAGCGAGCTGCCCCCACGTGCTGTTTCGGCATCCGGAGATGCGAAATTGAGCCCACGTGCCGGAAATCACCTTTTGGGGTCTGCCGGCGAGGTCGTGGGGGTCCGGCCCGACCCCCCGGGAACGCAGGGGGAGCCGGCCGGCCTTGCTAGAGCGAGGCGATGACGTTGTTCAGCAGGTTCTTGATGGCGGTGCTGAGCAGGCCCAGCGTGACCACCACCGCGATCGTGATGACGCCGAGGACGACGGCGTACTCGGCCATCGTCTGGCCGGCCTCGTCGCTCACGTCGGCCTGGAGGCCGCGGATGAAGTCGGTCAAGGAGATTCACCTCCTCCGGGGGTCTGGGGGGAACGGCGAAAGGGGACGTCGTGCAAAAAGCCGCTTCCCACTCACAGTTGTTGCATTCTCTACAGAACGCAAGACGGTCAGAAGAAGATCACCCTTTCCGGTGACCGGACGCCCGGGTGGGCCGATTCGGTATCGTCCGCGCGCGTGGCGACGATCATCGACGGCAAGCAGGTGGCGGCCGACGTGCGCGCCCGCGTCGCGAAGGACGCCGCGGTGCTGCGCGAGCGCACCGGGCACACGCCCGGCCTGGTGACGATCCTCGTGGGCGAGGACCCGGCCTCACAGGTCTATGTGCGGAACAAGATCAAGGCCTGCGAAGAGGCCGGCATGGCGTCCTTTCACGAGCCGATGCCGGCCACGTCGTCCCAGGACGAGGTGCTCGCGATGGTCGAGCGCTACAACGCCGACGACCGGGTGGACGGGATCCTGGTGCAGTCCCCGCTACCGCAGGGGCTCGATTTCAAGCAGGTGCTCGAGCGCATCGACCCCGCCAAGGACGTGGACGGCTTCCATCCGCTGAACGTCGGGCGGCTCGTGGCGGGCCAACCGGGGCTGGTGGCGTGCACGCCGGCGGGGGTCATGGAGCTGCTCGACGCGACGGGGGTCGAGCTCCAGGGCGCCGACGCGGTCGTCGTCGGCCGCTCCGACATCGTCGGCAAGCCGGTCGCGCTTCTGCTGCTGCATCGCAGCGCCACCGTGACGGTCTGCCATTCACGCACGCGCAACCTGGCCGAGGTCACGGGCCGCGCCGACGTCCTCGTCGCCGCGGTGGGCCGGGCGCGGATGATCACCGCCGACATGGTGAAGCCCGGCGCGACCGTGATCGACGTGGGGATCAACCGCACCGACGCAGGGCTCGCCGGGGACGTCGACTTCGGTCCCGTATCGGAGGTGGCGGGCGCGATCACCCCGGTGCCCGGCGGCGTCGGCCCGATGACGATCGCCATGCTCCTGCGCAACACGGTCATCGCGGCGAACGCTCGCCGGGAATCGGCCGTCCAGAGCGCCTGAAACAGCTCTGTCTCGACCTTCCGGGGACTTCGTTGCAAACGTCCGGAACCTGCTTTATCGTTGCGCGATCCCGTCGCGCATGCGGGTGAAACAAGGAGAGGAAGCGAGTTGGCAGAAGGCACCGTGAAGTGGTTCAGCAACGAGAAGGGCTACGGCTTCATCCAGCAGGACGGCGGTGAGGACGTGTTCGTGCACTTCTCCGAGATCCAGGCCGACGGCTACAAGACCCTGAACGAGGGCCAGCGGGTCGAGTTCGACGTCGTCCAGGGGAACAAGGGCCTGCAGGCCAGCGGCGTTCGCGCCCTCGCGTAGTAGGGAGCCCCGCACCGTGACCGGGGGCGGCGGCAGCGCTGCCCCCGGTACGCTCGTTGACTATCCTGCCCCGACGATGGCGATCTCGTCCGACGACGTGCTGCATGTTGCCCGGCTGGCACGGCTGAGGCTGACCGACGACGAGGTGGCGCGCATGACGGAGCAGCTCTCGACGATCATCGGCCACGTCGAGCAGCTCTCGTCCGTCGACCTCGCCGGCGTCGAGCCCACGGCGCACGCGCTCGACCTGACCAACCAGATACGGGCCGACGCCGCCCGGCCGTCATGGCCGCGGGACGAGGTGCTGCGCCACGCGCCCGACCCGGCCGACGGCGGCTTCCGCGTGCCGCCGACCGCATGACCGAGACGCTCGGCCTGACGGCGGAGCGGTGCGTCGAGCTGCTCGACGCTCGCGAGGTGTCCTGCCGCGAGCTCGCAGCTGCCTACCTCGACCGGATCGAGGCCGCCGACGGCGGCATCCACGCCTTCCTGCGCACGCGCCGCGAGGCGGCGCTC
>JBJMLD010000172.1:0-9402 GCA_045805545.1 Solirubrobacteraceae bacterium | reverse complement strand
GTCGCGGATGTGCTGCGAGAGCGCCGGGTTGATCTCGTTCAGCACATCCTGGCCGTCGAACAGCGACCACATCTCGCCCACGGTCTCGTCGCCGACGCGGGTGACGATGCCGTTCAGGTCGTCCATCACCGCGTCCACGGCGGTACGCTTGGCGTGCCAGTCATCTCGGGTCAGCGGCAGTTTGGCGCCCACCGGGCAGCGCTCGTTGGTCTCGGTGTCGACGTAGGACATCACGTCGCGCGTCTTCGGGTCGTGCGCCATGTCGTAGATCCGCGCGCGCGCGTCGATGATCGGCTTCAGTGACGGGTGGGTGGTCACGTCGGCGACCTTCTCGCCGTCCACCCAGACTTCGCGCCCGTCGCGGATCGACTCGCGGTATTCGTCTCCGGTTCTGATCATCGTGTACTCCGTTCTTGCTTCTGGCTCCGCCCGTGGGTCGTCCACCCGGTCTCACGACCGTTCGTGATGCTGCTCGACATCAGTTGCGTGGGGCGCGTCGTCGGCTAAGAAGTCAACTGGGCGAACTCACGCTCCATCCACGTCAGTTGCTGGGTGTTCCAGAACGGCACGGGGATGCCGTTCTCCTGGAACGCCGGCGGCGAGAAGGCCATCTCGATCTCGTGGGGGTCGGCCACCTTGGCGGCGACCAGCTTGTCGACGGTGAGATCGGTCAGCATGGTCTGATAGCCGACGTCGCGGAAGTTGGCGACGGCGCTCTCGGTCTCGAGGAAGTGGTTCATCCATAGGTGCGCCAGGACGGGATTCTTGGCCGACTTCGGGATCGTCCAGCAGTCGTTCAGGATCACGCCGTTGCCGGCCGCCGGGAAGTAGTAGTCCACGGCGCTGATGGGCACCGACTTGGACAGGTAGTTGCCGATCACGGCGAAGTCGCCGTTGAAGGCGAATGCCAGGTGCTCGACGCCTGTGCCGAGCGGCTGGAAGCTCGTGTACTGCCACTTCACGTTGGACAGCTTGGAGAGGTCGTTGGCCGCGTTGGTCACGTCGGTTTCGCTGACGTGCTCGAGGGTGCTCCCGTTGCGGATCATCGCCATGCTGATCGCGTCGTACGGGGCTGCGTTCAGCATCCCCATGGGTGTGCCGCTGGGTGCGTCCCAGAACACGTCCCAGCAGTTCTTCTCGTTGGCCGGGTTGATGTTCACAAGGTCGTTACGCCACCCGATGCCGAACGTGTTGATGAAGTTCGGTGACGTGTACCGGGCGCCGCGGTCATACCACGGGTTGCCGGCGGCGGGAATCGCCTTGTCGAGGTTGGGGATGTAGCTGTGGTTGATCGGCTGGATCAGCTTGCTCTGCGCGACCTGGTAGATGTGCTCGGCGTCCGGCACCCAGACGTCGGGGGTGATTGCGCCCGAGGCGATCTTGTTGACGGCCTCGTCGATGGACGCGAACGTGGTGAGCTGGGCCTTGACGCCGTACTTCTCCTCGAAGCTCTTGATCACGGCCGGGCTCAGGTAGTAGTCCCAGTCATAGATGATGAAGGGGCCGGCCTCGGGCGATTTGCCCGAGGCGATCGCCGGGTTGTCCGACGACATGGGGAGGGTGATCGGGCGGTTCTTCGTGCCGATGGGCAGCGACGGGTCGTTCGAAGTCGAGCCGCCGGATCCCCCGGATCCGCCGCCGCTCGAGCCTCCGCAGGCGGCGAGCAGCCAGCTCGACGCGCCAAGCGCGGCCGCGCCGCCGGCGGTCTTGCGCAGCATCGCCTGGCGGGTCATCCGCATCGCCATCGGGCTCAGCCGGGGGCCCTCGTCATGGTCATGCATCCGCTGCTCCTTCCAGTTGGTCGTCGAGAACGTGTTCCGCCTGTGGGGCCTCCGCACGGCCGCCGCCCTTCAGCACCCGCAGCGCGTCGGCGGGCAGTTCGACTTGCACGGCGCTGCCCTCCGCGAAGGCCACGGCCCGCCCGTCGCTCGGGATCAGCGAGTGGAGTGTCTGGTCGGTCGCGAGGCGTACGATCGCGCGGGTCGCGCTGCCCAGGTAGACGAGCCGCTCGACCGTGCCGGGTAGGCGGTTCGGGCCGGTTACGTCGGCGGGCTCGAGGTTGACCCGCTCGGGGCGCACCACGCATTTCACGTGGCCGCGCGCCGCAGTCTCGCCGCCGCGGGCGGTGAGCGTGAACTCGGCCACCCGCAGCAGGCACTCGCCGGCGCCGCCGGACACGGCCTCGGCCGAGAGCAGGTTCGAGATCCCCAGGAAGTCGGCGACGAACTCCGTGGTCGGCTCGTCGTATACCTCGCGGGGCGTACCGATCTGCTCGACCAGGCCGTGGCTCATCACGGCGATGCGGTCGCTCATCGTGAGCGCCTCCTCCTGGTCGTGCGTCACGTAGACGAAGGTGATTCCGACGGTCTGCTGTAGCGTCTTCAGCTCGTCCTGGAGCTGGTGGCGCAGCTTGGCGTCGAGCGCTCCGAGCGGCTCGTCGAGCAGCAATACGGCCGGCTCGAGGATCAGCGCGCGGGCCAGCGCCACCCGCTGCTGCTGGCCGCCGGAGAGCTGGGAAGGCTTGCGCTTGGCGAGCGCGCCGAGCTGCACGAGCTCGAGCGCGGCGCCGACCCGGCGGCGGAGCTCGTCCTTCCCGACGCGCTGGCGGCGCAGGCCGAACGCGACGTTCTCGTACACGTTGAGGTGCGGGAAGATCATGTAGGCCTGGAAGACGGTGTTCACCGGCCGCTTGTGAGCCGGCGTGCGCCGGATGTCCACCCCGTCCAGCAGGATGTGGCCGCTGTCCGGGTCCTCGAACCCGGCGATCATCCGCAGCGTGGTGGTCTTGCCGCAGCCCGAGGGGCCGAGCATCGAAAAGAACTCGCCGGGCACCATGTCGAGGTCGATGTGGTCCACGGCTAGGACGTCGCCATAGAGCTTGGACAGGTCGGTGATTTGGATGTGGCCGCCGGCCATCAGAGCGCTCCTTCGCGGGAAACGGCGAGCACGGGCGCGGGCGCGTCGGTGATCTGCTCGCGCCGCGCGAGCAGCCGATAGAGGGCGAATCCGACCGCGGCTATCACGATCGTCGTCACCGCCATGATGGTGGCCATCGCATTCAGCGCCGGCGTGGCCCCGCCCCTGGTGGCGGTGTAGATCAGCATCGGCACCGACTGCGTGGACGAGGTCGAGGACATGTACTGCGTGATCACGAAGTCGTCGATTGAGACGGCGAACGCCACGATCGCGCTGGCCAGGATGGCCGGCTGAAGGAGCGGCACGAGCACCAGCCGAAACGACTGCGGCGGCGATGCACCCAGATCCTGGGCAGCCTCTTCGTAACCGGTGGGGATCGAGGAGAGCCGGCCGATGGTGATCACGATGACCAGAGGCAGGATGAAGGTGACCTGCCCGACCACCTGGCCCGACGTGCCCAGCGAGACGATGGGCAGGTTCACCTTGGTGACCAGGAAGAACAGGGCCAGCGCCAGTACCAGCTCGGGCACGACCAGCGGCACGGTCGCAAGGAACGATGCCGGCCGCGCGGTGATGCCGCGCCAGCGGCTGAGGAAGATCGAGAGCGAGACGCCAAGCGGCACGGTGATGACCACGGCGAGCACCGCGAGCAGCAGGCTGTGGCGGATCGCGTCGGTGTAGATCGGCAGGTTGAACACCGACTTCGACCCGGTCCACCATTGCAGCGAGAAGCCCTGCCAGGTGCTGCGCGAGTAGCCGGCGTTGAACGAGAACAGGAACGCGATCGCCACCGGCGCCAGCGACCACAGGATGTAGAGGACGACGATCGTGACCAGCCCGATCTTGCCCCAGGAGGCATGTCGCAGGCGCGAGCTCACCGGCCTACCTCCCGGCCCGCCCGCGCCGAGCTGCGCAGATAGGGCAGCAGGAGGATCGCGAGGAACACGGTCAGCCACACCGCCAGCGCCGCGGCCACCGCCTGGTTGGTCTGGCTCTCGGCATAGGTGTTGATCAGGGTGCCGACCATCCCCGTGGAGCTCACGCCGGAGAGCAGGCCGTTGGTGAAGAAGTCGCCGAACATCGGCAGCGCCACCACCACCGTCCCCGCCAGCAGGCCCTGCCGCGACATCGGCAGCGTCACGTGGAGGAACGTCGAGCCGGTGCCCGCGCCGAGGTCGCGCGACGCTTCCAGGTAGCGCGTGTCGAACCGCGCCAGGGCGGCGTAGACGGGGATGATGAAGTACGGGATCCAGCCGTACATCAGCCCCGAGACAACGGTGATAGCCCGCCCGTCGAGCCAGCCGAAGTTGGACGGGACAACGTGAAGCGGCACGAGCACCGCGTTCACCCAGCCCTGCGGCGACAGGAGGCCGACCCAGGCGAGCATCCGCAGCATGTAGCTCACCAGCAGCGGCAGCACGAGCAGCGCCAGGATCGTCCCCCTCCAGCGGCCGGCGTGCACCGCGGTGAAGTACGCGACCGGATAGCCGATCAAGATGCACCCGGCCAGCGCGATCAGGATGTAGATGCACGTCCGCTCGAACACGATCCACGTGTCGCCCGAGAACGGCTGCAGGCTCTGGGCCACCTCGTGCACATTCGCGGTGCTCCAGTCGAGCGGGTTCCACGCCGGTACCGGCGACAACAGCAGCGGGTCGAGCCCTCCCAGGGCGATCGCCAGCAGCGAGTAGAGGGCGAGGGTGACGAACAGGACGACCCAGATCAGCCCTGGCATGCCCAGCGCGAGCAGGTAGCGGCGCGGAGTCATCGCATCAGCGCTCCGTCCCCATTTCCCGAAGTTCGGAAAATCGTCCCGATTCGAGCTACATTACACACGGCTCGGCCGGCGTGCAAGCAGCCCACTCACCCGTCCGCGCGGATCAGGTGGGCGGCCCGCTCGCCCAACATCAGGACGGTGACGACGGTGTTGACAGTGGTGATCACCGGGAACACCGAGGCGTCGGCGACGCGCAGCCCGGCAATGCCGCGCACGCGCAGTTGCGGATCGACGACCGCGGCCGGGTCGCCGGCTGCGCCCATCCGGCACGTGCCGGACACGTGGTAGACGGTGTGGTGCGCCGCCCGAGCGAGTTCGGACAGCTCCTCGTCGGTCTGCACGTCGGGGCCGGGGAACACCTCGCGGGCGATCCAACGCGCCATCGGCTCGGTGGCCGCCACCCGGCGCGCCATCCGCATGCCGGCCAGCAGCGTGCGCTCGTCGTGGCCGTCCGGGTCGGTGAAGTACCCGTAGTCGATCAGCGGCTGGACCGCCGGGTCGGGCGACTCGATCCACACCCGGCCGCGGCTGCGCGGCTTGGCGACGTTCGGCGTGAACGACAGGCTGTGCTCGGGCGTCACGAACCCCAGCCGCTCACTGTGGTCGGCGAGCGTCATCAGCGGGACGTGGCACAGGATGTCGGGAGCCGGGGCGGCCGGATCGAGCCGCACCGCGATGATGGCGTCCCAGTCGCTCGCGCCGATGTCGGGGATCGGCTCGGTGGCTTCCCACAGCACCAGCCCCTCGGGGTGATCCATCAGGTTTCGGCCGACGCCGGGCAGGTCGTGCACCACCTCTAGGCCGGCGGCGCGCAGGTCATCGGCCGGCCCCACCCCGGACAGCATCAGGAGGCGCGGCGTGTCGATCGAGCCGGCACAGAGCACGATCTCGCGCCGGGCGGTGATCTCGGACCGTCCCCCGCCGGGGCGCTCAACCACGATCGCCCGTGCGCGCGGGCGGGAATCGCCGTCGGGGCGGATGACCACCCGCAGCACTCGCGTCTCGAGCTCCATGTGGAGGTTGGCGCGATCGGCAGCGATCGGATGCAGGTAGTCGACCGAGGACGACGAGCGACGGCCCGTCTCCGGGTAGTAGCCGAGCTCGAGGAACCCGGCGCCGTCGGCGAAGGGCCCGTCATTCCACCGCTCGTGCACCGGGATGTCGAGGGCCGTGGAGGCCGCCCCGATCACGTCCATCAGGTAGGGGTTGCGGTGCTCGGGGGCAACCGGCACGATGTTGGTCGCCAGGCGGTCGTAGTAGGGGAAGAACTCGTCCGCGCCCCACCCCTCCGCGCCGGCTGCGACCCACTCGTCGAGGTCGCGGACAGGCGGCCGGAAGGCGATCATGGTGTTATGCGAGGTGCAGCCGCCGAGGATCCTGGCGCGCGCCTGTCGGATGCGCGAGTTGCCGCGCGGCTGGTCGACGGACGTGTAGTCGAGGTCGAACTCCGACCCCATCAGCTCGGCCCAGCGGCGCAGCTCGAGCGCGCGCGGCTCATGCTCGTCGGTCGCGCCCCACTCGACCAGGGCGACCTCCAGATTCGCATCCTCGGACAGACGGGAGGCGACGACGGCGCCCGCGGTGCCTCCGCCAACGACGACGTAGTCGAACTCGGTCGAGGTCATTGTCCGATCTATCGATGGTTTCCCGAAATACAGGAAATCTTCCCACAAACGTACGGCACCACGCTAACGCGGGGCGCACCTGCGGCGCAACCCGGTAGGCGTCAGCGCGTCAGCCGAGCGAGCGCGAAGCATCCTGAACCGTGCGCAGCACCGCGTCGCGCACGGCCCGCTCGGTCTCCTCGCTGTGCCGCGAGACCGGCGTCGCGACGCCGATCGCGGCATACGCGGTCTGCCTGTCGGCGTCGAGTAGCGGCGCGGCGACCGCCCACGCGCCGTCGTACGTCTCCTGCCAGCTGAACGCCCAGCCGCGCTCCCGGATCTGACGGACCTGCTCGCGAAGCACCGCGGGGTCGGTGATGGTGCCGGCCGCGATCGCCCGGGACGCCTGCGCGATCGCGTGCTCGATCCGATCCTCGGGCAGGAATGCGAAGATCGCCTTGGCCGTCGCGCCCGCGGTGAGCGGCACCTCGCTGCCGATCTCGGCCGTGACTCGCAGGCGGCTGGGCGAGTCCACCGTCTTGACGTACCGCGCCACTCCGGCGGAGACGTCCGGAATACCGAGGATCACCAGCTCGCCGGTCTCCTGGCCCAGGGCGCGGAGGTGCGGCTCGAGCGCGGTGCCGAGGTTCAGTGTGCGACTGGCGCGGTTGCCCAGCCGGATCGCAGCGGCCCCCAGCTGGTAGCGCCCGTCCTCGTAGCGCACCAGGTAGCCCGCGCGCTCGAGGCTGCGCAAGATGCGGTTGAGCGTCGTGGACGGCATCGAGAGCCGGCGGCGCAGCGCCGCCTCCGACCACGCCGGTGACTGATCGTCGAACGCCTCGAGCACCCGTAGCGCCTTCTCGAGGACCTTCGGGGCCTCGGGATCGCTATCGGTGCGCGGTCGCGGCATTCCGATGTGACCTTATCCGCGCGATTGACCGCACTGTCATCCTCCAGTCTTCACGTCTACCGCCGGCCCCAACGAGCCGCAATCTTCGTCAGCTGGTCGCCAATCCGCACCAGCGCAGCATGGTGACCGCGAGCGTCTGGGCGCAGCGCACCAGATCGTCGATCACGATCGACTCGTCCGCCTTGTGACCCTCGAACGGACGGCCCGCAGTGCCCGCCCCGAAGCCGACCATCGGGCAAGCGCCCGAGCGCGTGAACGACGCCGCGTCGAACCACGAGGCCAGGCCGCCGAGGCGCTGCGGCATACCGAGGTCGGCGGCGGCTCCGCCGAGCGTCTCCACGATCGGGCTGGACTCGTCGACCTCGAACGGCGGCAGATCGGGCCCCCAGTCGAAAATCGGCGGATTCTCGGACAGCCACTCGTCGGTCGCGGCGGCCGCGAGCAGCCGCTCCTCGACCTGGAGCGCGATCTCCGTCCCCCACCCCTCCGCGTCCGCATCGGCCGGGAGGTAGAGCATGTTCGCCGTGAAGGTGCACGAGGCCGGGTAGGTCACATACCACGTGCCGCCGTTGACCACGGTGGTCATGATCGTGGCGGGCGGGAGGTAGGAATGCGTACGGTCGGGGCGGGCCTGCCACTCGGCGTCGAGTTCGCGGATCGCGTCCATCAGGATCGAGGCCTTGTCGATCGCGTTCACCGCCCCGCCCTCGCGCCAGTGCGGGTGCTCGATCTCGGCGTGGCCGGCGCGGCCCGCGACGGTGACCGTGACCGACATCGACCCGCGGCATGCCACCCAGATCTCGCCCGGAGTGGGCTCGGTGCAGATGCCGGCATCCGCCCGCAGGCCGTGCCGCACGCCGGCGATCGAGCCCGAGCCGGACGACTCCTCGTCGGTGTTGGTGTGGACGATCAGATCGCCAAGCAGCCGGACACCGAGCCCGGCGAGCACCTCGGCGGCGTAGACCATGCACGCCACGCCGCTCTTCATGTCGCTCGCGCCGACGCCGTACAGCTTCCCGTCCCGCCTGTCCGCCTTCCAGGGATCGCCCGTCCAGGCGTCGATCGGGTCGGGCGTGACCGCGTCGATGTGCCCGTTAACGAGCAGCGACCGGCCGCCGCCCCTACCGGCGAACGTCGCGGCGAGCTGCGGCCTGCCGCCGAAGGCGAGGCCCGACGGCACCTGGCGCGGCGAGCCGAGCGAGCCCTCCTCGGGCTCCCAGAGGTCGATCGAGGCGCCGGCGGCGGCGAGCCGGTCGGCGAGGTAGCGCTGCATGTCGGCCTCCTGCCGCGGCGGGTCGGCCGGCTCGCGCGCCGTCGTATCGAAGCCGACCAGGTCGGCCACGAGGCTCACAAGGTCGTCGCGGCCGGCCGCGATGGCATCGGTGACGGACCGCTCGAGCTCGTTCACGCCTCGACCCTCTGATAGGCGGCGGCCACCGCGAGGAGCAGCGCGTCGGCGCCGGGGCGACCCATCAGCTGAACGCCGATGGGGAGCTGGGACTCACGGCCGGGGGTCGCGGGCAGCGAGATGGCCGGCTGCCCGGTGAGGTTGGCGGGGGAGGTGAACGTCTCCCAGTAGCCGTACTCGGCCCACATCTGGTCGTACTCGTCGGTGGACGGGAACTCGTCGAGCCGCGGCGGGACGGTCGGGACGGTGGGTGTCAGCAGCACGTCGTACTCATCCCAGAACTCGAGCGCGCGCGAGGCCGCTGCGTGCGCGGCGAGGGTCGCGTTGTAGTAGTCGGCGCCGCCGATCGCCCATCCCCGCTTCATCAGCCCGAGGCATTTCCGGCCGATCAGCGCGAGCCGCTCGTCGGGCATCGCGCTGCCCATGCCGGCGAATGCGACGCCGGCGAGGGTCATGAACGGCTTCGCGAAGTCGGAGAAGTCGGGAGCCGCCGGCACGACGTCCCACCCGAGCGCCCGGGACGCCTCAACTGCCTCTGCGAAGCTGGCGGCGACCTCGGCGTCCACCGCGGACCCCGGCACCGCATCGGAGTAGGCGATGCGCAGGGGCGGAAGCTCGGCATCGCACGCGTCGGCGAACGTCGTGCTCCAGGGGGCCGTGGGCTCGCCGGACGGCCGGCAGGGCGTGGACATCACGTCGAGCGCGATCGCGGCGTCCCGCACGCTGCGCGCGAGCGGCCCGTTGTGGAGTAGGCCACCCCACGCCCCGTGGCCGAGCGGATCCATGG
>JBJMLD010000171.1:0-59734 GCA_045805545.1 Solirubrobacteraceae bacterium | reverse complement strand
TGGCGGACGAGCTGGAGGAGGTCTACGACGGGCTGATCGAGCGCCGCCACGACGGCCGCGCCGATGCCAAGACAAGACGCAAGCTGGCGGGCCGGCCGCTGATCGACGTCGACCTGCACATGCACACCGACCACTCGCACGATTGCGCCACGCCGGTCGAGGTGCTCTTGGCCGAGGCCAAGGCGCGGGGACTGGGAGCCATCGCTGTGACCGACCACAACGAGATCTCCGGCGCGCTGGAGGCCCAGGCGAAGACGAACGGGGGCGTCAAGGTGATAGTCGGCGAGGAGATCAAGACGGGGGACCAGGGCGAGGTGATCGGCCTGTTCATCAAGGAGAAGATCCCGCGCGGCATGACGCTTCAGGAGACGATCGCCGAGATCAAGCGCCAGGGCGGGCTCGTGTACGTGCCGCACCCGTTCGACCGCCTGCACTCCGTGCCGGATTACGAGCATCTGCTCGACGTGCTCGACGACGTGGACGCGATCGAGGTGTTCAACCCGCGCATCGCGATCACCGAGTTCAACGAGGAGGCCGTCCGGTTCGCCGCCAAGTACCGCATTCCGGCCGGCGCGGGCTCGGACGCCCACGTGCCCCAGGGGCTCGGGTCGGTGCGCATCCGGATGCGTGATTTCGACGGGCCGCAGGAGTTCCTGCAGTCGCTGCGCGACGCCGACATCGTCCGCAATCCGGCCAGCCTGCTCTACGTGCAGGCCTTGAAGTTCCTGCAGACGAAGGCACTTCCGGAGGCCGCTCGCAAGGCCTCACGCGACCGTCGCGTGCGCCGCGTGACCCGCAAGTCCTGATGCACGCGCAAGGACAAGCTGCCCATCCGTCCAATCCGAGGGGGATGCCGGCCACCGACGACGAGATCCGCGAGAAATATCTCGAGCGGGCGATCCGTGAGCTGAACGCCTTCTCGCGCGATCTGCAGTCCTGCACTCAGTGCCCCCGCGGACAGCTCATGCCCGTGCTCGGGTCCGGCCACCCCCAGGCCGACATCTTCCTGGTCAAGTACTCGGCGCGCCCCTCCGAGGTCGAGGAGGGCGTCGCCTTCTACGGGCGGACCGGCAACGCCCTGATGAAGTCGCTCAAGCGCCTGGCCATCGATCCGCTGGCCGTCTACGGCACGTTATGCGTCAAGTGCCCGGTGTTCGATCCAGTCATGGCCGACCCGGGCTGCGTGGCCCGGCTGATCGAGGAGATCGCGATCATCCAGCCGAAGATCATCGTCGTTATGGGCGCCGACGCTCTGACCGTGGTCAACGAGCTCGACGTGCCGCTGCACACCGACCTCGAGCCGCGCTTCGGCGAACTTCAGCGCTACACGCCGTCGATCGAGGCCCTGTACGTGCCGGACATCGACGAAGCTCTGGACGAGGAAGACGCCAAACGGGACTTCTGGTCGGCCTTCCGCGTGCTCGGCCAGTGGTGGGCCGATCTGCCGCCGTACTAGGACGCCCTACTAGAGCCGTATTAGGACCCGTCTCAGGCGGTTAGACTCGGGGCATGGACCTCGAAGAGAAGACGCTCGAGCGGCTCGGCGACCGCTGCGAGGAGTGCGGCGCCAAGCTGACGCCTCAGGAGATCCAGGCCGCCATGGAAACGGGCGGCCCCGCGCTGTGCTCGATCCACGCAGCCGAGGACGAGCCCGGGCTGGCGGCAGACGAGGCCGGCTTCAGCGAGGGCGCGTAGCCCTCACACTTCGAGGACGATCTTCCCCAGCTTCCCGCCCTCGGTGAAGCGCTCGTAGGCCGGCTCCACCTCGGCCAGCGGATAAGTGGCCGCGATCGGCACCCTGACCGCACCGGAGGCAAGCAGCGGCAGCACCGAGCGCTCGAGCGCACGAGCGCACGCGGCCTTCTCTTCGAGCGGACGGGGCCGGAGCGTCGACCCTCTGAGCGTGGCGCGCTTGCCCATCAGCAGCCCGAGGTTCAGCTCGGCCTTGGCGCCGGCGCCGATCCCGATCACGCTGATCCGCCCGCCGGTGTTCAGCGCGGCAAGGTTCGTCGGCAGGTTGGGCGCGCCGATCAGCTCGAGAATCACGTCGAAGGGCCCGTGCTGCTCGAAGCCCTCGGGCTCGATCGCCTCGGCGCCGAGCGCTGCCACCTGGGGGCGTAGGTCGGCGTTGCGCACGGTCGCGGTCACTAGCGCGCCCGCCGCGCGGCCGAGCTGGATCGCCGCCGTGCCCACGCCGCCCGCGCCGCCGTGAACGAGCAGTCGCTCGCCGGGCTTGAGCTCGGCCTGCGTGAACACTGCATCGTGAGCGGTGGTGAAAACCTCGGGAACGCCGCCGGCCTCGGCCCAGCTGAGGTTCTCGGGCACGGGCATCAGCTGCCGCTCGTGAACCACCGCGAGCTCGGCCTGACCGCCGCCTCCGACCACCGCCATGACCCGGTCGCCGGGAACGAAGCGCTCGGCATCCGGACCGCACGCCGCGACCTCGCCCGCGAGCTCGAGCCCGGGGATGTCCTGCGGTGAGCCCGGCGGCGCTGGGTAGCGCCCCAGCCGCTGATGCATGTCGGCCCCGTTCAGCCCCGCCGCATGGACGCGGACAAGCACCTGGCCCGCGCCTGGCTCGGGGTCCGGGCGCTCCTCGACTACGAGCTGCTGATCGCGGATGACGACGGCGCGCATGCGGCGGGGAAGGCTAGCGGCCGCCAGCGCCGCTTGGCTGCGAGCGCCTAACGGTGTCGCTTGCGCTTGGCCTTGGCGGGTACACGCGGCGAGGACAGCGCCACCACCGAACCGCCAGCGTTACGCGCCTTGACCTGACACTGAAGCGCGTGTCCGACATCGCGGCCGGCGATCTTGTACCGGGAGCTGTTCGCCCGGCGGATCCCCGAGCCGTCCCGCAACCAGCTGAACGAGAACGAAGGCGATCCGCTCCAGCGGCCGGTGTTGCAGCGCACCTTGCTGCCCGCGCGCAGCGTCCCGGAGATCGACGGCTTGCGCTGATTGACCGGGAGCGGGAACGCGGCGACGCCGATCGCGCCGCTCACCGCACTCGTCGAGCCGACGGCGTTCGCGCCCGTTACGCGGCACTGCACCGCCCTGTCCTGATCGGCGCCTGTCAGCCTGTACGTCGCGGCACCCGCGCCGGGGATCACCGCGCCGTTGCGCAACCAGGCGAAGGCGAAGATCGGCCCGCCCCGCCAGATGCCCGGCGAGCAGGTCAGCGTGCTGAACGCGCGTGCCGTCCCCGTAATCGATGGCACGCCGAGGTTTTCCGGCGGACCGAACTCGAACGCGCCGACATCGCAGCCGGCTCCCTGGGGACGCGGGACCCCGCGTTGGTCGCCACCAGGGCAGAAGGCGGCGATCGCCGAGTTGAAGGCCGGCATGCCGGGGGCTATGGCTCGCGTCTGCGTCGGGCCGCCGTTGTCCTGCAGCGGACCCAGCAGCGGGCTCGTGTTCGGTTGATCACCAGCGCCGGCGAGCCCACACTGGTTCGAGTTCTCGATGTTGCCGCCGCCGGACGTGAACGCGCCGGCGCAGTTGGTCGCGCCGGCCGGCGCCACGCCGTCCGAGATGATCGTGTTTCGCAGCGCATGGGTCTCGCTGCCGCTGGTCGCGAGATTGCCCGCTACGGCCGCAGGCCCGCCCGTGTTAGCGGCCAGCGTGGAGTTCGTGAGCGTGAGCTTTGAGAGGTTGGCGAACATGCCGCCCGCGCTGTCGGTCGAGACAGTCGGGGTGGCGCTGTTTCCGGACATCGTCGCGTTGACGAGGTTCGCATCGGCCAGGTTGAGGAGGAGCCCGCCGGCACCGGCAGTGGTGCTGCTGGTGTCGATCGAGTTTCCGCTCAGCGTGCTCGAATTGATGCTCGAGGCCGAGCCTGACGGCGAGTTGTTGACCTGGGCACCGCCGGCCAATGTGGTTCCGCCGTGTGTCGCCGAGTTGTTGCTGATGGTCGAGTCGACGATCGACAGGAGCCCCAAGTTGACCATCACGCCACCCGCGCCGCTGGTCGCGCGGGTCAGCAGCTGATTGCCTGAGATCACGCTGTCGATCAGCGCCAGCGTGCCGGCGGTCTGCAGGATCGCCCCGGCGCCGATGGTAATGCTCTGCGTGGCCGGGTCATCGGTCGTGGCGCTGTTGCCGGTCATGGAGAGCCGTATCACGGCCAGGTTGGCGCCTGAATTGATCACCCCGGCGCGTGCGAGCGTGCCCGGACCGGTTTGGTGGCCGCCGGTGATGACGGTCGCCGCCGCCCCGGCGCCGATCAGCGCCAGCGGTCCGCTCGAGTTGAGCTCGGGCTGGCCGATCGTGTACGTCCCCGGCGGGAGCGTGACCGTGTCAGGCCCGGAGTTCGCGTTCGCGGCGGCCACGGCCTGGCGCAGCGAGCAGCTCACCGGCGTGCACGCCCCAGCAGGCGGGTCGTCCGTCCGCGTCACCGGGAACGTGGCCGCAGCCGCTGACCCAGCTGTGGCCAACGCGCCAACCATTGCCCCTAAGACCCACGCGCCCAAGCGTCCTCGCATCCGCCGACAAGCCTATCGGCGGCGCGCGACGCCGGTCAACCACTGGCGGCGCCGGTGGCACCTGCCGGGCCGGCGTAGCGCTTGCGGTCCAGCCGGAGCTCCGCGACGCATTCGATATGAGGCGTCTGCGGAAACATGTCGACCGGCCGCACGCGCACAAGCTCGTACCCCGCGGCCACCAGCTGCGCCGCGTTGGGAGCCAGCGTCGTCGGGTTGCACGAGACGTACACGATGCGCTCGGCTGAAGCCTCGATCAGGCGACGCACGACCTTCTGCGACAAGCCGGCGCGGGGCGGGTCGACGACGAGGACATCGGGACGCCCCGCGGTGCCTACGAGCTCGCGCATCGCCAACCGCACGTCGCCGGCGAAGAACCGGGCGTTGTCGATCTCGTTCAACCGCGCGTTGGCGATCGCGTCGCCCACCGCTTCCTCGACCAGCTCGAGACCCCAGATCTGAGCCGCTCGCGGAGCCATCAGCAGCGCAATCGTCCCGATCCCGCAGTAGAGGTCGTACACGCGCTCGGACCCGCGCAGCCCTGCGTACTCGATGGCCAACCCGTACAGCCGCTCGGCCATCTCCGTGTTGGTCTGAAAGAACGCCTCGGATGAGATCCGGAAGCGCATGCCGCCGAGCTCCTCCTCCAGGCGATCGGAGCCTTTGAGCAACTCGGTCTCGCCGCCCTGGGTGACCTCGGCGACGCTCTCGATCTGTGTCCACAAAAGCGCATCGGCCGACTGCGCCGCCGCGACGAGCCCATCGCGATCGATCGCGCCTGACGCCGGGCTCGTGATCAGACGAACCTGGAGCTGGCCCGTCCGACGGCCCTCCCGCACCACGAGGTTGCGCAACAGCCCCTCGCCGCTGCGCCGGTCATACGCGGTCAGCCCAGCGTCGCGGGCCCAGCGCACGATCTCCTCGCGTGCCGCGTTCCCCGCCTCGGAGGCGAGCAGACAATCACGCACCTCGACTATCTCGTGCCAGCGGCCCGGCGCGTGAAAGCCGCAGATGAGTCGTCCGCCGGCCTCGGCTCCAAATGAGTACTCGAGCTTGTTGCGGTAGCGCCAGGGCGCCAACGCCGGCATGATCGGCTCGAGCGCGTAGCCGTCGAGCTTGCCGATCCGCCTGAGCGCGTCGTCCACCTGAGCCTGCTTGACCTCCAGCTGGCGGTCGTAGGGGAGCACCTGCCACGGCGCGCCCGGATGGTCGGCCACAGGCTCGATCCGGTCTTCGCTCGGCGCCAGGACCTCGACCGCGCGTGCCTCGGCGTAAGCCCGCTTTGACTTCGAGACCACGGCCTTCACCCGGTCCCCGGGAATCCCGCCCTGCACGAACACGACGTAGCCATCGAGGCGGGCCACGCCGGCGCCGCCGAAGGCGAGCGAGTCGATCGTCAGCTCGAGCTCGTCCCCTCGGGCGGGCCGTGCAAGCCGCGCATCCGCGGTGGGGATCTGGTCCGGCATCCATCTAGCATGCCAACCAGTGGAGCTCGAGGCCTACCGACGCTCAGCCGAGGAGTTCGTCTCGGAGCTGACGGGCGAGTTCTACCGCCACTACGCGGGCCTCAAGGAGGCCTACGAGATCGAGCCCATTTACGCCCGGCACGCCGAGCTGTTCGAAGCGGGTGCCGTCGTCGAGCTGCGTGAGCTGCTGGCCGGCGCGCCGGCCGGCTCGGAGACGCGGCGCCGGCTGACGCTGCTGCTCGACTTCGCGGTCGAGGGCCACCTCGGCGAGGCGACCAAGGCGGCCGAGGCGGAACTGGCCCGGCGCGAGGCGGGCCTGACGATCGAGCTCGACGGCGGCGAGCGCCTCGGCTTTCGCGAGTCGGCGGTGGCGCAGGCCAACGAGGCCGATGCCGGGAGGCGGGCGGCGATCGAGCGCGGCCGGCTCGAGGCGACCGACACCCACCTGAACGAGCTCTACGAAGAAGTCATCGGGACCCAGCACGCGCGGGCACGAGAGCTCGGATACGGCAGCTATCGCGAGATGTGCGCCGAATCGAAGGGCCTCGACCTGACTGCCTTGAACGACGAAACGGCCGCGTTCACCCAATGGTCCGAGGCGAAATACCCCGCCGTAGTCGATCCGGCGCTGCACGCGTCGCTCGGGTTCGGCCTCGAGCGTTTCGCGCGCTCGGACATCCCGCGCTTCTTCCGGGCCCCCGAGCTCGATCAGCTGTTCCCCGGCGCGGAGCTGCTCGGGAGCTTTGAGGCGACGATGCGCGGGATCGGGATCGACGTGCGTGCTCAGGCCGGCGTAATCCTCGACATCGAGCAGCGCCCGAACAAGATCCCCCGCGCGTTCTGCGCTCCGGTGCGCGCTCCGGGCGAGGTGTACCTCGTGCTGGCGCCGACCGGCGGGCACG
Organism: Solirubrobacteraceae bacterium; assembly: GCA_045805545.1. Lineage (GTDB taxonomy): Bacteria > Actinomycetota > Thermoleophilia > Solirubrobacterales > Solirubrobacteraceae > Palsa-465. The sequence goes on along the minus strand of JBJMLD010000171.1, from coordinate 52,888 downwards.
AGGACTACTCGGTGCTGTTCCACGAGGGTGGACACACCGAGCACTACGCCAGCGTCGCGCCCGAGCTGCCGTTCGAGTTCCGCATGCTCGGCGACAACTCGGTCACCGAGACGTTCGCCTTCCTGTTTCAGCACCTGGTTGAGAATCCGGCCTGGCTGGAGCGCCGGCTAGGCGTCAGCGATCCCACCGCGGTGAGCGCCCACGGCCGAGCGCAGCGGCTGATCTACCTGCGCCGGTACGCGGGCAAGCTCGCCTACGAGCTGGAGCTGCACGCCGCCGACGGCGGGCTGGAGCGTTTCCCCCCGCGCTACGCGGCGCTCCTCGGCTCGTCCCTTCACATCGACTGGCCGCGCGAGACGTACCTCGCCGACGTCGATCCGGGCTTTTACTGCGCCTGCTACCTGCGGGCTTGGGCGCTCGAGGCGCATTTGCGCCGGCATCTCGTCGGGCAGTTCGGGCCGGCATGGTTCGAGGACGCCGAGGCGGGCGAGATCCTGCTGTCGCTGTGGCGCGAGGGACAGCGGCGGACGCCCGAGGAGATCCTGGAGTCGATCACCGGCGAGCGGCTGCGCTTCGGCGTACTACTCGACGATCTGGAGCTGCCGAGCGCTCCAGTCCGCTCCTAGGAGAGCCCTAGGCCAGCGCCTTCTCGATCGCGGCCAGAACCGACTTACGATTCGCATGCCGGCGCTCGTATTCGCGGACCTTGCGCAGCTGCGCCGGCGAGAGACCGCCCAGCCGACTGGTGACCTGGCCGGCTGTCAAGTCGTCGTAGCCGGAGATGGGGAACGACGAGCCGAGGCTGACCGTCCGCCGCGCCCGGTCGCTCGCGCGCACGAGTCGGTCGACGGGCTCCGCCCGGCGAGCGCGCCGCGTGGCCGAGCCGATCTGATCGCGGCCGCGACCGAGCAGCTGCTCGATGTCGCGGAACAGATCATCGGTGCCCTGGCGGCCCCGACGGACGAGCTCTGAGACGAGCGCGTTGGCGTCTGTGCGGGTGACCCGCCCGCGCTCAGCCGCCTCGTCCATCGTCTCCTGGATTCGCTCCCGGGTCAGTACGACCAGGTCGAGCGGCTTGAACACGCGGTTGGCGAGCTGTTCGATGATGCTGGTGATCCCATCGGCACCGGCCGGTGCGGTGTCCTCGCCCGTGGAGTCGGTCCCGACGGCGACGTTGGTCTGCCGCTTCGAGGTCTCCGATCGGCTCGACGCGCGCGAGCTCCCGGATGACTTGGATGCTGGCATGTAACTCCCTCCTGGGTAACGCTCCTGCCCGAGCCTACTGCTCGGCAACCATGCCTGCAGTATCGGCGAGGAGAAACTCGATCAGAGCCTTCTGCGCGTGGCGCCGGTTCTCGGCCTGCTCCCAGATCCGCTGACGGCTTCCGTAGAGGACTTCCGCCGTGATCTCCTCCCCCGGGTGCGCGGGCAGGCAGTGCAGCGCGACGGCGCCGGGCGCGCCGAGATCGAGCAGCGCGTCGTCGAGGCGGTAAGGAGCTAGCGCGTTGCGGCGGGTCTCGGCGGTGGCGGGGTCGTCGTTCATGCTCACCCACACGTCGGTGTAAATCGCGTTCGCGCCCGCCACCGCCTCTCGCGGATCTTCGGTCAGCCTGGCGGCGGCCACCGGCTCGAGCTGGTAGCCCCGCGGCGCGGCGATCCGTATCTCGACCCCGGCCAGCTCGCCGAGGATGGCCAGCGAGCGAGCGACGTTGTTGCCGTCGCCGACGTAGGCCAGCACGAGTCCGTCCAGGCGGCCGAATGTCTCGGCCAGCGTGAGCAGGTCGGCCAGGGCCTGGCAGGGATGGTGCAGGCCGGTCAGCATGTTGATCACCGGCACGCCGGCGTGGGCGGCCAGCTCCTCGACGAGCTCGTCCGATCCGGTGCGAATGCCGATCGCGGCCACGTGGCGCGAGAGCACGTAGGCGGTGTCTCGAATCGATTCGCCGCGAGTCAGCTGCATGTCATCGCTGCGCAGGACCATCGGGTGGCCGCCGAGCTCGACGACCCCGGCCTCGAACGAGATGCGGGTACGCGTCGAGGGGTTCTGGAAGATCAGGGCCATGCTCCGGCGCGCCAGCGCGTCAGAGGCCAGCGGCGCGGTCTTGAGGGCCCGGGCTCGGGCCAGCAGGGCCGTCAGCTCGGCGCGGGTCAACTCGGCCCCGGTGAGGAGGTGGCGTGGCAAGCCGGGCAGTGTACGTTGGCGTGAGTTGTCGCTTCGCGTGCTGACCTGGAACCTCATGCACGGCCGCGCCGTGCCGCCGGCCGGGCGCGAGCTGTTCGACGAGTTCGCCGCCGCCCTGGCCGCCTGGCCGTGGGACGTCGCCCTGCTCCAGGAGGTCCCGCCCTGGTGGCCCGAGCGCCTCGGCTACGAATTCGGGCGCGTCCTCACCTCGCGTAACGGCGCGTTGGCCTTGCGGCGAGCGATCGCCGTGCGCCGGCCGGATCTGATCAAGTCCAACGGCGGAGGCGCCAACGCCATCCTGGTGCGCGGGCGGAGAATCGCCGAGCGGCGGACGCTGCGCCTGAGGCTCATGCCCGAGCGCCGCTGGCTGATCGGCGTGCGCCTCGACGACGGCATCTGGGTGGGCAACCTGCATACCTCCGGTCGGGGCCCACAGGAGCCGACGCGCGCAGCCGCCGCGTTGCGCGCCTGGGCCGGCGACCGAGACCCGGTCGTGCTCGGAGGGGACTTCAACCTGGAGGCCGTGGCGCTCGCCGGCTACGAGCACGTCGGCGGGTTCGGCGTCGACCACCTGTTCGCCCGTGGCTTGACGGCTGCAGCGCCCGCCGAGGTGCTCGACGCCCGTCCGCTGTCAGACCACGCCCCGGTGCTGATCGGCCTCAGGCCAGCTGTGCCGCGTTCCGCTGCACCAACTCGATGATCTCGGGCGGCGCTTTGGCCGTCGAGCCGCCGTGGAAGGGCGGCTCGGGGTCGTACTCGATCCCGAGCTGGATGGCCTGGGCCAGCTCATCGCCGGCGATCCGCGCAGCGAGCGTCAGCGCCATGTCGATCCCGGCCGAGACCCCGGCGGCCGTGAGCACCTTGCCCTGCTCGACCACCCGGCGGTCGCCAATGGGGATGGCGCCGTACTCGGCCAGCACGTCGAGGCACAGCCAGTGCGTGGTCGCCTCCAGACCATCGAGGATGCCGGCGGCGGCCAGCACCAGCGCGCCGGTGCACACCGATGTAGTCCACATCGACTGCTCGTGGGCGCGGCGCAGCCAGCTCAGCACCTCCTCGTCCTCCATCAGCGGTCGGTTTCCGTAGCCGCCGGGGACGACGATCACGTCGGGCTCGGGGAGCTCGGCGAGCGTCCGGTCCGCCATCAGGGCCAGCATCCCGGTCTCAGCTCGCTTGGGGCCGGTCTCCTTCGCGACGAAGTGGACTCTCGCGCCCGGTAGGCGCGAGAGAACCTCGTAGGGACCCACCGCGTCGAGCACCGTCAGGTTCTCGAAGATGGGGATGGCGATGTTCATGCGCTTTGGCTCCTGTGTCGGATGGGGATGACGTCGGCGCCGGCGAACCGGCTGCGGTAGTCGCTCGGGTTGACGCCGAGCCGCCGGCCGAACGTGCGGCGCAGCGTCTCGACCGTGCCGAAGCCGCACCGCCGCGCGATGTCCTCCAGCTGCAGCTCAGTCGTCTCGAGCAGGGCTCGGGCCCGCTCGAGCCGGACGGCTTCGACGTATGCCGCAGGCGTCATTCCCACCTCGCCGGCGAACACGCGGGCGAAGTTGCGCGGGCTCATGAACGCACGCTCGGCCAGTGCCGGCACGCTCAAGTCCTCGTCGAGGTGATCGGCGATCCAGGCCTGGAGATCGTGTATGCCGGGTCGCGCCGCGGCCTGGCCGGCCAGCCCGGAGCTGAACTGGGCCTGGCCGCCGGGACGCCGGATGAACAGAACGAGTGAACGGGCCACGTCGAGTGCCGCCTGGCGGCCGAGGTCCTCCTCGACCAGGGCCAGTGCAAGGTCGATGCCGGCCGTGACCCCGGCCGAGGTGTAGACGTTGCCGTCGCGGACGAAGATCGGGTCGGGCTCGACGCTGACGCTGGGGTAGTTACGGGCGAGCGCCTCGCAGGACGCCCAGTGCGTGGTGGCGCGCCGGCCGTCGAGCAGCCCGGCTCGCGCGAGCAGGAACGCCCCGGTGCACACCGAGCAAACCCGCCGCGAGCGGCGGGCGGCCAGTCGCAGCCAGCTGACCAGCCGCTCGTCGCGTGCGGCGGCCTGCACACCAAGGCCGCCGGCCACGATCAGCGTGTCGATCTGCCCGCGGGTGCTGTCGAGCGCGCCGTCTGCGATCAGCTGTAGCCCGCTTGACGTCCGGATCGGACCGGCATCCGGCGCCACCAGCTCGATCGTGTACGTGGGCGCAGGCCGTGCCCTGCGCTCGGCGAGCGAGAAGGCCTCCGTGGGCCCGGTGACGTCGAGCGCCTGGACCTCCGGGAAGATGACTACGACGATCCGGCGAGCCTTGGCCACGCCGCGATGATCGCGCCCTCAGGCGTTGGCCGCAACGTCAATGACCGGACAATTTCTGCCAGTGGTTCGACTGGCGGTAGGCCGATTAGCTGCGGCCGGCTCGCAAGCCGAACCCGCGCAGCATGAGCAGCGCCTTCTCGCCCATCGTCCCGCGCGAGGGCAGCACGCCGAGTTGCGTGGCCGCGTCGTAGAGATCGAAGAACGCCCGCACGCGCAACAGACGCTCCTGCCGGAGCTCGCAGTAGAACACGCAGTGCACGACGATGAAGCGGTTGCTGGCCGGAAGGCTCTCGAGCGGCGCCTTGTGCGTGGCCAGCAGCTTGCTCGGCGCGGCCACGAAGCGACCGTCCGAGAGGCGCTCGCCGGTTCGCTCCAGACGCGCGTCGGGGAAGCCCACCCACAGACGCTCGGCGTGGCGGCCGAGCTCCTCGACGCCCTCGAGTGGTTCGTCGGTGACCGGATCCTCGTAGTGGATGTCCTCGTCGCAGACCTCGGCAAAGCCGTCGGGATCCTTGCCCGACCAGGCCGCCTCCCAGGCGTCGATCAGCTCGTCGACCGACACGATCAGGCGCCGGGCGCGTCGAACACAGGCACGCCTTCCTCGGGAGTCGATGCCTCGGCGTAGAGCCGGCGTGGAATCCGGCCGGCGCCGCGCGCGAGCACTCCGGCCTGGACGCCCAGGCGGATCGCATGCGCCATCGCGACCGGGTCGTGGGCGCGGGAGATCGCGCTCGCGCAGAGCACCGCATCGCAACCGAGCTCGATCGCGAGCGCCGCATCTGACGCCGTGCCGACGCCGGCGTCCAGCACGACCGGCACGCCCGCGCGCTCGATCATGATCGAGATGTTGTACGGGTTGCGGATGCCCATGCCGCTACCGATCGGCGAGCCCAGCGGCATCACCGCGGCACAGCCGACATCCTCCAGGCGGCGGGCGAGAATCGGGTCATCGGTGGTGTAGGGCAGCACTACGAAGCCATCCGCGACCAGCTCTTCCGCCGCGGCCACGAGCTCCACGGCGTCAGGCAGCAGCGTGCGGTCGTCGCCTATCACCTCGAGCTTGATCCAGTCGGTGGCGAATGCTTCCCGCGCCAGTTGTGCTGTGACGACGGCATCGCGGGCGGTATAGCACCCGGCCGTGTTGGGCAGGATGGCCACGCCGGCCGCATCGAGCACATCAAGGATCGAGCCGCGCGCAGCCGGATCGAGGCGGCGCAGGGCAACCGTGCACATCTCGGTTTCGGAAACGCTGAGCGCCTGCGCCAGTACCTCGTGGTTGTCGAATCCACCGGTCCCCAGAATCAATCGCGAAGCGAATTCGCGATCGGCGATGCGCAGCGGGGATATCGAGCTCATCACCTCATCCTCCCTGAATTGCCGCCACGACCTCGATCTGGGCGCCTTCGGGGAGCTCGGTGTCGTCCCAGCGGCCTCGCGTCACGACTTCGCCGTTGACGGCCACCGCCACGCCACGTGCGGGCGCGGAGACTTCGAGCAGCTCGACGACGTTAGCCACGGTGGCCCCGGACGGGAGCTGGCGCCGCTCGCCGTTGAGCGTGATCAGCACGGCACCTTCACCCGGATCAGCACGGCACCGTCACCCCGGCGAATCGCGCGGGCGAGAACTCGGGCGGCGGCTGCACGCCGAGCAGGCCGCCCACGACCAGCTCGGCGGTGACCGGCGCCAGCAGCACGCCGTGGCGGTAGTGGCCGACGGCCCAGTGCAGCCCGGCAACGCCGGCCGCCGGGCCGAGCGCCGGCGCGTTGTCGGGCGTGGCCGGCCGCAGGCCCGCGAGCAGTTCGTCGATCACGAGCTCGGACAGGCCGGGGAGCAGCTCGCTCGCGTCGCGCAGGAGCTCGAACAGCGCGCCCGCCGTGACCGAGGTGTCGAAGCCTCGCTCCTCGACGGTGGCGCCGAGCACGTAGCGGCCGTCCCCCCGGGGCACTACATACAGCGCGCCCGGAGCCATGATCCGCAGAGCGTGGGTGAGCAGGCCGGGACCGGACGGATCGTGCAGGTGCATGATCTGCCCCTTGACCGCGCGCAGCGGCACGCGCGCGGACTCAGGGACGCCGGCGACCCGGCCAGACCACACGCCGCCGGCGATCACCACGTGCTCAGCCAGCACCTGTTCGCCACCGGCAAGCTGTAGGCCCTCGACCCGGTCATCGGCGCAGCGCACGGATTCCACGCCGGCGCCCGTACGGAGCACCGCGCCGGCGCGCTCGGCGGCCGCCGCCAGCGCGCGCACGAGCTGACGAGGATCGACGGCATGGTCATCCGGCACCTCCAGCCCGAGGCGCAGCGCCGGCGCCAGGCCCGGCTCCATGCGGCGCGCCTGGCTCGGGAGCAGGCGACGCACGGGGAGGCCCAGCCCCTGGCGCATGGTCAGCTCGCGCTCCAGCGCCTCGGCCTCGTCACGGTCGCGGGCGGCGGCGATCGTGCCGCAGGCGAGAAAGCCTGGGTCGAGACCGGAAGCGTCGGCCAGCTCGGCCATGAAGGCGGGATACGCGGCGGCGCTACGCAGGTTCAGGCCGAGCAGGGCCTGCTCGGTCGACCGCGCCTCGCTTATCGGCGCGATCATTCCGGCCGCCACGTAGGAGGTGCCGCGGCCGAACTCGTCTCGCTCGCACACGACGACCCGCATCTGGCGCTGAGCGGCGCGCCAGGCGATCGACAGACCTATCACGCCACCGCCGACGACGGCTACGTCAAATGAACGAGTGGATGGCTTGGACAAGGCACGCTCCCTACGCCGGCATGATCCGGGTCAGGTTCAGACGGTCGGCGGATCTCGCTCCGCCCTCTCAGCCCGCTGGCATCAGGGCTCCCGTTCAACTCAATCCTAGCGCCACGGTCGTGCCAGACTGACGGCGTGTCGGCTCGCCAACAAAAGCTCGCCCAGGCCCGCCTCTACCTGGTCTGTGATGCCCGGCCCGACGCGTTCCTGCACTCGGCGCTGGAGGGCGGCGTCGATTTGGTGCAGCTCCGCTGCAAGGACGCGGACGATGACGAAGTCCTCCGTGCCGCCGAGCGCTTCAAGGCGATCTGCGCCGAGCACGACGCCCTGTTCGTGGTGAACGACCGGCCCGACCTGGCGCTGAAGGCCGACGCCGACGGCGTGCACGTCGGCCAGGACGACGCGCCGGTGGCCGAGGCGCGGGAGCTGCTCGGCGAGCAGCGAATCGTCGGCCTCTCGACACATACGCCGCGGCAGGTGGACGCGGCGCGCGAGCAACCCGTCGACTACATCGCGGTCGGCCCGGTCCACGAGACGCCGACAAAGCCAGGACGTCCTGCTGTTGGCCTGGAGCTCGTCTCCTACGCCGCCGCTCACGACACCGTCCCGTTCTTCGCCATCGGCGGCATCGACCCGGGGAACGCCGACGCCGTCGCGGCCGCCGGAGCCGAGCGGATAGTCGTCGTGCGCGCCCTGACGCAGGCTCCCGATCCGCGAGACGCCGCACAGCGATTGCGCGCCGCGGTCACCCGAGCGAGGCAACAGGTTGGCTCAGCGCAGTCGTAAGCGCGGCCGGCGCAAGCCGGCGGCGAGATCGCGACCGACCCAGACCGCGGGAGCGCCACGCACGCCTCGGCCGAGCGCCGAGCAGCGCAACGCCGCCGTGCGCGCCTCCCTGGCGCCGCTGTCGCCAGGCGAGCGACCCTGGCCGCTCAAGGTCGCCGTCGCCGTCGCGGTCGTGCTCGGCGTCGCCAACCTGATCCTGTTCATCGCCGGGGCCAAGCCCCACGTCGGTGGACAGAAGCCGCACTTGCCGGAGATCCTCGTCTTCTCCGGGCTCATGCTGGCCTGTGCGGGCGGGATGTGGACGCTGCGCTACTGGGCCGTGCTCGGCTTTCAGACGTTGCTGGCCATCGGGGTGCTCGGTTTCTGCTTGGCGCTGGTGCGCGTCTCGAGCCTCGTCTGGGGCGCCGTATGCGTTGTCGTGATCGCGGCCGGCGGCTACCTGTTCTACAAGCTCGTACGTGTCCTCAGTCGCCTCCAGCTGCCGACACCGCCCGGTCGATAGCGCGCTTAGTAGGCTCAGCTTATGGCGGATTCCAGCTACGACTGCGTCGTGATCGGCTCGGGCCCGGGTGGCTACGTGGCTGCGATCCGCGCCGCCCAGCTGGGGATGAAGACGGCGGTCGTGGAGCGCGATCGCGTCGGCGGACGCTGTCTGAACTACGCCTGCATCCCGGCCAAGGCCGTGCTGCGCGTGGCCGACGTGCTCTCCGAGGTGCGCGACGCGGACGACTTCGGGATCAAGGTGGCGGAGCCCGAGGTGGACTTCGCGGCCGTAAGCGCTCGGCGCGAGAAAGTCGTCAAGACGCTCACCGGCGGAGTCTCCGGGTTGTTCAAGAAGAATGGGGTCGAGGTGATCGAGGCCGAGGGCAAGCTGCTCGGACCGGGCACGGTCAGCGCCGGCGGGCGCGAGATCGCGGCCAAGACGATCGTGCTGGCCACCGGATCGGTCAAGCGGCCGATCCCGGGGACCGAGTTCGGCGACCGCGTGATCGGGACCGAGGAGGCGTGGGCGTTGTCCGAGCTGCCAGCCACGATGGCGATAGTCGGGGCCGGCGCGTCGGGCGCGGAGATCGCCTCGGCCTACGCACGGCTCGGCGTTGACGTGAGGCTGTTCGAGGCGCTCAATCGGGTGCTGCCGACCGAAGACGCCGACATCAGCAAAGCGGCCGAGCGCGGCTTGAAGCGCCAGGGCATGAAGATTCACACCGGCACGCTGGTCAAGGACGTGACCAGCGGCCCGGACAGCGTCAAGTTCACGTACGGCGAGGAATCGGGCGAGGCGGACTGGCTGGTGATCGCGGCCGGGCGCGCCGCGGACGTCGTAGGGCTCGGGCTCGACGATGCCGGCGTCAAGCTCGAGGAGCCGAGCGGTCTGGTCGAGGTCGACGGCGCGATGCGCACGAACGTCGCCGGTGTGTACGCGATCGGCGATCTGGTCCACGGACCGGCGCTGGCCCACAAGGCCTCGGACGAGGGCATCATCGCGGTCGAGGACGCGGCCGGCCTGAGCACGCACCCGATCGAGTACATCGACGTGCCTCGGGCCACGTTCTGCACTCCCAACGTGGCCAGCTTCGGGCTGACCGAGGAGCAGGCGCGCGAGGCCGGCCACGACGTAGTGGTTGGCAAGCTTCAGTACGGCGCCGTTGGCGCGGGCACCGTGTACGGCGATCGCACCGGAGTGATAAAGATCGTCGGCGAGAAGAAGTACGGCGAGCTGCTCGGCGGGCACATCGTCGGGGCGAAGGCGACAGAGCTGATCCAGGAGCTCGTCAATGTCCGCGTGCTGGAGGGCGGCTATCCCGAGGTGGCGCGCATCGTGCACGGCCACCCGACGCTGTCCGAGGGCGTAATGGAAGCGGCGCGCGCGGCCGACGGCTGGCTGATTCACGGCTGAGTTGTGGCGCAGGCGCCCGCGTCCCAGCCGATCTTCTACTACGACCTCGGCGATCCGCACTGCTACCTGATCGCCGAGCAGGTGAACACAGCGCTGCCGATCGTCCCCGAGTGGGAGCCGGTCATCGCTTCGCCGCAGCGCGCCGAAGTCGACCGCGCGCACATCGAGCGGCGGGCGGCCGAGCTCCAGCTCCAGCCGCTGCGCTGGCCGCGCGAGTGGCCGCCGGACACGCGCCAAGCGATGCTCGTGGCCACTTATGCCAAGCGAGTCGGTCGTGCCGTGGCGTTCTCGCTGGCGGCGTTCCGGCAGGCGTTCGCCGCGGGCCGTGACCTGGGCGACACCGACACGCTGTTGATCGCCGCCGCTGCGTGCGAGATGCATCCGACCGCCGTGCTCAAGGGGATCGAGCTGCGCTCAGTCGTGCAGGCGCTGGCCGAGGCCGGGACTCGCGCCACCGACGCGGGTGCGGATAGGCTGCCTGCGATCCAGGTGGATGGTCGCTTGTACCAGGGTGATGATGTGCTCAGCCACGCCGCACGTGCGCTTCAGGAGATCGGTTGAAGGCGAATCGCGCGTTCGAGCTGATCGTCTCGCGCGGGGGACTCGAGCCGGCGTTCCTGGCCGACCCCGAGCGGCTCGACCGCGTCGAGGTCGTGTCGATCGACGACGGTGAGGTCGTCCTGTTCTGGGAGCTTCCGGCCAAGCAGGCGGCGCGGTTGCTGAAGGCGCTGCGGACCGATCTGGCCACGCTCAGCAGCGAGGACTTCATCGGCACGTGGGAAGGGCAAGACGGCTGATGGCGCAGACAGTCGGCGCCAAGGGAGAGGTCCGCATCGAGCAGCCCGATCGCGTGCAGCGCACGATCGCGCGGCGCAGCGCCGAGGCCCGGGCGACCATCCCCGACCTCGAGCTGACGGCCGTGGTGGAGTTGCCAGGCGACGCGGCGGACCCGACCACGGCGGCGCTGGTGCGAGCCTGCGCGCTGGCCCTGCGCGAGTTTCCGCGTGCCAACGCTTCCTACCGCGATGGCGCGTTCGAGCTCTACTCGCGCATCAACATCGGTGTCGTCATCGCCGCAGAGGACACTTACGCGATTCCGACCGTGCTCGATGCCGATCAGAAGACCGTGGGTGAGCTCACCGACGAGCTTGGGCGCTTGGCCGCCCGTGCTGTGGCGAGCGAGCTGTCGGCGCCGGAGCTGGCCGGTGCGACGTTCACGCTGTGGCACGCCGGCATCGATGGCGTGACCAGCGCGACGCCGGTGATCGTCCCCCCGCAGGCGGCGGCACTGGCGGCCGGCGCGGGGCGTGAGCTGCCGATCGTGCGCCACGGCGCAGTCGAGCCAGGGCGCGCGATGACGCTCACTTTGGCTTGCGATCACCGGATTCTCTACGGGACGCTGGCGACCCGGTTTCTCGGCCGCATCAAGACGCTAATCCAGGAGGGCACACCGTGACTGAAGAGCTCGACCAGACCGCTCAGCAGATTGCCGATCGCGGGCGCGAGGCGCTCATCGAGCGGCTGCGACCGGCCTTCCGAGATGCCGCCGCCCAGCACGCCGACGTGCTGGAGCTAAACGACGAGCAGCTCGAGCAGATGGTCGAGCGAGCCGCCGACCGTGCTGACGGGCTGCAGTGGCGCCGCGCGCTGGCGTCGGTGGCGACCGAGGAACTCGGGATCGGCTTGGGCGAGGCGCTGTCGCACCCGGCGGTCGAGCGCGCGCAGATGATCGTCGGCGCTCCGTCCTACGAGGAGAGCCTGGCCGCGTTGACGGCCAAGCGGCAGGCCGAGGCGGATGCAGCGGCCGAGCCAGACGAGCCCGAGGGGCTGGACGAGGAGGAGGAGGCGGACGAGCCCGAGCCACTGGACGAGGAGCCGGAGGCGGACGAGCCCGAGCCACTGGACGAGGAGCCGGAGGCGGACGAGCCCGAGCCGCTGGATGAGCCCGGCAGCATCCGCGTCGCCGTCATCCACCTCGGCGGCGTGGCCAACCTCGAGCCGGGCGAGGGTGACATCGAGCTGCGCCTCTCCGAAGTCGGCCTCGACATCGTCCGCGGCACGGACGAGACCCTCGGCCGCCTCACCTGGGAGGACATCCACGAGCTCACCGTTCCGGCGCCCCGTGGGCTCATCCGGCGCCGGCGCGACGCGCGCGCGCATCTCGTGATCCGCACCGAGAACGGCGATGCCAGCTTCGAGGTGCTGGCAGTCGCGGCAGACGAGGTGCGCGACCAGCTCGCCCCGCTCATCGAGCGCCACGGGCGGACGATCGTCAACACGTAGCTGCGGTTACGCCGGTTCCGCTTGGAGCACGCGAATGTCGTGCGCAAGCTGTTCCGGGGTTAATTGGTCGGCGGCGAAGCCGATCCGCTCGAAGCCGCGCTTGTCGATCAGCAGGACGAAGGCCGAGTGGCCGTTGGGCGAGGTGCCGGCCTGGATCGCGTAGGTGTGCCACACGCTGCCGACCTGGGCTGCAGGACCGTTCAGGAAGGCCAGGCGTCCGGCCATACGGTGCTCGGCGAGGAACTTGCGGCGCCTGGCGACGGTGTCCTGCGAGGGCGCCACGCTGATCCCGAGGGCGGGCACGGCGCGACCGCCGGCGGGAAGCAGGTTCAGCCCGCCCTTGATCTGCTCGACCATGAGCGGGCAGTCGTCGTGGCAGAGCGAATGGATGAACGTGACTATCACTACGCGGCCGCGGTAGGAGCTCAGCGTCACGCGATGGCCATTCTGATCCAGCAGCGAGAAGTCGTGCGCGCGCAGACCCGGCGGCATCGTCGGGCCGTCGAATTTCGAAGTGGAGTTTGCGACGGCTGCCGTATGGCTCGAATCGCGAGTCGCCAGCAGCACTACGCCGATTGCCGCCAGCAGCGATACGAGCACAAGCAGCAGCAGCCGCTGCATCGGGGAGGACGCCAACATCCGGCGCGATTTTGGCAGGCGCGATCCGTTCAGCGCATCACGCCGGTGTGCCCGAGTGAGTACCGCCCCGGCTGCGGATACACGCAGGCCCCGTGGGGCCCGAGCCCGACGGGGATCTGCCTAATCAGCTTGCCCGTCCGTGTGTTGATCGCATACAGCGCGGCGTTGTAACGGCCGGCCAGCCAGAGGACCCGGCCGTTGATCGAGACGCCACCCATGTCAGGGCTGCCGCCGCCGGGGATGTGCCAGGTGGCGACGACGTGCCTGGTGCTGAAGCTGATCACCGAGATCGTCCCGGCGGAGCGGTTGGAGACGAACAGGTGCGTGGCATTGCGGCTCGGGTAGAGGCCGTGCGCGCCCGACCCGGTCGGGATGAAGCCGATCACGCGGAATCGATCGGCGCTGATCTCCCACACGCCGCCGCGGTTCAGGTCGGCCACGTAGAACACGCGCCCGTCGGGCGCGAGCTTGACGTCCTGGGCCGATGAGTTCGCAGGTAGCGTGAGCGTGCGCACGACGCGCTGCGACGGTGTGTCGACCACGATCATCTTGGCCGCGAACTCGCAGCTGACGAGCATGAAGTGACCGTCGGCGGTGAAGTCCGCGTGGTTGACGCCGGCGCACCCGGGGACGCGCAGGACGTGGCGCAGCGCCATCGTGTGCGGATCACGGAAGTCGATCCGCCGCAGCTGCTCGGCCATCACCATCGCGTAACGGCCGTCCGGCGTGAAATACAGGTTGTAGGGGTCATCGACGGGCACGGCCGGGCCGGGGTTGCCGGTGGCGGGATTGATCGGGGTGAGGCTGTTGCCGACGTCGTTGGTGACCCACAGCGTGCGCATGTCGTAGGAGGGGACGACGTGTTGGGGCACAGCTCCAACCTGGAACTGGCGCACCACTCGGTAGGTGCGCTGATCGACCTCGTCGACGCTGTCGGTGGCGCTGTCCGGCACATAGACCAACCGGCGGTAGTGCTTGACCACCCGCGAGAGGCCCTGGTCGGCCGCGTAGACGTTGTGCATGTCGAGCAGGGCCGGGACGTGGTAGCTGACGCCCAATGGCGGTGCCGCGGCCAGGCGTGAGACCGTCATGTCGACAAGCTGGGCGTGCACGCGCTGAGTGGCCGGGTGCGCGTGGTGGTCGAGGCTCTGGCCACAGCCGGCGAAGACGAGCAGGACGGCAACCGCCGCGGCACAGACGATCCAGCGATACGAGAGGGTACGGGGCGGCAACCTCTGTACTGTGGCACTCCTGCAGCGTCCGTGCCGGACGCGGAACAATTGGCAGCAGATGGGAACCGAGGCGACCGAGCTGGCGCAGCGGCTGAGCGGTGCGATCCGCGACGATCGCGTGCTGGCGGCAATCGCCTCGGTGCCCCGGGAGCGCTTCGTCCCGGAGAGCGAGCGCCCGCGCGCCTACGAGAACGTCGCCCTGCCGATCGACTGCGGTCAAACGATCTCACAGCCGCTGGTCGTCGCGCGCATGCTCGAGCTGCTCGAGCTGAAGCCCAGCGACAAGGTGCTCGACATCGGCACCGGCTCTGGTTACCACGCGGCGCTCTTGGCGCTCCTGGCCGAGCACGTATGGACGATCGAGCGTCACCCCGCGCTGAGCGAGCAGGCGCAGGCGGTCATCACCTCGCTCGGGCTCGGCAATGTCACGTTCTTCGTCGGCGACGGCAACGCCGGGCTGCCCGAGCACGGACCGTTCGACGCGATCAATGTCGCGGCGGCCAGCGGCAAGGATGCTCCTGCGACGCTTGCCCAGCAGCTGGCCGACGCGGGCCGCCTGGTGGTCCCGGTGGGTGGCGCCAACCAGCGGCTGGTCTTGATCCGCCGGCAGGGTGAGCGCTTCAAGCGCGCCGAGCTCGACCCCGTCAGGTTCGTGCCGCTGGTCCGCGGAAACTGAGCTCGCCGGCCCCGGCCAGCCGCTCGCGCATCACCTCGACGGCCACCGGGTTGTCGTCGATCAGCACAAAGCGGCGACCGAGCTGCCGGCACACCGCACCGAGCGTGCCCGAGCCGGCAAACGGGTCAAGGCACCAGCCGCCGGGGCGCGAGGAGGCAGACACGATCCTCCTGAGCACGCCCTCGGGCTTCTGCGTCGGGTAGCCGGTCTTCTCGCGCCCGTTGGTCGGCACGATCGTGTGAAACCAGACATCGGTCGGTCGCTTGCCCCGGGCCGCCTTCTCGGCGCTGACCAGGCCAGGCGCCATATACGGCTCGCGCTCGACCGCGTCGGCGTCGAAGTGATGCGCGCCCGGGGTTCGCACGTAGACGAGGATCGTGTCGTGCTTGGCCGGCCAGCGGCGGCGCGGCTTGGCGCCGTAGTCGTAGCTCCAGATCAGCTCGTTGAGGAACGCGTCGCGCCCGAAGATCTCGTCGAGCAGGAGCTTGCAGTAGTGCGCCTCGCGGTAATCGATGTGGAAGTACAGCGTCCCGTGCTCGGCCAGCAGCTCGCGCGCACGTCGCAGCCGTGGCTCCAGGAAGGCCAGGTAGTCGCCGAACGCGTCGTCGTAAGCGAGCGTTTGCAGCAGCCTCGAGCTGTAGCGCCGACCGCCGAACCCAATGCGATCCCCACCCTCGTCGGCCACCACCGACAGGGTGTGCCGCGCCTGGGCACGCCCGGTGTTGAACGGCGGGTCCATGTAGATGAGGTCGAACGCCGCGTCAGGCAACGCAGCCATCGCCCCGCCGTTGTCGCCAACGATTACGAGATCATCATCGAGGCTTAACGACAGCTGGTCAGACTCCACGCGCATGGCGGATGGGACCGTACCGGGGCGCTCGGCTGACGCCGTGAACTACGATTGGTGAGGCGTGGTGTCGGAAATGCCCCAAAAAATCCGCGCCGTGCTCGAACGGCGCTTTGCACGTTTCGCCGTCTCCTCGATGGTCGCCGCCACGACGAGTGCGATCGTGTTCGCGGTCCTGTACGTGCTCGGCGCCTCGACGACGGCGTGCTCGATCGCAGCCTTCTTCGCCGGCGCTGTGCCGAACTGGACGCTCAACCGCCGCTGGACGTGGAAGGTGGAGGGACGGATCGCGTTCGGGCGCGAGATCCTCGCCTATCTGATCGTCTCGGCGGCGACGCTAGTGATCCTGTCGCTCGTCACCCAGTGGACACATGACCACGTTCAGGGCATCCCGGCCGGCCACGGGATCCGCGTGGCGCTAGTGACAGGTTCTTACTTCGGCGTCCTCGCCGTGCTCTACGGCGTGCGCTTCTTCCTCTACAACCACTGGATCTTCTCGGGTCAGAGTCGCGTCCGCGCGGCCCTGCGATCCCGCCACCAGGTGTGGATCGCGGCGCGCGCGAACCGCACGCCGTAGCCGAAGTTCCCGCCCTTCTTCGTCCCGGTCGCGTGCTGGCCGCGGTCGCGCATCGTCGTCGGGACTTCGGCCAGGCGGTAGCCGTGCAGCGCGGCGCTGATCATGAGCTCTGAGGCCTGGTACTGCGCCTGCTCCAGGACCACCTTGCCGGTCAGCTCGGCGCGCATGGCCCGGATGCCGCACGCCGGGTCGGTAATCCGGTGGCGCACGAGCAGGCTGATCAGCGTCCCGAACACGAGCACGCCGAGGTGACGCACCTTGTCGGTCGTCAGCTCGGCCCCGAGGCGGCGAGAGCCCGACACGAAGTCGGCGTGGCCGTCGATGATCGGCTGCACGACCCGGGCGATCTCCTCCGGCTCATATTGGCCATCCGCGTCGATCGTGGCGATGATTTGTGCACCGCGGGCACGGGCCAGCCAGTAGCCGAGGCGTAGCGCTGCGCCCTGGCCGCGGTTGACCGGAACGTCGCAGACCAGCGCACCGGCGCGCGCGGCTTCGGCTGCGGTGGCGTCCCCCGCGCCGTCGACCACGACTATCACCTCGGTCTGCAGCCCGGCCGCCTCGGCGGGGATCTCGGCGATCACGCTGCCGACCGTCGGTGCCTCGTTGTAGGCGGGAATCACGATGGCAAGCGGAGCGCCCGCTCCGGCGGGATGTGCAGCCAGGAAGGCACCTGCCGCATCGCGTTCAGCGAGTTGCAGCTGCGCGAGATCAGGCGCAAGACCGGACGATGGCTGCGCGGTCAGACTCACGCGTGGCCTCCTGCGATCACCGGTGCCGCCGGCGCGCCGGCAGCGATCGTCTCTGGGTCAGCACGCAACCATTCTTCCCAAACCTGGGTCAGACCGTCCTCGAAGCTCAGCCGCGGCGTCCATCCGTTGGCGTGGGCCTGGCTCGGATCCACGATCACCGCCGGCATCTCGCCTGGCTTGGCCGGGCCGTGCCGGACTTCGAACTCCGCCTCGGTGATCCGTCGTACCGCGTCCACCACGTCCAGAACGGATAGCGAGCGCCCGGACCCGATCACGACCGGCCCGCGCCAATCGTCGCTTCTCAGCGCGAGCCCGAAAGCGGCCACGACATCGGCGGCGTTGACGTAGTCGCGCACCTGCGTGCCGTCGCCATAGACCTCGAACGTTCCCCCGAGCCGGATCACGCGCATCAGACGCGCGACGATGCTGTCCTTGGCCTGCATCCCGAGGCCATACACGTTGGTCAGGCGAAGGCAGGCGCAGCGCAGCCCGTAAGACGCCGTGTAGGCAGACATCAGCATCTCGCCCGCCGCCTTGGTCGCGCCGTATGGCGTGAGGGGCTTGAGCGTCGCTCGCTCCGTGATGGCCGGCGCATCCATCGGCCCGGTGACGGCGTTCGTGGAAGCGAAGGCCAGCGCTTTCACGCCCGCCTTGCGCGCCGCCTCGAGCAGGTCGTGCGTGGCCGCCACGTTCGTGCTGTAGGTCAGCTCGGGCTGCTCGATCGAGCGCAGCACCGAGGTGACGGCGGCCAGGTGGACGATCGCGTCGAACCCGCCGGCCAGTGCCTCGGCGAGCACATCGTGATTGGCCAGGTCGCCCTGGACGGCGTCGACGGATGAATCTGGGTGCGGTTTGAGGTCGACTACGCGGACCGAGGCGCCGCCGGCCCGCAACGCGGCGGTCATGTGCCGGCCGATGAACCCTGCTCCACCAGTGACGAGCACCCGGCCTGCGCCGGGCGCCGGCATGCCACTCACGTCTGCGCCAGCGCGTGACCGGTCCGCGGCAGCTCATTCGCGGTCTCGGTCCAGCGGACGCTGGCTGTGATGGCTGCCGGGTCGACGCGATCCTTGTAGCGCTCGACGACGTCGAACAGCTGGTCGATCAGCGTGGTCGAGAGCAGTGTCGGCTTCAGGCCGAGGTCCTCCAGCGCCGTGTGCACCACGTTGTAATAGTGGTCATACGCCTCAACACGCGGATTCTCGACGTGCTCGATCGCGCACTCGCTTGGACTCGCGTGCGCGATCGTATCGGCGATCTGGTTGATTGACATCGTCTCGGTCAGCTGATTGAAGACGCGAAATTCTCCGCGGTCGGCCGGGTTCTCGGCCGCTAACCGTATGCACTCGACTGTGTCAACCAGGTTAATCAGGCCACGCGTCTGCGTCCCGGCGCCGTACACGGTGAGCGGACGCCCGAGCACGGCCTGGATGACCATGCGGTTCAGCACGGTGCCGAACACGCCGTCGTAGTCAAACCGCGTGGCCAGCCGCTCGTCGAGCCTTGTCTGCGCCGTCTCGGCGCCATACACCACGCCCTGGTTCAGGTCGGTGGCGCGAAGCCCCCATACGCGACACCCGAACTCGATGTTGTGGCTGTCGTGCACTTTCGTGCAGTGGTAGAACGAGCCGGGGCGCTTCGGATAGATCAGCTTGTCGCGGCGCCCCTTGTGTTCGACCTCGAGCCAGCCCTCCTCGATGTCGATGTTCGGCTGCCCGTACTCGCCCATCGTGCCGAGCTTGACCAGATGGATATCGCGATCGGTGTCGGCGATCGCATAGAGGACGTTGAGCGTGCCGACGACGTTGTTCTGCTGCGTGTAGACGGCGTGCGCCTGCGAGATCATCGAGTAGGGCGCCGAGCGCTGCTCGGCGTAGTGGACGATCGTGTCGGGATGGAAGTCGCGCACCATCGCGTGTACGAAGTCCGCATCGCACAGGTCGCCGACGTAGCTCTTGATCGTGCGGCCGCTGAGTGCCGTCCAGGCGGCCAGCCGCTCGTCGAGCGTCGCGATCGGCACCAGGCTGTCGACGCCCATCTCGACGTCGTAGCCACGCCGGGCGAAGTTGTCAGACACTGCAACCTCGTGGCCGAGCGCCGAGAGGTGCAGCGCCGTCGGCCATCCGAGATAGCCGTCACCGCCGAGGACAAGGATCCGCATACCGAGCATAACCAGGGAGCTACCCCGAAAGTAGTGCGCGCCACGTCTAAAGTTACGCAACTCTTATGGCGACTCGGGCTCGCACGAACGCGCGAATCAGGCTGTTCGTGGCGGTCGCCGGGGTGGTGCTGTTGATCGCGGTGGTGGTCGCGCTGACCCGCGGTGGCTCGGACGTACGCGTGCCGCTCCCAGGCGTCGGGCGCGTGGCTCGCGCCGGCGATCCGTTCGGCTGGGTGCCCGGTCACGACGCGCAGTTCGTGGCCCGCGCCACAGCCGGCGGCTCGCACGTGCTGTTCACGAAGAGCCCGGGCGGCGCCCTGGCCACGGCGGCCCGCGTGGCGGCGTTCCGGCCGCAGATCGAGGCCGCGACGCGAGGGACCGGCATCGACCCGAACCTGGTCGAGGGCATCGTGTTCGTCGAGAGCGCCGGCCGTCCGTATGTGTTGGCCGGCGCGGATGCGTCGAGCGCCGCGGGGTTGACTCAGATCCTCGCCTCCACCGGCCAGTCGCTGCTCGGCATGCACGTCGACCTGGCGCGCAGTCGCAAGGCCCTGGTCAAGGTCGGCAACGCCGGGTCGCCGGCACAGTTCGCGCGCGCGCTGCGTGGTCTGGTCAAGGTCGACGATCGCTTCTCGCCACGCAAGGCGCTGGCCGGAACCGTGCGCTACCTCCAAGCCGCGCAGCGGCGCTTCGGCCGCACGGATCTCGCCGTCGTGTCCTACCACATGGGCATCGGCAACCTGCAGCATGTCCTCGACGACTACGACGGCGGCCGCGCCGTGCCCTACGCGCAGTTGTACTTCGACACCGCGCCCGATCGCCACGCGTCCGCCTATCGCCTGCTGACCAGCTTCGGCGATCAGTCCTCGCTCTACTACTGGCGCGTTTTGGGCGCGGCGCAGATCATGCAGCTGTACCGCAGCAACCGGGCCGCCTTGCGCCGGCTGGCTTCGCTTCAGAACTCGCGCGCGTCGACGACCGCCGTGCTGCATCCGCCCGACCGGACCGTTGCCTTCGCTGATCCGAATGCGCTGTCGAGCGCCTACGCGCGGCGCGTACTCGTGCCTCTGCCGAGTAACGCCGCGCATCTGGGGCTTGGCTATTCGAGGTCCATCGGCGGGGGTGCCAGTCGGCTGCACGTGCCGGCGGCGCTCTACCGGGGGCTTCGCCCGGCGGCGCTGGATCTCCTCGTCACGCTGGCCGCGCGGGTGCGGGCGTTGTCCGGTCGGGGTGCCCTGACGGTCGCCGGCGCGGTGTCCGACGCCCGACTGCAACGTGCGCTGGGGATCGATGATCCTGACGCGCTCAATGGCTACACGTTCTCGATCGCGCGGCGCTACGTGAGTCGCGCGCAAGCGGCATCGTTCCAGTCCCTCCTCGACCGTCTACAGGCGCTCAACCTGATCGCCTGGACGCGCAATCTGGACACGATCGAAGTGACCGTGGCGTCGGACGCGTCGCACGTGATTGTCGGCGGCGTATAGGTTCTCGCGTGTGACCGACGCAATCAGAACCC
This sequence comes from Solirubrobacteraceae bacterium, assembly GCA_045805545.1. Classification (GTDB taxonomy): domain Bacteria; phylum Actinomycetota; class Thermoleophilia; order Solirubrobacterales; family Solirubrobacteraceae; genus Palsa-465. The sequence goes on along the minus strand of JBJMLD010000171.1, from coordinate 32,303 downwards.
CAGACGAGCTCCTGGACGGGCTGCCGGACTTCCCGTTCGAGTCGCAGTTCCGCACGTTTGACGGCCTCCGTCTCGCCCACCTCGACGAGGGTGAGGGGCCGCCGGTGATCTTCTTCCACGGCGAGCCGACGTGGTCGTTTCTCTGGCGCAAGGTGATCCCGCCCTTGCGCGACGCCGGCTTTCGCTGCATCGCGCCCGACCTGCCCGGCTTCGGACGTTCCGATAAGCCGACCGCGCTCGATTGGTACAGCTACGACCGCCACGTCGAGGCCGTGGCCCCCCTGCTATCCGACCTCGATGTCCGCGAGGCGACCGTCGTCGTCCACGACTGGGGCGGGCCGATCGGCCTGCGGCTGGCGGCCGAGCATCCCGACCGGATCGCGCGGATCGTCGTTCTCGACACCGGCCTGTTCACCGGACATCAGAAGATGACCGATGCGTGGATCGCGTTTCGCGACTTCGTCGAGCGAACCGAGGACCTGCCCGTCGGCTTCCTCGTCAAGGGCGCCTGCGCACGTGAGCCCGGCGATGAAGTGATAGCTGCTTACGACGCTCCGTATGTGAACCCGGAGTCCAAGGCGGGCGCGCGCGCGTTCCCGTTGATGCTGCCGACGTCGCCCTCGATGCCCGGGGCTGCCGCCGGCCAGCGCGTCCTGGAGGCGATGCGGGACGATCAGCGACCGAAGCTGGTGTTGTGGGCCGACTCGGACCCCGTGCTAACGCTCGACACCGGCAAGCGGTTCGCCGCCGCGCTCGGGACCGACGTGGACCACGTCATCGAGAATGCCTCCCACTTCCTCCAAGAAGACGCGGGGGACGAGATAGGCCGTCTCATCGCCGACTGGCTTTCGTCTTAGGGGTGGCCGAGAAACGTCAGCAGGATTGACGCTTCTCGGCCAGCCTCGGCGTTAGACCGCTTCTTTCTCGGGTTCGACGACGACGACTGGCGCGTCGGGCGTTTCGGTGGCGGCGATCGTCTCCATCATCCGCGCCTCGTAGGCGGCCCGGGCGTGGTGATCGGGATGCGCGAGCACCTGGTCGCCCTTGAGCATGTGGGCGACGCCCTCGGCCACGCGCCGCGGGACCATCGCGGTCAGTCGCACGAGCGCGCCCATCGACTTCGGCACGTACACGTCGAAGCGGCCCGTCTGGAGCGCCTCGACGATCGCGTCGGCCACGTCCTCCGGCTGCACTGGCTTGACGCCACGCGTCGTCGGCAGGCCGGAGCCGAGCTCGGTGTTGACGACGACCGGCATGACGACGCTCACGTCGATGTTCGTGTCCCGGACCTCGGCGCGAATCGCCTCGCTCAGACCGACGACGGCGTGCTTGGTGGCGCAATAGGTGGCGCCGCCGGGGATGCCCGCCTTGCCGGCGGCGGAGGCGATCTGGACCAGGTGGCCGCGGCGGCGTGGAAGGAAGCGCTCGAGCGCCAGCTTGGAGCCGAAGATGACCCCATGCAGGTTGATGTCGACCATCCGCTTGGCGGTGGCGTCGGTCTCTTCCACGAACGGCCCGATCGGCATGATGCCGGCGTTGTTGACGAGGATGTCGAGCGGCCCCAGCCGGTCCTCGACCTCGGTCAGGAACGCGTCGAAGCTGTCGCGATCGGTCACGTCGAGCGCCAGCCCGATCGTGCCGCTGCCGAGCTCGCCGGCCGTCCGTTCCGCCAGCGGCGCCTCGATGTCGCCTATCGCAACCCGCGCGCCCTGCGCGATCAGCGCGGCCGCGGTGGCGCGGCCGATCCCGCGGGCGCCGCCGGTGATTGCGACAACCTGACCGGCGAGCGGTCGTAGGGCTTTGGCCATTTGCACTTCCTCCTGATAGCTGGCCCGACCATTCCGCGGGCCCCATTTTGCGGTGGCTTGGTAGATGTAGACGGTATCGCGCGGCTGGGTCCGGCGGTGGCGTGAGCGCTTGACTGCGGGCTCAGCGCGGCGTGCCGGTGTAGCCGACCGTAGTCGTCTTGGGCACCGTCACGGTCACGCCGGCGCTAGCCGTGCTGCTGGTGGCGGTCGACCCGCTGCTCGTCGTCGATGATCCGGCAGCGGTCGTGCTACCGCTCGTCGTCGAGCCCGATGTATGCGACCCGCCACTAGTTGCGCTGCCCGACGAGGTGCTGCCGGAGCCGGTCGTGGTTCCGGTGCTGCCCGTCGTCCCGGTCTTGGTGCCGGTCCCGCTCGTCGTGCCCGTCGTGCCCGTCGTGGTCCCGGTCTTGGTGCCGCTGCCGCTGGTCGTGCCGGTCGATCCGCCCGGCGTGGGGCCGTTGGCGCCGCTCGCCCCGCGCGTCGTGCCGGTCGGGGTCCCGGACGTGGCGCCGGGCTTGTACGTCGACGTCCAGCCGCTGCTGCCGTCCGTGCCGGTGTGATGCGCTGTACCGCTGCTCGTCGACGATCCGTTGCCGGCCGCGCCATCGTGCTGGCCGGGAGCCTTTGAAGCGCCTGTGGCCGGCGCCGGAATGCTGGGCGGCGGGGTGACCGTCGCCGGTGCAGGCGGAGCAGGCAGCGGCGTCGCCGCCGCAATGGGCGCCGTGGCCATCGTCAGCGGCGCCGAGCTGGCGAGCGACGGTGGCGCTGGGGCGGGTGTCTGCGGCACCGCCGGCCCGACGAGCACGGACGAGCCCGAGCGCTTGTGCGCGGCTCGCGGACTCAGCAGGCTGGCGTTTCGGATCCACAGCGATCCCGCCGCGCTCGGGATTGGCGCCGCCGTGCTGAGAAGCGGTGAGAGAACTGAACGGGTCAGGGCGGGGCTGGATGCCGGCGCCGCGGGGACGGCGGGCCCAGCCACTGCGCGCGACACGGCTGCCGTTATGCCGCTCGTGGCGGCCCCAAGTGCGGCGGACGCGGCGTGCCTGTGACCATGCTGCGACGTCGTCGGGGGCAAGACGAGGTCCTGCGTGGCCACGATCGTGCCGGCCGTGCCGACGCCGGCGGCCAGCGCGCCGATGCTCATTTTCACGAGCCCGCTCTTCAGGGCAGTCGAGAACACGGCGCCGCCGGCGCCACTGAGTCCGGCCGCCGCACCGCCTCCGGCGGCCGCGCCGAACACGCCTTCGCGCAGCGCCACCGTGGGCGCAACGGGCAGCAGCACGGCCAGGCGGTGACGCTGGCGTTCGACGTCGCGCCGGAAGTCGCGGCAGCCGGCGCACTCGCGTAGATGGCGGCGAAGGTTGCCGCGCCGGAGAGCCCCGCCGCGCTGCGTGGCGAGCTGCTCACGGATGTCGGCGCAGTCGGTCTCCCGCGCCACGCGACTGGCCAGGAGCGACTCGCGCGCCTGGAACACGAGCGCCTTGACCTTCTTCTGCGGGACGCCCAGCGTCTCGGCGATCTCATCATGGCTGAGCGCATCGAGCTCGGCCAGGACGAGCGCCGCGCGCTGATCCTCCGGCAGACGTTGCATGTCGATGACCAGATCGCGCAGGTCCTGGCGCCGCTGCACCTGGACCGCCAGTCCTTCCGTGACGGCCTCATCGAGGTCGCTGGACGGCTGCTCGCGCCGCCCCCGCAGCACCGAGTAGCACCGGTTGCGCGCAATCGTGAACAGCCAAGCCTTCAGGTGGATCTGCTTGGTCGAGGAGATCAGGTCGCTGTACGCGGCCAGGAACGTGTGCTGGACGGCGTCCTCGGCCTCCTGGGCATCCCCCAGCATGTGGCGGCAGAAGGACAGGATCGCGCGATGATGGCGGTTGTAAACCGTCTCGAAGGCACCAGCATTCCGTTCCCGAACCAGGGTGACTAGGCGGGCGTCTGATGCCAGTCGCAGCAGATTGGGCGACTGAAACACCACCGAGACCCCTGCCGGTGCCGCCCGCGGCACCGCGCTCGCTTCCATGGCGAGCATTATCTGGGTTCGAGGCCGAAAAAGCTACTCGCTGTTCACGTATTGGACGAAGATTTGGCCAAAGGTTCGTTTTGCGAACGATTTTGGCGCGGGCTGGCTGGTCGGCCAGATATCCTGGCCATCGATGGCATCGTTCCGTTACGAGGGGCAGCGGCTCGCCTACACGACCCACGGCGACGGCACGAAGACGACGCTTCTCATGCCGGGCCTGCTGCTCTCGCAGAAGATGCAAATCCCGCTCGCCCGCCAGCTGGCCAAGCGCGGCAACCGAGTGGTCACGTTCGATCCGCTCGGCCACGGCGCCTCGGATCGGCCACGCGACATGTGGCGCTACTCGATGACCGCGTTCGCCAAGCAGACGGTGGCGCTGCTCGACCACCTCGAACTCGACGAGGCAGTCGTCGGCGGCACGTCATTGGGCGCCAACATCACTCTCGAGGTCGCCTCATTCGCGCCGCAGCGACTGCGCGGGATGCTGATCGAGATGCCCGTACTCGACAACGCCATCCCCGCGTGCGCGGCGGCGTTCGCGCCGCTGCTGCTCGCGCTGACGTTCGGCGAGCGACCAATGCGCGCGCTCGCGTCGGCGGCGGCAAGGGTTCCGCGCGAGCGGCTTCCCTTGCTGCTCGAGCTGACACTCGACGCGGTCGCGCAGGATCCCGGGCCGAGCGCTGCGCTGCTCCAGGGGATCATCTTCGGCCGAACGGCTCCGCACCGGACCGAACGTCGGACGTTCGACATGCCGGCGCTCGTCATCGGCCATCCGCGCGACCCGGTGCATCCGTTCTCGGATGCCGACATGCTCGCCCACGAGCTCCCCAACGCGCGCCTGCTGAACGCCAACTCGGTGATCGAGCTGCGCACCCGGCCGGCGCGTCTGACCGCCGAGATCGCCCAGTTCGTCGCCTCGTGCTGGAACGCCCCGGCGGCGGGCGCTAACGAGGAGCCGGCGGCCCGGGCGGCTGGATGATGTCGCGGCCGGTGGGCTGCAGCTGCTCATCGAGCTCGAGCTGCCAGAAGTAGCGCGTGAACGTGATCCCGGCGCGGAAGTCGCCGACGTGGGGCTCGACCGTCTCGCCGCGGGCCATGCGGGCGATCAGCTCGGGGTAAGTGTGCCCGGGTTTGGCCGCATACATCGGTGCCGGAAACGCGCCACCGAAGCGGGTGTTGACGTCCGTGATGCCCAGCCCGATCTGCTTGTCGCGGAACGCCTGCACGGTGCACGGGCCCCGCACTCCGAGCGTCTCGACCACGCTGCGCCCGAGATCGATGAGGGTTTGGTCGGCGATCACCGTGCCCTTGATCGACTCGCCGCCGCGCGACTCGATCATCGTGCGCGGGATCGCGTTCAGGCAGCGACCGGTCAGGTCCGAAAGGCAGTCGATCGAGAACTCGGGACCGTCCATTAAGCGCTGGACCATGGTCGGCTCATCGACGTAGCGCACGAAGAACTCGGCCGCCTCGGCGTCGTCGGCGCGGTGAATCGAGCGCGCACCCGAACCCTGCCGCGGCTTGATCATCACCGGGTAGGCGTCGACCGGCTCGCCGGGCAGAACCGTCGGCGGCGAGGGCAGGCCGTGGCGCTCCAGGAGCAGATGCGCCTCGTACTTGTCGTACGTCTGACGCGCGACGTCCGGATCGGGCACGAACGCCGGCAGCTGCCCACGGGCGCGAGCCCCGGCCAGCACCTCGATGTCGAGGTCGGTCAACGGGACGACGGCGCCCAGCCGATGGCGTTCACAGAGCTCCTGCAGCGCCGGCACGTAGCCGGGGTCGTCGATGCGCGGCACGGCCACGCGATGGTGGGCCGCGTACTGGGCCGGCGCCAGCGGGTTGGGATCCGCCGCCACCGTGGTGGCGTGCTGCGCGAAGGCGGAGACGATGTCGTAGCGCTTGCCGACGCCGGTGAGCAGGACGCCGGGGGGGTCTAGGCCGGAGGCTGCCATCCGCCCGTTTCTCCCTTGTACAGACCGCGACCGCTGAGCACCAGGCCGAGCGTCCGGGCGAGGATTTTGAGGTCGAGCGCCAGCGACCAATGCTCGACGTACCAGAGGTCGAGCTCGATCCGCTCCGCCCACGGCAGCGATGCCCGCCCGTTGATCTGCGCCCAGCCCGTGATGCCGGGCTTCACATTCAGACGGCCGCGCTGGCGCTCGGTGTACTGCTCGACCTGTACCGGCACGGTCGGGCGCGGCCCGACTATCGACATCTCGCCCCGGAGCACGTTCCACAGGTTCGGCAGCTCGTCCAACGAGTAGCGGCGCAGGAACGCGCCGACGCGAGTTATGCGGTCGTCTCCTTCCTGGATGGCCAGTCCGGCCCCGGTGAACTCGGCGCCACGCACCATCGTGCGCAGCTTGTAGATCTCAAACTGCCGGCCGTTCTCACCGACGCGCGTTTGGCGGTAGATGGGATGGCCGGGTGATTCGACTCGGATCGCCAGCGCGATCAGCGCCACGAACGGCGCGGTTATCGCCGCGCCGAGCGCCGCGATCACGATGTCGAGCCCGCGCTTGAGCATCACCGCGTGCCCTCGGCCGGCTCCCAGCCGGCGGCTGTGCCGTGGCGCAACCAGTCCCACAACCCGGCGGCCAGCGAGGCCGTGGTGAGGACGTAGTAGCGGGCCACCAGCAGCGGCCGCGCCGGCATCAGCGGCGCCAGCAGCGCGGCGAGCAGCACGGCGAGCTGAAGCGCCAGCGCCACCACGTACACCCAGCCCTGTCCGATCAGCACGATGCTCAGCGCAAGCGCCAGCACATGCAGGAACGGCGACAGGTAGCGGAGGATCCGGTGCGAGAAGATCATCACCGCGTACAGCGGCCCGTACCCGCGCGGTGAGAGCATCCCGCCGCGCACGACGATCGGCCATCCGTGACTCATCATCCGCCGCTTGCGCGCGAACTCGCCCTCGATCGTCGGAACCATCTTCTCGCTCGCCCGGGCATCCGGTACGTACACCGCGCGCCAGCCGCGCTTGACCATGTTGAATGGGAATGACAGGTCGTGGCCCATGATCGGATCAACGATCAGGTAGGAGTCCCGCCGCGTGGCGTAGATCGCCCCGTTGCCGCCGGTCACCGACCGCACCCGTGACTCGAGCCTCCGGACCGCCATCTCGTACCGCCAGTAGAGCCCCTCCTGATTCGTGCCCTCGTCGTTGACGAACGCGACACTGCCGCACGCATACCCGACCCGCGGATCGGCGAACGCCGCCACCAGGCGCGCGAGCGCCTGCGGCTCCCACGTGGCGTTCGCATCCGAGAACGCGGTCAGCTCCCCCCGGGCCCGCGCCACCGCCGCATCCTGCGCGCGCACCTTGCCACCCCGCGGCAACTCGAGCACAACGTCAGCGCCGGCCGCCCGGGCGCGCACCGCCGTCTCGTCCGGCGAGCCGTCGCAGGCGACTATCACCTCGACGCGGTCGGACGGGTAGTCGAGCGCACGGAGGTTGGTGACGCGCTCGGCGATCACGGCCTCCTCGGCGTACGCGGCGACGATCACTGACACGAACGGCAAGTCGTCGCGAGTCGCCGAGGCCATCGCGCCGGCATTGGCCGCCGTGCCCCCAGCGGCCGCCATGCCCCCAGCGGCCGCCGTGCCCCCAGCGGCCGCCGTGCTCCGCGCCGCCGCCGCCGTCTCCCCTGTCTCACCTCCCCTGGCTGGCTGGCCAGCCAGGCCCGGGAGGCGGACGATCAGGGCGAGGAGCAGCGGATAACCGAGGTGCGTGTAGACCAACAGGCCGACGCACACCCAGAAGACGATCGCGAGGGCGGTCACGGCGGCGGATTGTGACGGTTGGACGTAATTCGAGCCGACGGCCGGGCCGCCGCGGCATCGTGAGGTTGTTGGGCCTTACTTTGAATTATTCGAAGTTAGCCCCACCAACCTACGGCCACCGGCCTGGCCGCCGGCTACGCCACCAGCGTCCGGTACAGCGCGAGCGTCTTGTCTGCCGCGCGCTCCCACGAGTACTCGCCCTCGGCCGCAGCCCGCGCCGCCGCCGCCAACCGCGCGCGCTCGTCGCTGTCAGCCAAAAGCCCCGTGATCGCCTCCCGCAACGCGCCCGGGTCGTCCGGCGCCACCAGCCGGCCGGCGCCTGTCGCGGCGACCTCGCCGAAGCCGCCGATGTCGCTGAGCACGGTCGGCTTGCCGAAGGCCAGCGCGGAGGCGAGAACGCCCGACTGGTCGAAGCGCTCGGTGCGCGAGTACGGCAGCACGACGACATCGGCTCGGCGAAAGAAGGCGGGGAGCTCCGGGTCGGAGATAAACCGAGGCACGAACCGCACGCTGGGGCCGCCACGCGCTCGCAACGGCTCGAGCGGCATCCGAGGCATCCCGACGATCCACAGCTCCGCTCCGGCGATGTCCCGCCACGCGTCGAGCAGCACCGTCAGGCCCTTGTACGGCCGCAGCAGTCCGAAGAACAGCACCACGGGCTGATCCACGCCGATCAGGTCGGGCGGCAACGGCACCTCGACGGGCTGCCGAGTCAGGTGCTCGAACGCGCCGTGGTGGATCACGTGCACGCGCTCGGGGTCGAGCGCCAGTCCGTTCACGAGCTGCCGGCGGCCGTAGTCCGAATGCGCGACCACGGCGTCGACGCGCCGGTACAGCCGGCGCTGGGCCCGGGCCTGCCCGGGCTTGGGTTCGCGCGGGAGCAGATCGTGCGCCGTCAGTACAACTGGCCGCCGAGGCAGCAGTGCCGCGTCCAACCACTGAACGTCCAGCCACTGGAAGTGCACCACGTCGGTGGCGCGGGCGAGACGACGGTAGGTGAGCATGTCCGGCACGTGCTCGAGCAGCTTGGCCGCGCGCCGCTGCCGCGACCCCGGCGCGCCCACGGATCGCCGGTAGAAGTGCTCGCGCACTTCGTAACCCTCCGCGGCGGGGACGGCGCCGTAGGCGAAGCGCGACGTGACGAGTCGTACATCCCCGCCCTGCCGGGCCAGCGCCGTCGCGAGCGCGTGGTCGTAGGGCGGCGTGAACGCCGACGGGTCGACCAGGTCGACACGCATCAACCGGCGCCGCCGTCGGCGAACGGACGGCCCGTGAGCTGCGCCAGCCGGCGGGCCGCTTCGCGCGCGTGCGAGCCGCCGAGCGCGTGCACCCGAGCGTGCGGGTCGTGGTCGAGCCGGAGCGCGGCCGGGGCCAGCGCCACCAGGCCACCACCGCCACCGCTACCGCCACGGCCAGCGCTACCACCGCCGCCACCCCCGCGGCGCGACCGCGCTCGGATCAGACGGATCGGATGCTTGACGAGCAGCCGGATCAAGGCACTCCACCGAGCCGCAGCGCCGTCGTCCTCGCGGTAGTCGATGCGCAGCGAACGCGCGACATCGAGGTCGACAACCGCCGGCCGGCCCAGCGCTTCGACCCGCGCATGTTTGAGGGTGCGCGCGTAGTCGACCAGCGGATCCTCGGGTGCGGGGAAGCGCTCGGCCACGACCACGACATCGACCCTGTCGGTCGGCTCACGTGCCCCCCGGCGCGGACGGTTTGACAGCAGCAGGCCGGCGAGCTCGTCGACACCGAGGACGGCGTCGAGGCCGAGATGCCGCGCCCGCTCGAGACGCGACGCGCGGGGTGGCGGGGCCGCCGGTTGGGCAGGCGCAGACGACGCTTGGCGCACCGCAGCCACCCGCCCGCGCCGCAGCCGCAGCCGCCCCGGCCGCACCCGCCGGAGCGCGCGCCGGAGCCCCGGCTCGGGCGAGAACTCCTCGTAGCGCCGGCCCAGCCACGCGCGCCCGGCGGCGTAGCCACGCCACTGCCGGCGCAGGTCGCGCACGGTGGCGCGATAGACGTGCTCAACGCTCACCTCGGGCCGCAGCTCGAGCCGCCACCCGGCCTCCTGAAGGCGCCACGAGAAGTCCGTGTCCTCGGCCGCCCGCACGCCCTCGTAGAACCCGCCGACCTGCGTGAAAGCGTCCCGGCGGACCATCAGGTTGGCCGCCACCGCGCGCGGTCGGTAGGGGTGCGCCAGATGCGCCTCCTGCGAGAGGAAGCTCCGCGCGGCCCCGTAGCGCTCGGCCAGCGTCTCGGCGTCGGGGGCCGGGTGCACCTCGCCGGCCAACGCTCCGACGTCGCCGTCTACAGCCGAGGCATCGAAGTAGGCGTCGAGCAGGTCGGCCGGTGCGCGGCAGTCGGCGTCAAGGAACAGGATCCAGTCGTTCACCGCGCGAGCGGCGCCGGCGTTGCGGGCGTGAGCCGGCGAGCGCTCGGCAGCCGCCACGACGACCTCGACCACTTCGTCGGTCACGCCGGTCGGCGGGTCGGAGTTGTCGACGAGGATGAGCTCGTCGCCCGGCTGCGTGTGTAGCTCGCGCAGCATGCCGATCGCCTCTCGCGCACCAAAAGCATCGCCCGCGAATGGCATCACCACGCTCACGGCACCGCGAGCACCGCCGGAACCGAGGGAACCGAGGGAACCGCCGGCCCTGCTCACACCGCGTCCCCGGCCGGCGCCCGACGTAGTCGCGCGGCGAGCCCGCGAACCTCACCCAGCTCTTGCGGATGCGCGAACCCGGTCACCAGCAACAGCAACGGGATGACCGCGAAGGCCGCGGCGCGCGCGACGAACCCGCCCAGCCCATGCGTCGGGAGCAGCAGGTCGCCGGCCACCGCGACGCCGCCCATGACGACCACGATCTGGGTCAGCCGCCGCCACTCGAACGCCACAGTGAAAAGGCGCCGGGTCAGCAGGTGCATGACCAGCAGCATCAAGACGTACGCGCCGCACAGCGCGATGCCGGCGCCGGCGATGCCGAGCGGCGGGACGAGCGCGATGAGCAGGACGACGTTGGCGGCCAGACCGGCCAGCGAGGCGGGGAAGTTGCGCGTGGTCACCTTGGCGCGGGCCGCGATGACGAGAAACACCACCCAGAGCCCGTACATCGCCCACCCCAGCGCCAGCCAGGGCAGCGCGCGATAGGCGCCGTAGAAGTCGCTCGTCGTCAACACGCGCACGACCCAACGCCCGAGCAGCGCCAGGCCGGCCACGACCCACCCGCTGATCAGCACGTAGTAAGTCGTGACGAGGCCGTAGAGGCGCGCGGCCTCGGCGTCGTCGCGCACCGAGTAGGCCAGCGGCGGCCACGCGTACTGAAACGCGCGGACGATGAAGGCCACAGCCCCGGCGAGCTTGACCGCGATCGAGTAGAGGCCGGCCTGTCGCGCACTGCGTGCGTGGTAGATGTAGTAGCGGTCGATGATGCTCAGCGCGTAGACCGAGATCTCGGCCGGCACGGTGGGGAGGCCGAAGCGCAGCAGAATCGGCAGCTGCTCGCCATGCGCGCCGAGGCGCGGGTGGAGCAGGCGATCGCGCATCGTCCACCACAGCGAGACCAGAACGACCGTTGAAACGGCGTAATTGCCAAGCAGCAGTCCACGCGCTCCCTGCCCAAGCACGACGACAAGGATGACCGATAGAGCGATCGTGAGCAGGACGTTGGTCAGCGTGGCCGTGGCGTAGGCACGCAGCCGCTCCTCGACGCGGAGCAGTCCGTAGGCCAGCTCCAGGTTCGTGAACGTCCACAGCCCGAGCACCGCGATCAGGAATGTCGTGGTGTCCCGGTGTCCGAGCACGAGCTTGGACAGCGGTTCCGCGGCCGCCGCTAGGCAAGCCGCGGCGATCGTCGTCGTCACGAGCAGAAAGACGGTGGCGCGGCGGACGAGTGCGTCGCGGCGATCCTGATCCTCGTCGATGAAGAAGTAGCGCAGGAACGCCTCGATGATTCCGAAGCGCACGACGATGCTGGCGAAGATCACGCCGCCTGACAGCAGCTCCACGACGCCATAGCCGGACGGCGTGATGTAGCGCGTGTACACCGGCAGCAGCAGGACCGCGATGAACTTCGAGACGACATCCGCAACCTGGTAGGCCGCCAGCGAGCTGACCAGGCGCTTGAGATAGCCAGTCACGCCGCCACACGGTACGGATCGCGGGGGCGCTCCGTCCGAGTGCCGGGATAGCTTCGCGCCGTGTACGCGAGTGTCTTCTCGGACGTGGGCAACTGGATGTACCACGCCTTCCGATGGACCTGGCACGACCCTGACGGCTACAACTTCGTCAGCGGGCCGCTCGCCGACATCACGCTGATCGGTGGCGGGATCGCGCTGCTCCGGCACCACAACTGCCACGTCAAAGGCTGCTGGCGCCTCGCCAAGCATCCCGTCTCAGGCACCGACTACATCGTCTGCCGTCACCACCACCCGCACAACGCGCCAACCGCCGAGCAGGTGCTGGCCGAGCACCACGCTGCCGTTCATGGCAACGTCGCGGCCGCCCAGGCCGAGGGCCAACTCCACGGCGAGACGCGGCCGTCGCCGCCGCCGAGCGCTCCTACTTAGCTACCGCCCGAGCAACGTCCACAGCCCCCCAATGAACTCCTGGGCGTCGACGTTGTGCGCCAAGCTCGAGCCGAATCCCGCCAGCCCCACCTCCACGACGGTGCCTCGGCCGACGCCGAATCCGACGATGCTCAGCGTGTCCTTGCCGGTGCCGGCAGAAGCCTCGGGCGGGCGCGGTGGCTGCAGGACGGCAAACGAGGAGTAGCCGGGGAATGCATAGGACGTGGTGGAGAAGATCCCCAGGTGATTGGTGATGACCGCGATCAGATCATGGTTTCCGACGACCAGCTTCCCGGCACGGACGCCGAACAGGTCGGCGTCGGCCGGCGCGGACGGGTGGCTGGCCACGCCGGCGCGTACGACGACGCCGCGGCGCAGCGAGTCGAGCCCGACCGACGCCACGCGCCCGCCCGACTGAACGTAGGAGCGAAGCGCCGATCCGACGGTCACCGACTGCCACCGCTCGGACCCATTGAGGACGACGCCGCGGTACGCGGTCAACCCGGGCCCGACCTTGTCGAGCAGGCCGACATCGGTCGTCACGTCGTAGGCCAGGTGAGTGCGGTCGAGGTAGGCCAACAGCGCCTTCTCTTCGCCCACGCCCGTCGGGAGCCCGAGGGCGAACGGCCGGCTCAGGCGGATCGGACCGCCGTCGAGAAGCGTGTTGGGGATGCCGTCGCCGTCATCGTCGACCGGGTTCTCGCCCTGCCAGCTCAGCGCCGGCAGGACGACGAGGATCCGCCGGCGCGCGTCCGATCCGTGCGTCGCGCTGGCCACCAACGGCACTTCGGTCCGATGCACGCCCGAGCGCACGGCGAGCGTGTACAGACCCGGTCCGGGGGCCAGCGGCAAGCGCACGCGGAGCGAGACCGCCCGCCCCGATCCGTGCTCGACAGCCCGGCGGGCGCCGGTCCGCGTGAGCGACCACTCGTAGGAGTGCTGGCGGGAATCGACGTAGACGAGGGCGCGACCGCCGGTCGGAACGGGATCGAGCGGCGGTTGGACAGCCAGGTAGCGCACGGTGACGCCGGCGCGTGGGGTGGATCCCGGCGCGGGAGGAAGCGAGCGCGGGAAGCGGCCGACGTTGCAGGCCGGGTCGACGGCATCGAATCCGACCAGGTAGGTCCCGGCCGGGGCCGGCGCACCGGCGACGCGCCCGTCCCACGTGGCCCGGGCGCCGTTCGCCGTCGGCATGCTCTCGACCAAATGCACACGGCCAAAAGCGTCGGTCCGGTAGATGTGGACCACGCCGTTGAAGTACGTGTTGCCGCGGTAGTGAATCCGGACGGGGTGGCCCCGCACCGGGATGAGCGACGGCGCGACGTCGAGCACAGCGGGGTGCGGCGGCACCGTGCGCACCGTCACGGTCGCCACGCCTTCGCCGGGTTGCGTGCGGATCTCGAGCGTCCGGCCCTGCCGGCGGAGGGCGACCCGGAAGTGATAGACGCCGTCGGGCGCCACGCCACCCGCGTCGGTGCGGCCGTTCCAGTTGAACACGCCGTCGGGCCGGCGCACCCCGATGCGCATGTGTCGTCCTGAGGCGACCGTGCGGACAATCGCTCCGTCGCGGTCGACCACATATACGTCGACGTCATCGGCGCGATGCAGGAGGTAGAACGAGATCGTGGTGGCGCGGTGATCGACGGGCGGCGCCCCGCAGCTGACGCCGTGCAGCGGGTTGATCCACTGCGGGTTCGGCTTCGGAAAGCCGGCGTATAGCGGCGTCGAGGACTTCAGGTGCTGGGTGACGAAGAAGGCGCCGACGGTCGCGGCGACCAGCACGGCGAAGGCCGCCACCGGCAGGCGCCTCACAGCCGCACGACCGCCACGTTGGGCACCGTGAAATCGTGAAACGCGTCAAGGCCGCGCGGGTCGTGCAGGCAAAGCATCACGCGGATCGACCCGCCGTGACAGACCACCAGCGCCGGCAGCTGGCCGGCCCGCTCGACGTCATCGAGCGCAGCGCGGACGCGGTCCTGCTGGTCGCGCAGCGACTCGCCGCCGGGGAAACGGAACGACTCACCGGCTCGCAGCCAAGCGGCGTACAGCTCCGGCTCATCCTGCGCGATGTCGACGAAGCGACCGCCCTCCCAGCGGCCCCGGTTGGCCTCCCGCAGGCGAGCATCCAGCGACACGGGTAGACCGATCCGGGCGCTCACGATCTCGGCCGTCTCTCGGGCCCGAGACAGATCGGAAGACCACAAAGAGGCGATCCCGTCGCCGGCCACGCGCTCGGCCAGCTCAGCCGCCTGTCGGCGGCCGGTGTCGTTCAGCGGCGTGTCAGTGAAACCCTGAACGCGGACCGGCTCGCGGTTGTCGTCCGTCTCGCCGTGGCGGGCGAGGAGGATGCCGGAGGTGCGCTCTGCGCCGACGTCATTCATCCGCGGCCACGACCGCGCCGCACGTCACTCATCCGCAAGCACGACCGCGCCGGCCCCGGCGGTGTCGGACCGCAGGCCCAGGCGGATCGTCTCCAGCGAAAGCACGTCCTCGGGAACGACGTTTCCGAGGTTGACGTTCGCACCGAAGCGGCGCACGAACCAGACCTGCTGGTCCTTGCGCGGAGCCTCGAACAGGATCTGGTCGGGCGCCACGGCGTGGGCGATCTCGTCGATCAGTCCCATCCGCACTTCGCCGTCGTGGCGGAAGATGCCCACGTTGCCGCTCTCCCGGGCCTCGGCTATCACCTTCCAGGCGCCGGCCTGGAGCTCTGACTGGATCAACTCGACCCACCGGTAGGGCGCCATGATCCGAGTGTCGTCCTTGGACCCGACCTCGGAGAGCACGGTGAACTCCTGCGCGAAGCGCTCGATCAGACCGAGCTTCTCGTCATGAGCCAGCGTGATCGTGCCGTCGGAGATCTCGATGTACTGCAGGCCGAGCTTCCGCAGCCACTCGACCAGCGGCTCGAGCTTGCCCTGGGCGATGGCCAGCTCGGTCAGCGTGCCGCCCAGCACGACCGGTATCTCATGCTCGCGGTAGCGGGCGAGCTTCGGCTCCAGGTTCCCGGTCGCCAGCGCCGTGCCCCAGCCCAGCTTGATCAGGTCGACGTACTCGCCGGCCACCTCGATCAAGCCGTCGACCTCGCTCAGCGACAGCCCGCGATCGAGGACATGGGTGATGCCCTGCTGGCGCGGCTTGGCGCTGCGAGAGGGCAGGTCGAGCAGGTCCGGCATCGCCTGATAGGGCTACTGGGTGTTCGCCAGGTCCGATCCGACGGTCACGACCACGTTGGCGGCGCAGGTGGTCGCCGGCGGGACCGCGCACACGGCCTGCGTGCTCGGGTCGATCGGCTGCACGGAGGCGGGCCCGAGCTTCAGCGCACTCGCCACGGCCAGCCCGTCGCGGCGGTGGCCTGACATGTAGGCCACGACCGTCGCCGTATGAGTCTGGTCGGCGGCGCTGGCGACGTTGCCCTGCTTGTATCCGAGACCTCCGAGCTTCTGCGCGACCTTGTGCGCCAGCTGATTCGTCGCGGTGCCGTTGAGCACGGCGACGGTCACCGAAGACGGAGTCACCCCACCCGACTTGGTCCCATGGTGGCGCTGGGTCGTGGCCGCGTTCTTGCTGGCGGCGGCGGACTTGGACTGGCTCGAGTTGCTGCCCGAGCCGCCCGTCAGCAGAAGCAGCCCGGCGACGACACCGCCGATGACCAGCAGCACGAGCAGGCCGATGAGGATCCGCCTGCCGGGTGATGAGCCACTCGACTGCTGCTGGCCGCGCGGCGCCTGGCCGCGCGGCGGGACCGTCTGGCGTCGGCCGGTGGCCGTCTGGCCGGACGGGCGGATCTGGATCCGCGGTGGCGGCGGCGCGGCGATCGGCTCGGCCACCGGGGCCTGCGTGGACGCAGCGGTGACGCCGAAGGGGTGTGGGCGCGGCGGCTCTCCGGAGGCGCCGTTGGCCGCGCCCGCCGCAGTCGCCGGGGCGGGGGCGGCGGGCGAGGCCGACGCTGTTGCCGGCGATGCCCCGGCCGGCGACGACGCCCCAGACGCCCGACCGACGGTGGTGAGGTCGTTGGGCTGCTCGCCCGAATTCTGCCGCGCGGCTTCGGCGACCACGGGTCCGCCGGTGGGAATCAGCTTGGTCGCGGCGGTCAGCGCCGGTGCACCGACGCCGGCCGGGGCGCCAGGCAGCCCCGAGACGGCGGGCGATGGGATGACAGCGCTCGGCATGGCCCGGGTGGCGCCACCGATGCCTCCGGTCGCGGCTGCCGTAGCGGGCGCCGGAGCCCCAACACCAGCCGGGGCGGACACGACTGGCGCGCCTGTGCGTCCGGCCTGGGTCGCGCCGGCAGCGCTCGCCGCGCCGGCAGCCGTCGCCCCGGCAGCCGTCGCCCCGGCTCCGGTGACCGCCCCGGGAGGCGGCGCGGCCGGGGGCTGCTGGCGCGTCAGTTGCGCGATCCGGCCCTCCAGCTGCTGTACCCGCTGGGCCCACTCGTAGGCCTGCTCGCGCAGGGTCGCGGTCTCACGCGCCTGGGCGAAATACAGCAGCACGAGGATGGCCAGCCCGATGATCGAGGCAAAGCCTGCGTCCGCACCCACCGAGTTGATGAAGTGGTGGACCGAGAAAGCGAAGGGAACTGACCCCATGCTGCGAGCGCAGTCTACGTGGCGACCCGGGCGCCAGAGGAATCGGGGACCGGCCGCGCCCCCGCCAGGCTGGAGACGTGCTCGGCCAGTACCGCCGCGTCGCCCTCCAGCACGAGCAGGTTGATCTTCGAGAAGGCCTCCTCCACCCAGGCCGGATCGAGCCGGCTGTGCTGGGCGCGGAGGATCTTCTGGGCCGGGGTGGGCAGGGGCTGCTCGAACGGGTTGAACAGGTCCTCGTGGAACTTCTCGCCCGCTCTCGCACCCACGACCTCGATTGCGATGTCGCGCCCCGGCTCGAACCCGGAGAGCCGGATCATCGTCTCGGCCAGGTCGATGATCTTGATCGGGTCGCCCATCTCGAGCACGAACACCTCACCGCTGCCTTCACTCAGCGAACCGGCCCGGATCACGAGCTGGACGGCCTCCGGGATGGTCATGAAATAGCGGGTCATGCGCGGATCGGTGACGGTCACCGGGCCGCCGGCGGCGATCTGACGGCGAAAGATCGGCACGACCGAGCCAGACGACGCGAGCACGTTGCCGAACCGGACCGTGGCGTAGGTGGTCTTCGGATGCTTGGCCGCGGCCGCCTCGACCGCCCACTCGGCCAGCGCCTTGGACGCCCCCATCACGGTGGCCGGCTTGACCGCCTTGTCGGTGGAGATGAGCACGAACGTCCCGACGCCGGCTTCCCCGGCGATCCGGGCCACGACCCGCGTGGCCAGCGCGTTGTTGCGCACGGCCTCCACGGGGTTCAGCTCCATCATCGTCACGTGCTTGTAGGCGGCGGCGTGGAACACGGCGGCAGGCCGGTGCTCGCTCACCACCTCGCGTATCCGCTCCTCCTCCTTGCAGTCGGCCAGCACCGGCACGGCGGTGCGCACGTGTCGCTCTTCCTCCAGCTCCCGCACGATCTCGAACAGGTTGTCCTCGGCGTGGTCGACGAGCACGAGCCGGCGCGGCCCGACGCGGGCGATCTGGCGGCACAGCTCGGAGCCGATCGAGCCGCCGGCGCCGGTGACGAGGACGACCTGGCCTGACAGGTAGGCGCCAACGCGCTCGAGCTCCATTCGCACCGGCTCGCGCCCGAGCATGTCCTCGACGCGGACCTCGCGCAGCTGTGGGGTCACCCTGAGCGTGCCCGGACCGTGCTGGAGCAGCTCGAACACGGTCGGCGTGGTGCGCACGGGGATCCCGCGTTTGCGGCAGGCGGTCACCACACGCGCACGCAGCGTGCCCGGAGCGGAGGGGATGGCAATCACGACCTCGTCGGGCTCGACCTCGTCGAGCACCCTGGCCAGGTCCTCCGTCGAGGTCGTGCCGAGGATCTTCAGCCCGTGCTCGTCCTTGATCCCCTGCTTGCGCGGGTCGTCGTCGACGAACCCGACCGGGCGCAGGCGCAGCTGGGGATTGCGCACGAGCTCGCGCACGACGAGCCGGCCGCCGTCACCACCGCCGACGACGAGCACGTCACGCGCACCCTTGGCTACGCGGAAGCTCCGGACCCGTCCCTCGACCACGAGATGGACGACGAACCGGGCGCCCACCAGGAAGGCCAGCGCGAGCAGGAAGAACAGCGCGATGACGCCCGCCGGCAGCGTGATCGGCGTTGACTCGATCCCGAACCTGTGGTGTTTGACGACGATCTGCGGCGCCGACTGCACCGGGTGAAACAACGTGATCACGCCGACGATGACGAGGGTGCCGACGATCAGCGCCTTGACTACGGCCTCGTAGTCGCGTTGGCCGACGTAGGTCCACAGGCGCTGATAGACGCCGAACGCGGCCAGGACAATCAGCGCCGCTGGCACGACCCAGGGAATCGTGGCCCGGAGCAGGTGCTCGTACCGGGTCGGAACGGCATCGTCGAACCTCAGCTGAAACGCGAGGAAGTATGCGAGCGCGACCAGAAAGCCGTCCACCAGCAACTGAGGCACCGAGTGGCGGTGGACGGGAAAGGCCGCGGAACGGATCCGTCGG
The DNA here is from genome assembly GCA_045805545.1 of Solirubrobacteraceae bacterium. Taxonomy (GTDB): domain Bacteria; phylum Actinomycetota; class Thermoleophilia; order Solirubrobacterales; family Solirubrobacteraceae; genus Palsa-465. Next base: position 13,548 of record JBJMLD010000171.1, on the reverse strand, counting down.
CGCATGCACGCGAGATTCTAGGGGCGACCCCGGAAGCGAGGCACTAAGACAGCGTTAGCGCTTGGCCCGGCCGCCGCGCGAGCGACCGGGCCAATGCGCCTGCAAATCCGGCGTCAGCGCTTGCCGATCAATACCCGCCGAACTGCACCTGCTGCGGGAACAGCTTCGAGTGTCCGAGCGCCTTGCCCCTGCCGTCCAGGGCCACTACCTCGTAGGCCTTGAACCTGTGCGGGACCGAGATCGAGGTCTCGAACCCGGTACGCGTCCGTGTGGTCACGACCGCTAGGTGATGGCTGTCCTTACCGGCCAGCACGCGCCACGAGGCGACCTCGGTGGCACCGTTCCAGCTCGCATACACGGTCGAGCGGCCATGCTTCTGGCGCACGTTGCCGACCGGCGGATAGGTCGGCGTCCCGACCCACTTCTGCATGACGACGCGGTAGCTCAGGTCCGGACTGGGCAGCGCAGCGTCCATCAGCAGCTTGCCCGACTTGCTGTAGACCGAGAAGAACGGCTGCGAGCCCCAGCCGACGAGCACGTTGCCGTTGGAGAGCAGCTCCGTGCTGCCGAGGAACGCCGCGTCGAAGTTCTTCGCCCGTGGGTAGGAGCCGGCCAGCGACGCGGTGTTGTGGGTCGTGTCGAGCTGCAGGACGAGGCCCCGGGAGGGGCCGCTTGGGTTCTTGAACACGCCGCCGACGTTCGGGCAACAGGCGTCATCGAACAGGCTCACCCGATTGCCTCGGAGCAGCCGCACCATGTGCTGCCACTCGAAGCCGAGGCCCGCCGGCAGCGCGAACGTGCCCCCGGCGCCTGATGGCTTGCCGCTGAGCGTCCAGATGACGTTGCCGGTCGTCGTGTCGACGAGGTACGCCGCCCAGGTGTTGCGCATCGAGACGAGCATCGTGTGGCTGCCGATGAGCTGGATCGAATTGATGTGGTAGGCGTCCCACGGGATCACGTGGCCGGCGGCATTTACCGCAGCCGGAGACGCGGGGTGCGCCTGCGACGCCGAGAGCGGGATGTGCGGCGTGCCCCCGGGGTTGAAGGCCGTCCAGGTGAAGAGGAGCTTTCCCGTCTTGAGGTCGTATTGCTGCACGCCGGAATCCGTCAGCACGCCGTTGCTCACGCCGCCCTGCAGGGAAAGGTCCATGGGGAGGTTGCGGTACACAGTCACCCAGACCGTGTGGCCGCTGACCACGCTCTCGTGCGGGCTGATGACCCATCCGTCCTTGGTGTCGCCGGACAGGCTGGCGATCTTGCGGTAGCGCTGGTCGACGACGTTCACCGTGCCGCTGACCGTCGCCCCGGTCGGCGAGACCACGCCCTCCCACCAGGCGAGCGCCGGCTTGCCGTTGTAGGTCTGGACCGTCAGATCGGTGGCCAAATTGTTGATGTTGGTCGGCTTGAACCAGACGGGCTGCAGACGGTTGTCGAGAATCAGCGGACCGCTCTGGCCGATCATCGGCTTGGGGTTCGTGAGGTCCTTGAAGTTGGCCATCAAGAAGAGCCCGGAGCCGAGCTTCGAGGCCCGCGTGTGGAGCGTCTCACGGATCTTCGGCGGATGCAGGTTCGGCGTGGCGACGAACGAGAAGGACCCCTTCGTCGAATAGGCGCCGAGCGGGGTCGCGGCGGCGGCGGTCCCCGCGCTCAGCCCCAGAGCCACGGCGAACGCCGCCGCGAATTTGAACTGTCGCCTGATGGATGTCAAATCGGTCCTTTGGTCGGGTGCGGTCTGTAACTGCTGCGAAAGGTTCTAGCGCGGCTGTACCGTCGGAGACTGTCCAAGTACGTTGCCGTGCCCGTCGAGTGCCTGCACGGCCACGTCCTTGGCGCCGGCGACACGGATCGCCGTCTCGAAGCCGCTGCGTCGAGCGGAACCTGCGGTCGCCAGGGTTGTTGGAGTGGCGCCCGCCAGCACGCGCCAGCTGGCCACCTGCGTCGAGCCATTCCAGCTTACGTAGACCGTGGTGCGGCCACCGCTTGTCGAGGCGGCCACCGCCGGATCCGTCTGCGGCGCTCCCACCCAGGGGAAACGGTAGGCGCGGTAGCTGGTGTTCGTGTCGACGAAGCGCGCGTCGAACAGGAGCTGGCCGCGGAAGTTGAATTCGCTGAAGTACGGCTGCTCGCCCCAGCCGATGAACGAGTCGCCGTTGGGCAGCGGCTGGACGTTGCCCTCGAACCCCGAGAGCAGGCGCGGTGAATGGTCGAACTCGCCCAGTTTGGTGACCGTCTTGTGCGCGAGGTCGAGATGCAAGATGACCCCGCGGGACTGGCTGTGCACGTTGTAGAGCCCGGCGCCGTTGTCGAACGCCGTGATCCGGCTGTCCCCGGCCGACTGGACGCGGACGTCGTGCTGGAAGGCCATCGTGGCCCCGGAGCCGGCTTTGAACGTGGAATGTCGGCCGCCCAGCCTCCAGATGATCGCGCCAGACTGGCGATCGATCTTGTACACGGCGGACGTTGAGCGGCCGGAGACGATCAGGTTGCCGTCGGTGTCCTGGTCGACCGAATTGATGTGGAAGTAGTCGAAGGGCGCGCCGTTGGAGTTCGGAAACGCGCGATACGAATCGCTCAGCGGGACGTGATCGAGGCTGTGCCACTCGTACTCCACCATCCCGGTCTTGATGTCGATGATCTGCACGACTCCGTCGAACACGATCGCGTGCCGGGTGTGATGTATCGACGACGCGTCCCAATACACCGGATAGACGCCGGTGATGAGCGCGGTCCCGCCCGGCAGGATCTTGAACTCATGCAGGTCGAACGGGATGAAGTTGCCGGCATGCACGATCCCGATCGTGTGGTAGTGCGTGTCGTTGATCACGCCCACGCCCGAGCCGACGCCGGCTCCGAAGTAGCCCTGCCACCAGGTCAGCACCGGCTGCCCGTCGAGGCTCTGCACGCGGACATCGGTGGCGAAGTTGTACTTCGGAACAGCCTTGAACCAGATCAGATTCCCGCTGGGGTCGAGGACCGTCGGGCCGTTCTGAACCGGCCCGTACTGCGGGCCGATGAAGATGTCACCGGGAGCGGTGCGGCTGGAACGGCGGGTGATCTTGATCGCAGCCGGCTCGATGTCCTTGCGCGAGTGGAACCACATGACGTCGCCGTGCACCCGCGCCGAGGGCGGGAACGGGCGGTTGGGCAGGTGCCCGGCCTGGTTGACTATCGAGAACCGATATACGCCGCGGCTGCCGCCGACGATGTTCAGGCCGGTGGCGACGGTGACCGTCTCGTTCGGCGTGAACGCCTTGTCGGCGACGAAGCTCACGCCGTTGCCGTCGGAGTGCCCCGTCACGTGCCCTGTATGGACGCCGCTTTGCGATCCGGTCACCGTGATGGGGCCAAGGTTCGCGGCCGAGACGCCACGGAAGCTGACCGTCGTATGCGGCGAGGCCAGTCGGCTACCGCTGAGCGGGAACACGGCGACCGACGACGCGGCGGCTGAGGTGGACGCCACCAGCAGGCTCGTGGCCACGGCCAGCAACGCCGCCCGGCCGGCAAGTCCCTGTAGACGTACTCCTCGTCGCTGCATTGTTCTCCCATCGGTCGCGGGATCTCGAGACGGTCCCCCCGGCCGACGGGACTAAGTAACACCTTAGGAAATCATTCGATGCGGCGCTGCGCGCCGACAGGTGCGAAGGTCAGAGCTTGGCAGCGGCACTGAGCAGCAGGTCGGTCAGCAGCGCGGTGTCTCGGCGGACGCGTGGCGGCGCGGCCGCCGGGTCGCGCTTGACGAAGTTGAGTTGATCGGGATCGCGTAGCGCCAGCAGGCGCCGCTCGGCGATGAGCCGCTCATCGACCGCGCCGAGCCGACCCTCGAACACCGTGAACACGGGCGTCCCCAGCGCGACAGCCTCGCGGTTCATCGTGCCGCCGGCTGAGATCACGAGGTCGGCGTACGCGACGAGCGACTGGGCGTCGATCGCCTGCTCGGGCACGATGAAGCCACCGGCTCGGGCCAGCTCGGCCCGCTGTTCGGAAGTGCGCGGAAGCACCACGGCCTGGATCTGCCGTGCGCGCTCCAGGACGCGCGCAAACAGGTCGTTCTCGAACCGGTGATACAGCGAGACCGACGGCGGGGTCCGAATGATCGCGATCGGTGCTGTGGCGTCGAGTCCCAACTCGCCCAGGATCTCCTGGTTGGGCTCGAAGTCGGCCAGGTAGTACTCCTCCTTGAGGCCCGGATAGGCCCGGATCTTGCCGCGCGCGCCATAGCGGTAGAGCCGCTCCGGGGGGATCGCGTCTGGCACGACAACTGCCTTGGCCAGACGGCAGTTCACGTTGTGCTGGACGGCCGCCCACTCATAGTCGAACATCGTCGCGGACGGGATCCGCAGCAGGGCGGCGGCAACTGTGATGTCGTTGGAGCCGTGGCCGAGGGCGAGCTCGAAGCGCCGCCCGCGGGCCCAGCGCGTCAGCGCCACCGACCGCGCGATCAGGCCGCCTGCCTTGGCCGCCAGTCCACCGCCGCGGTGATGCCCGATCGCCGTGTGCTCGATCCCGAGGCGCTCGCATAGACCGAGCGTCTGGGCGAAGTCGCGCGCGGTCACCTCGACCTCGTGGCCGCGACGCTCCAGGTCGCGGATGACAGGCCGCATCACGAGCACGTGGGGCGAGTTGGTCAGGTCGATCCAGACCTTCACATCGGCCCCACACCCTATCCACAGCTGTCCGACGGCCGGCGGTCGCTACGCTTGCTCACCGCTTGCTACTTGCAGCATCAGTCACCGACTCGCTGGTAACGCTGGCGACGCACATCATCCGGGACCTCGGCGTAGGCGGCGTGTCGCTGCTCACGGCTACCTCCGGGGTGATCGGCGTGCCCGGCACCGAGCCGACCATGCTGTTCGCCGGTTTCGACGTCTACCAGGGGAATCTGCCCCTGCTGGGCATCATCGTGTTCGGCGTCATCGGGGATCTGATCGGCGCCTCGATCGCGTACGGGATCGGCCGTTTCGGCCGTATCGAGCTGATCGAGCGGCACGGCAACAAGCTCCACGTCAGCCCGCAGCGGCTACAGACCGCGCACCGCTGGTTCGAGCGCTACGGCCCGCCGGTGATCTTCGTCTCCCGACTGCTTCCGCTCGTGCGCGCGGTGTTTCCTTACGCCGCCGGCGTGGCCGAGATGTCATATCTGCGCTTCATCTCGTTCGCAGCGCTCGGTTCAGCGGTGTGGATCACCGGTCTCGGACTGCTCGGCAAGGCGGTGGGGAGCAACTGGACGCACTGGCGGCGCAACCTGGAGTACGTCGACTACGCCGCGGCCGCTCTGCTCGTCGCGGCGATCATCTACCTGATCGTGCGGCGCACGCGCGGTGGGCGCTCACAGCCGCCCGCCGCCGATGTCGTCTCCGAATAGCCCGCGCCTGTCGATCGGGCGGGCGCTGGCGCTCGGCGCGCTGCACGGACCGGCCGAGCTGCTGCCGATCTCCTCTTCGGGTCATGTCGCGCTCGTACCCTGGCTGCTCGACTGGGATTACAACCGCCTGGATCCTGAGCTGCGCAAGGCCTTCGAGGTGGCACTGCACGCGGGCACCGCGGCCGCCCTGCTCATCACCCTGCGCGACGAGGTCGGCGCGGCCGTGCACGACCTGAGCGCCCGGCGTCTGACGCTGATCGCGCTGTCGTTCGCGCCTCCGGCGGTGGTCGGCTACACGCTCGAGCGGCCGATCGAGTCACGGCTCGGGACGCCTCCGACCGTCGCGGCCGGACTGCTCGCGGGGTCGATCCTGATGATCGCCGCCGATCGCCGGCCACAGACACGCGGTCACGAGGACGGCGGCGCGGCGGACGCGCTGTGGCTCGGACTCGCGCAGGCGGCAGCCTTGATTCCGGGCGTGTCGCGTAACGGCGCGACGCTTGCCGCTGCGCGGTGGCGGTGCTTCACGCGTGAGGACGCCAATCGCCTGTCGCGCCATGTCGCGCTGCCCGTGATCGCCGGCGCGACGCTGCTGAAGTCCGTACGGCTCAAGCGACGGGGACTGCCTCCGGGGACGGCGTTGCCGTTCGCCGCCGGGGCCGGCGCGTCGTTTGCCTCAACGCTTGGCTCGACGTGGCTGATCGCGCAGGTGGAGCGGGATCGCTCGCTGCTTCCCTACGCGGCGTATCGCGTCCTGCTCGCGCTCCTCGCCCTGCGACGGCTGCGGCCGCGAGCACGATCAGCGAGATGTCAGCGCCAATCCTGAACCGCCCGATCCCCCACGTGAGAGCGCTCACTATCACGACCACGGCGATCGGCGCCATGAGGATCCAGCGTTCCCGCCTACGCAGTCTCCGCAGGCCGAGGAAGGCGAGGGCGAACACGACGTAGTAGACGACGAGGCCGACCACGTCGACCCAGCGCCGGCGCGGTTCGCGGTTTCCCTGGCGCAGCGGCTGGAAGAAGTTGAACGTGCGCAGCACGCGGACCGCGGCGAGGACCGGAAGACGCGTCAGGTGGTCGCCGGCATAGGTGAAGGCCGCGTGCGTCGAGGCGTCGCCGCTTAACAGCTGCTTGCGCGTCCGGGCCCTCTCCAGACAGCGATTGCTCCACCAGCCGATGTCGTGCCCGTAGTAGGTCTCCGGGCAGTTGGCGCCGGCGATCACCGTGTTGGAATCGGCGGCCAGGGTCGCGCGGTGGAAGACCACGACGTTGCGGATCACCCAGGGGGCGAGAACCACCGCGGTGGCAGCCGTCGTGACGGCCAGGAGGGTGGCTCGGCGGCGAGCGCGGGCCCCGTCGGCAGTGGCGGCGGTGGCGGCGGTCCAGGTCACCGGCCAGGCGAGCAGCGGGACGAGCAGGATGCCCTCACCCCGGGTGAGGGTGGTGAGACCGATGGTGGCGCCCAGCACGGCGGCGGTCTTAGGCGAGGGCCGGTCGAGCGTCATCAGCGCTGCGAGCAGGGCCAGCGCCACGGTTACCACGAACAGCGGCTCACTCATGACCAGGCCGTCTGCGGTTATGAACGGCGGGTACACCGCGGCAATCCCGGCTGCGAGCAGCCCGGCCACGTTCCCCGCAACGCGTCGCGCGAGCAGTCCAACCAGCACCACGCCCGCGGTCCCGATGACGCAGCTGACGATCCGATGCGCGAGCAGGCTGTCCGCCCCGACCAGCGAACTCAGCGACAGGGCGAGCGGATATAGCGGCGGGTGCTCCGCCGTCACGTAGGCGTGAGAGAAGATTCCGCGGTAGTAGAAGTGGCCGTGCGCGATCAGGTTGGCGGCGCTGTGGTAGAAGCCGGCATCGCCGCCGACGCCGACCGGCGCCCGGGCGATAACGAGGATGTAGAGGAGCCGGACACCGAGCGCGCCGAGCGCTATCAGCGCCAGCGCCGGGCGCAGCCCGTTTGATTCCGCCGAACTTCCAGGGAGACTTCTGAGTCGCTGGTTCAAGTGGCGCTGACCGCGGGCAAACGCTCGACTGTGTGATGGGACCCATGGACGCTGGGCGCGTACCTCAAAATAGACGCCGGTAGATGAGCACGATTCTCGGCACCACCCTGTCCGGCCGCTATCGCCTGGAGGCGCGGATCGGTTCCGGCGGCATGTCGACCGTCTACCGGGCCCTCGACGAGACGCTCCAGCGGCAGGTCGCGATCAAGCTGATGAACCGCGAGGTCGCCAGCGACTCCGACCAGCTCGAGCGGTTCCGCCGCGAGGCACGAGCCGTGGCGCAGCTGTCGCATCCGCACATCGTCGGTGTGATCGATGCCGGCGAGGACGAAGGGCGCCCGTACATCGTGTTCGAGTACGTCGAGGGCGAGACGCTCAAGGAGCGCATCCGCCGCATGGGACGCCTGCCGATCAGCGAGGCCGTCGCCTACGCGATCGAGATCGCTCGCGCTCTCGGCGTCGCGCATGCCCGTCACATTGTCCACCGCGACGTCAAGCCCCAGAACGTGCTGATCGACGAGGAGGGGTCGGCCAAGGTGACCGACTTCGGGATCGCCCGGACGCTCGACGAGGAGGGTCTGACCGCCGACGGTCGCGTGCTCGGCACGACCGACTACGTTTCGCCCGAGCAGGCGCTCGGCCAGCCGGTCACCGGCCAGTCCGATCTCTACTCGCTCGGCATCGTCCTCTACGAGATGCTGACCGGCGAGGTCCCGTTCAAGGGCGAGAGCCAAGTCGCGGTGGCGATGAAGCATGTCCGCGAGATGCTCCCGGACGTGCAGGCGAAACGTCCCGAGGTGTCCGCCGCGCTGGCCGCCGTCGTCGACACCGCCACGGCCAAGGAACAGGAGAATCGCTACGCCGATGACGCTGAGCTGATCGCCGACCTGGAGGACGTGTTGGCAATCGAAACCGCCCGCGCGGGCAGTGCCACAGGCGAGGTCACGACCGTCCTGCGCACGCTGCCCTCGGGCAAGCAGCGGCGCGTCCCGTTCCTCGTGCGCCACCGGACGTCGGCGGTGATCCTGACGCTGATCGTGCTCCTGGCCGGCGCCGGCGTGGCGGTCTGGCTCGGCACCCGTACCCACCATGGCACGGGCAAGCTCGTCCAGTCGCCACCGCCTGCCGCACCGCAGCAGGTCCAGATCTGCCAGTCCTGCGCCCACGACTTCGACCCGAAGGGCACCGGAGGCGAGCACCACAACGAGGTCGGGTTGGCGATCGACGGCCAACCCGACACCAAGTGGACGACCGAGACCTACCAGGCCGGCAATCTCGGCAAAGCGGGCGTCGGCGTCTATCTGGACGCCACACCCGGCACGACCGCCCGCGCCATGCGCATTGACACCGACACCCCCGGCTTCTCGGTCCAGATCTACGCGCGCACCGACCGCCCGCCCCTGACCTGGCCCGACGGCGGGTGGCATCTGATCGGATCGGTGACGCACGTGAGACGCCGGCAGGACGTCCGGCTGACCAGCGGGAGCACCAAGTACCGCTACTTCCTCATGTGGATCACGAACCTGAACGGGACGCCCCAGGTCGCGACCAACGAGCTGGCGCTGTATCGGTAAGACGGCCGGGGCCGACAAGCGTTCGGCTAATGCCGATGCCGGCGCTCGTCGGCGTGGCGCTCCAGCGCCAGCGCGACCAGCCGGGCGAGCAGCTCCGGGTACGGGATCCCGCTCGCCTCGAACAGCGAGCCGAACACGCTCGTCTGCGTGAACCCGGGAATCGTGTTCAGCTCATTGACCAATACGTTCTCGCCGTCGACGAAGAAGTCGACCCGCGCCAGGCCGGCGCAACGCGCGGTCAGGAATGTCTCGATCGCCAACTCGCGCACGCGCTCGCGGACCCGCTCGGGGACGCGCGCCGGCACGATCAGCTCCATCCCACCGGGCGTGTACTTGGCCTCGTAGTCGTACCAGCTGCTCTCGCCCGCCGCGAGCATGATCTCGCCCGGCTGCGAGGCGATCGGATCGGCGTTGCCGAGCACCGAGCATTCGACCTCGAGCCCAGTCGCCGCCGCTTCGGCGATGGCAAGCTCGTCGTGCGCGAACGCTGTATCGAGAGCGTCTGGTAGCTCGTCTGCCGTGAGCACGCGGACGATCCCCACCGATGAGCCCAGTCGCGCCGGTTTGACGAACACCGGCAGCCCCAGCGCGGCCAGCTCGTCGAGCACGCGCTTCGGCGCCGCTCGCCAGTCCGGCTCGCGGATCGCCCGGTAATCGACCTGCGGGATCTCGGCACGCGCCATCAGCTCCTTGAACAGCACCTTGTCCATGCACAGCGCGGAGGCGAGCACGCCCGCGCCGACGTAGGGCACGTCGAGGCACTCGAGCAGGCCCTGAACCGTCCCGTCCTCGCCGAACGGCCCGTGGAGCACCGGGAACACGACGTCGACGCCGTCGAGGCCTTGGCCCAGCGATATCGAGATCCCCGCCGCGTCGCCGTCTTGGCGATCGCGCCACACCCCGTCGCGGGCGATGACGATCTCGCGCACCTCATGTCCGGCCTCCCGCAATCCGGCCGCCACCGAAGCGGACGAGGCCAGCGACACCTCGTGCTCGGAGGAACGGCCGCCGCCGAGCACGGCCACCCGGAGCGACGTCATTTCGAGGTCGTCGTGCTCGTCGTGGGCGTGGTGGGAGTCGTTTTGGTGGTGGTCGTCGGCGTCCCGGTGAAATGCCCGACGACGATCGTCACCGTGCTGCCTTTGGTCTGGCTGCTGCCTCCAGGCGGGACCTCGTCGAGCACGATGCCCTTCTGCGTCGGGTCGGTCGTGTCCTGTGTTTGGGTGGCGACCTGGAAGCCGGCGCCGGTCAGAGCGCTCTTGGCCGGACCTTCCTTCTGGCCCTTGACATTGGGCACCGAGACCTTGGGTGGCGCCTGCGCGACGACGATCGTCACGGTCGTGCCCGGCGCCACGCTCGCGTTGCCGTTCGGGCTCTGGCTGATCACGTTGCCCGGCGTCCCGGTGGTCGAGACCTGGTTCTGAACCGACACTGTCAAGCCCGCGCCGCTCAGCTGCGAGCGCGCCGATGACTCCGACTGCCCGACGACGTCCGGCACGGTCACGTTCGGCTTGCCGGAGGAGACGAACAGCGTCACCCCCGACCCGATCGGCAGCGAGGTGCCGGCTTGCGGATCGGTACGCGTGGCGTCGCCGGGCGGGATCGTGTCGGAGTGCTCGGGCTGCACGCGCGCAACCTTCAGCTGCGCCTGCTTGATGGCACGGCGGGCCGCCCGTTCGCTCAGGAAGCTGACCGACGGAATCGACGTGCTGCCCGGCCCCTGGGAGACGGTGAGCGTGACAGTCGAACCCTTGTTGGCCTTGGTTCCGCCCAGCGGGTTCTGCGCGATGACCGTCCCGGAGGGGTGCGGATCGGTGCGGTTGAGGACGTTGGTCTGGAACCCGGCCGTCTGGAGCTGCGCCTGGGCCACGCTCACCTGCTCGTTGACGACCGGAGGCACGAGCTTCTGATCGGCCCGGGTGAGCACGTATGCCACCGCACCCCCTGCAAGCAGCAGTACGAGCAAGGCAACCGCGCCCCATATCAGCCAGCGCCTCCGACGATCGTCGTCCGTCGGTTCTTCGTCCTCGGGCTCCTCGTCCCCGGCCAGCACGCCGACACCCGGCGGCGACGTGTCGCCCGCGGCCCCGTATGCGTCGGCTGCTCCATACGCTTCGGCTGCGCCGATCGACGCGAAGCTCGCCGTGCGTTGGCCGCCCTGACCCGACTCGATCATCGCCTTGACTTGCTCGAGCGCGTTGATGAACTGGTCGGCGTCGGTGGGGCGATCGGACGGGTTCTTGTTCAGCGCCCACAGGATCGCCTGCTCCAGCTCGGGAGGCACGGCCGGGTTGATCGTCCTCGGCGCCGGTGGCGCTTCGGAGACGTGCTTGATGGCGATTGTCACGGCGGCCTCGGCGTCGAACGGCACGCGACCGGTCACGAGCTCGTAGAGGATCACGCCGATCGAGTAGAGATCGGAGCCGGGACTGACGGCCAGGCCTTGCGCCTGCTCCGGAGACAGGTACTGCGCTGTGCCCATGATCGAGCCGGTCTCAGTCATGTCCGACGCGCCGGCCCGGGCGATGCCGAAGTCCGTCACCTTGGCGTGGTCTGACTCATCGACTATCACGTTGTGCGGCTTCAGATCGCGGTGGATCACTCCCCGCCGATGCGCGAACCGGGCCGCTTTGAGGATCTGCAGCGTGATGTTGATGGCGCGGACCGGATCGAGCGGCGCCTCGTCGCGGATCAGCTGCTTGAGCGAGCGACCCGGCAGGTATTCCATCGCGATGTAGTAGGTGTCGTCGTAGGCGCCCCGGTCGTACACGCTCACGACATTGGGGTGCTGCAGGCCCGCGGCGGCCTGCGCCTCGCGGCGGAAGCGCTCGACGAAGCCCGGGTCCTCCGAGAAGCGCCGGTGCATGAGCTTCAGCGCGACCTTGCGCCCGAGCTGCTGATCCTCGGCCAGGAACACGTCTGCCATTCCCCCCGCGCCAAGCCGCGAGAGGACCTTGTAGCGCCCGTCGATCATGCGTCCCGTCATCGAGTCAGCTGCGCTCATCGCCCCTCACTGTCCCTCTGAGAGCAGCGTTTGGATGACGGTTCTGGCGATCGGCGCCGCTACGGTGCCGCCGAAGCCGCCCTGCGATTGCTCAATCGTCACCGCCACCGCGACCTTCGGGTCTCCGACCGGCGCGAACCCGATGAACCAGGGTTGGGTCAGGTTCGAGCCGATCACGCCGATCTGCGCCGTACCGGTCTTGCCGGCCACGTCGATGCCGCCCAGCTGGGCCGGCGTTCCGGTCCCTTCGTCGACCACGCGCTTCATCATCTGCGCGATCTGGTCCGCTGTCGAGCGTTTCATCACCTGCTGGTAGGTACTCGGGTCGATTGTCCGCACCGTGCGACCGTCCTGATCGACGATCTTGTTGGTGAAGCGCGGCCGCATCAGCTTGCCGCCGTTGGCCACGGCGGCGGCCACCATGGCCATCTGCAGCGGCGTGACCTGGAGGCCTCCCTGGCCGATGCCGATGCGGCCGATGTCCTCGTTGGGGCTCCCCGGCGGGATCGGTCGCGAGCGCCGGCCCGAGCTCCACGGCTGGCTCACGTTGATCTCGTCCGAGGGGTAGTCGAGCGGCGGCTTTGAGTAGAAGCCGAAGCGCTTCATGTACTTGGTCATCACGCCGCGGCCGAGATGCTCGGCCACCTGAGCCCACACCGTGTTGACCGAGAACGTCAGCGCCGCGGTCAGGTCGATGTCACCGAACGGCTGGTTGTTGTCATTGGAGAGCGGCACACCCGAGACGGTTATCGGCGATTTGCCGTTGACGACCGAGTTCGGGGTGTACCTGCCGCTGTCGATCGCCGCTGTCGCGGTCACCACCTTGAACGTCGACCCGGGTGGGTAGCCGCCTTGGGTCGAGCGGTTGAAGGTGGAGATGTCGGGTCCCTTGGCGTCCGGGTTGTTGCTGTTGTAGCCGGGGATAGCCACCATGACCTTCACCGCGCCGGTGCGCGGGTCCAGCGCGACAACCGAGCCCGGCTGCCCGCCCAGGGCCTGTAGCGCGGTCTGCTGGGCCTTGGGGTCCAGGGTGGTGTAGACGTCGTCGCCGACGCGGGTGCGGCTGAGCTGGCCGAAGACCGAGTTCAGCCCCGTCTGCAGGCCGCGCAGGGCGTCGCCGCGCGAGCGCTCCAGACCGGCGGCGCGACCAAACAAGATGTTCGAGTAGCCGACCGGCTGCGCGAACAATGACCCCGTTGGGTAGAAGCGCTTCCACGTCCTACCCCCCGCGGGCACCGAGCGGGCCAGCACGCTGTTGTCGTCGGCGAGTATCCGACCGCGCTTGATCGTCAGGTCGTCCGCCAGCGTGCGCCGGTTCAGCGGGTTGTTGTTCAGCGAGCTCGCGTCGAATACCGCCCAGCGCGAGGTCCAGCCGATGAGCAGCGCGAACAGGAGCACGATCAGGCCGAACAGGCGAGCGATCGGGACGTTCATCGCGCTTCCCTTCGTGCACGATCGGACACGAGCAGCAGCAGCGCCAGCAACACGAAGTTGGCCACGATCGAGGACCCGCCGTAGGAGATGAACGGGAGCGTCACGCCGGTCAGCGGAATCACTCGCGTCACCCCACCGACGATCACGAACACCTGGAGC
>JBJMLD010000170.1:0-6798 GCA_045805545.1 Solirubrobacteraceae bacterium | reverse complement strand
CTGCAGGTCACGTGTCGGTGAGGTCAACGCTCCACCCAGCGTCGTCAGGTCGACCAGGAACGGCTGCTGGGCCTTCAGGCTGTCGGTCGAGGTATCAAGCGTCGAGGGCGCCTCAGCGATCGTCGCCTCATAGGAATTCGGGTCCCGCGTGATCGCCGAGAACGTCGTCGCCATATCAGCGAACAGCCGCACCGTCGTCTGCGACAACGGCGCCACCGTCCCAACGAACGCGTTCAGCGTCGTGAAGAAACGCGTCAGCTGCGTGTTCGGATCAGACAGATATGCAGCCACCGGCTGCAGATGCTGGAGCAGCTCGGGCAGGCTGGCGATCGTGTCGTTCAGCGCCGAGCCGCGACCGGCCAGCGTGTTGCCGAACCCGTAGAGGTCGCGCTGGATCGCGATCCGCGTCTTGGCATCGAAGGTCTTGAAGATGTCGTCGAACTGGACGGGGACGGTGGTGTGCGAAATCGACAGCAGTCCACCGTCGGCGTAGAGCTGCTTTGAGTGGCCCTTCTCCAGGGCCACGTACTTGAGCCCCAGGACCGAGCGCGGCAGGATCGTGGCGGTCGAGTCCACTGGGACGTTGCCGTTCGCCTTGTCGAGCCTGAGGGTCAGCTCGGCACCGACGTGCCCGCCGCCCAGCTCGACCGGCTTCAGGCTCTCCACGAGGCCGATCCGGAAGCCGCCCTCGCGCACGTCGTTGCCGGGGACCAGGTTCTGCGCATCGGCAATGTCGACTTTCAACTCACGGGTGGGGACGAACGGCAGACCCGAGTTGGCGTTGTAGGCCAGGAACACCGCAACGATCACGGCGAGGATCGTCACGGCGCCGACCATGACCGGGTTTGTGAATGCCGATTGCTGGGCCCGTCTCATGGCGCCAGGAGGTAGTTGAGGAGTTGCTGGGCTTGGTTGCCGCCGCCCGAGCCGCTCGCGCCCGACCCGCCGGCGCCGGAGCCGCTCGCGCTGCCCGACCCAGTCGAGTCCGAGGCGCCCGTGCCACCGCCACCGCTACCGCCCACGGCGGAGAGGATCTGGCCGATCGTCCGCTGCAGGCCGCCGCCGGCGCCGGCCACACCGCCCGTGCCGCCGCTCGACCCGCCGGAGCCGCCGGACCCACCGGCGCCCGAGGATGGCGCGCCCGCCACCGGCGTCGCGCCAGCCTGTCCCTGCGTCTGGCCCGCGGCATTCGCGTTCGCCGCGCCCCGCGCGCTCTTGTCGCTGGCCGCCGCCGCGCTCGGCTGATCGGCGGCCGTCAAACGGCAGTTCGTCGAGGGCACACCGCGCTCGCCCGGCGGTGCCCCGCCGGGATCCGGCACGCACGCCTTGGGGTTCGATGGGTCGGTCGTGTTGACCCCGGCCTGGTTCGGGCCGAGCCACGCATAACACGACCGGTAGCGCGAGCCGAACGACTTCAGGTTCATCGCGATCGTGCCCGGCGTGGCATACGGCGTGCACATCGCGCTGAAGAAGCCGTCAACGGCGAGCTGATGGCCGAACGGTCCGAACGTGTTGACGGCCAGGGTCTGGTTGAACACGTACTGGAGCACCGCCTCGAGGCCGGTGTAGCCGCGTCCGCCTGGGCTGCGCGGGTCGGCCTCGGCGGCGCGGCTGCGGTCGTCGAGGGCGTGGCCGACGATGGCCAGGTTCTGGGCGAGCTCAGGGGTCGGCTTGGCGAACTGGTTGAGGTGCTTGATCGTCGGCTGCGCTGCTTCCACGGCGACCTTGCCGGTCACCGATGCGGTGCCGAGTGACTTGATCGCGGGTATGGCGGAGCGCGAGAAGCCGGGCAGGTCGCGCAGCAGCCGGTTCAGCTGCACGGCGGCCGTGTTCAGGTTGGTCAGGACGGGCAGGTTGGCGTCCGTCGCGGCGCCGAGCTGCTGCAGGCTCGGCTTCAGCTGCTCGAGGAACGGCGGCAGCTTGGCCAGCGTCGACTGAAGGTTGGCCGACTGGTTGGCCGTGTGGATCGAGATCCTGTTGGCCTCGTCGATGAAGCGGGTGACTGTCGTGCTGTTGTTGGCCAGCGCGGTTATCACCTGGTCGGAGTTGACCGTCAGCTGCTCGAGCGTGTTCGAGTCGTTGGCCAGCAGGTTGAGCAGGTTGTCCGTCTCGTTGAGCGCCGGCACGGCCCGTCGCAGCGCGCCCTTCAAGTCGCCCGAGCGGCCGGCCACGGCGGCGCCGAGCTCGTTGATGATCAGCGTCAAACGCTGGCGATACGGCAGGCGCATGACGTTGGCGAGCAGGTCGGCCGGGATCGTCGACTCGGTCCGGTCGACCGGGATCGTGCTGCCGGCCTTGAGCACCTTGCCCTTGCTGCCGGGCTCGCACTCGACGAAGTACTCGCCGATCAGTGACTGAGGCCGGGTCTGGCAGAAGGCGTCAGCGTGGAACTGGCCGAGGCCGGGCTGGGTCACCTCGACCGTGACGAGCGCGTGGCACTTGGGCGTGTCGCCTTTGATGCAGTCCGGTGGCAGCTCGATCTTCTTGATTGACCCGGCCTTGACGCCGGCGACCTTGAAATCGGCGCCCTGAACGAGGCCAAACGCGTTGTCGACCTCGATCTTGTACGTCCCCGACGCGTTGCTGTTCGACGCGCCCGTGCTGAGCACGAGGAACACGCCCACGGCGACGAGGATCGCGCCGCTGATCAGGAGCCGCTTCATTTGCCCGTCGGCACCTGGCTGGGATTACACGGGAAGCCGCTCTCGGGGTACCAGACCGCGCCGCGCTCCATCGAGCCGGGGCAGCGGTCGCCCTGCCCGGAGGTGAGCAGGCCGCCACTCGAGTTCGAGCTCCCGTTGCCGCCGAAGGCGAGGATGCTCCGCAGCAGCGGGTTGAGGAATGAGGGCAGGAAGTTGAGGGTGCCGTTCTGGATCGAACCGACGCCCACGACCGGCGCGACGCGGCTGTAGCCGCCGTTGGCGTCATAGCCGCCGGGATGCGAATAGCCCTCGAACCAGCCGGTCAGATCGACGGCGTACGGGCGGGCCGTGGCCAGCTCCGGCGTCGACCCGTGCAGCGCCGCGGCCGACTGCGGGAAGGCGCCCAGCCGCGTCGCTCCGTTGACGTGAACCTTGCGGACCGTGGCCGAGGCGAGCGGCTGGCCCAGGCTGACCAGCTCGATCAGGTCGTTGCTCGGCCCGGGCCGGCTGATGATGTTCGACAGGTCGCGCCCCGTCGGGACCGACTGCTCGGCCCGCGGCTGGAGCTGGACGAGCAGCTTCTGCAGCTTGGGCGCCACCGGCTTGGACGCGTCGACGAGCGGCTTGAGGTCGTCCAGTGCGCTGCGCAGGTTCACGAACGTCGTGTTGGCGAGGCGCATGAACCCCGGCAGCCGCTGGATCGACTGCCCCAGCGCGCCCCGCTGCGCCGAGAGCGCCTCGGTCGTCGAGGCCAGATTGCGGATCAGCCCGCTCAGGTCGCTCTGGCGCTGCGAGATGTCGGTGAACAGGTTTCCGGTCTTGACGATGAAGTTCGTGAACCGGCCGGTGTCGCGGTTGATCTCGCGGAACAGGACGCTGGTCGACGCGACCGCCGGGTTCAGGTACTGCCAGGCCGCCTGGGCGACCTTGCCCTTGCCGACGTACTGAGATGCCGAGCCCTGGATGACGTCTTGGAGGCCCTTGCGCGTCGAGGTGTCGAGCGTGTTGAACAGCTGGTCGAGGTCGACCTCGCTGGTCGTCTGGGCGGTCGGGATCGAGCCACCGCTCTTGATGGCAGGGCCGCTCCCCGGGCCGAGCCGCAGATCGACGTAGCGATTGGCGATCCCCGAGAGGGACGCCTCGCGGATCGTGGCGGCGGTGCCCGCGTGCAGCGGCTGATAGTTGCTGTTTTGGATGTCGAGCGTCAGCTGCGCCTGGCCGTTGGGCGTCAGCGAGATGTCCGAGACCGTGCCGATGTTGTTGCCGGCGACCTCGACGAGGTCTCCGCTCACAATCTGGCTGGCGTTCTGGAAGACCGCCTTGATCTTGTAGTCCGATCCGCCGGAAAGCAGAATCACAGCGACCGCGATGACGGCAATCGTGACCGCAGCAACCGCCGCGACCCTGCCGATCACAGTTGAGTTACGCAACGACGCGACCTCGATCTCCGCAATCGATCTCCTCCCGCCGCGGGGGATCGGGGCGTCCCCCGCCGCGAATTTGTCCCGACGCTAGCAAGGGTTTCGACGCACTGTCAATTTGGAACCGACGCCCATCTCCGTGTTTTCAGAGCGTCGATTCCGGGTACCGAATCGCGTCGATTTTCGGGCCATATGGCCTCTCATACCCGGGGCGGGACTCGAACCCGCAAAGGTCTCGCGACCAGCGCTTTTTAAGAGCGCCGACTTTGCCTCTTTGTCTACCCGGGCGCCGGCCGGATGTTAGTCCTGGCCAGGACGCCGGCAAACCGAATGAAAGCCGAAGAAGGCCAAGGCTAAAGCGCAACTTATGCGTTGATACGGTGTCCTCTTCTCCGAGGGATTCCTCGCCACGGCTCGATGGAAGTCTCAGCGCTCAAATACTCCGGGGGTATCGGCCTGCATGCTCGCTCGCCGCTCCTTCGGCTGCAATCCGACGAGCGGCTCGTGGCACTGGTCCGGCGGGGCAGCGGCAACGCGTTCGAGGTGCTCGTCTCCCGCTACGAGTCGCGCCTGCTCGCCTTCTGCCGGCACCTGCTCGGCTCGCGCGAGGATGCCGAGGACGTCCTCCAGGAGGTGTTCGCCGCCGCGTTCAACGCGATGACCGCGGACACGCGCCCGATCAACGTTCGCCCGTGGCTCTACCGGATCGCGCGCAACCGAAGCCTCAACCACCTGCGCCGCATGCAGGCCGTGGGCGTCGACTCGATGGACGTCCACTACTCCGACAACGGCGCCAGCACGGCGGACAAGGTCTACGAGCGCGAGGAGTTCCGGCTGCTGGTCGGCGACATCCACGAGCTCCCAGAGACGCAGAAGACGGCGCTGGTGCTGCGCGAGATGGATGCGCTCTCCTACGAGCAGATCGCTGAGGCGATGGAGACCACGGTGCCGAGCGTCAAGTCGCTGCTCGTGCGCGCGCGTGTATCGCTTGCCGAGGCGGCCGAGGCGCGCCTGCTGTCGTGCGATGAGGTCCGGATCGAGCTGGGCGAGGTGGCCGAGGGCCTGCGTCGGCGCCCGACCCCCCTTGTCCGCCGCCACCTGCGCTCCTGCAAGCGCTGCGAATCATTCCGCGGCCAGCTGAAGGAGACGAACAAGGCGCTGGCGGCGATCATGCCCCTCGGTCCGCTCGTCCTGCTGAAGAAGCTCATCGTCACCCATCTGGGCCACTCGGCCGGGTCGAGCGCCACCGGCGCCGGCTCGAGCGCTGCCGCCGGCTCGACCGCGGCCGCCGGCTCGACAATCATGGCCGGCTCCACCGCGGGCGGTTTCGTCTCGGCCGGCATGGGCGCGATCGCGACCAAGGCCGCGGCCGGTTTGGCCGCAGCCGCGCTGGTCACGGCCGGGGCTGTCGAAGTCGATCGCTCGACCGACAAGAGCCACACCCACTCCCATGCACACGCGCTGGCTGTGGTCACGGTTGTTCCCAAGGCCACCTCGACGGCGCGGACGATCCACCATTCGTTCCCGATCTTCGCGCGGCGCCTGGCGACGCCGGCCAAGAGCAAGCATGTGGCAAAGACGCACAAGACCCCGACCGCGACGCCGAAGCACACGCTGATCGCCTCGACGGCCGCAGTCAAGACCGCTGTGAAGCCTGCCGCCAAGCCGACGGCGACGACGACGCCTCCGCCCACGACCCCGCCACCGCCTCCGGGCCGGACTCAGACCCAGAGCGATCCGACGATCCTCTCCCCCGCCCAAGCCACCGCGACCGCCTCGACCCCAACCCTGACGGCGTCTCAGCCGTCGGCGCTGGCGCCGGTTGAGCCGTCCGATCCGTCCAGCGCCGGCACCCCGGTGGGCACGACGACGCCGCCCACCGACACCGGGACCGGCTCCGGGACTGGATCCGGCGGCACGGACGGCTCCGGCGGACCGGCGGCGGGCAGTGGCGACCCGGGCACGACCGGACCAAGCGGCGGCACCGGCGGCCCCACCGCTGGCTCGTCCGGCGGCGACTCGTCCGGCGGCTCGACGCCGGCCGCCACGCCCTAAGCGGCGAGACTCACAGGCCGGGTCGGCGCCAGCCACGATGATCGACATCGGTCATTTCAACGCGGTCGACATGCGCGTGGGGAGAATCGTCGCGGTTGACGAGTTCCCGGAGGCCCGCGTGCCGGCCTGGAAGCTGACGATCGACTTCGGGCAGGAGGTCGGCGTGAAGCGCTCCTCCGCCCAGATCACCAATTACTCGCGTGAAGAGCTGCAGGACACGCTGGTCGTGGCGGTCGTCAACTTCCCGCCGCGCCGGATCGGGCCGTTCTCCTCCGAGGCGCTCGTGCTCGGCGCGCTCGACCCGGACAAGGGCGTTGTCCTGCTCCGGCCCGACCGGGGCGCGGCGATCGGTTCACGTATCAGCTGAGCCGCTCAGGGCCCGGGTTCGCCCCCGATGACGAGCGACCCGCCGAGCGACCCGTCGACCTCGATCTGATACTGCCCGGCCCGGAGTCCCGGGATCCGGAGCGAGGCGTGGCCGTGCGCCGGCACGGCCAGCGTGTGCAGGACGGGGGTCTTGAGAACGACGGAATGCGTGTGCCCGTCGCCCGAGGCGACGGTGAACTGGACGGCCAGGAACGCGGGGACGGTGATGACGGGTGGGGTCAGCTTGCTCCCGGAGCGGACGACGAACGTTGCCGGGACGCGCACGTTGCTCGAGCCTGCCTTGGAGCGCGGCG
>JBJMLD010000169.1:0-23897 GCA_045805545.1 Solirubrobacteraceae bacterium | reverse complement strand
CCGCCGCTCGGTCGGCGGACCCGGGAGCCCAGCACGCCGCGGCGTAGACCGTCGCCTACAGCTCGCGCTCGTAATACAGCATCTGCGTCTCGGGATCGCCGGCCCGCTCCAGGTTGGTGAACCCGAGACGCTCGTACAGCCCCCGCGCCGCCGTGTCGGTGGCCGACGTGGTCACTTCGATCGTCGTCGCCCCGCGCTCGCGTGCAAGGCGCATCGCGCTCTCCATCAGGGCTCGGCCGTGACCCTGACCGCGGTGATCCGGGACGACGTACAGCTCCTCCAGGTAACAGATCGGCTCGCCGGTCAAGAGCCACTCGCGGAAGCGCAGCTGGGCCACGCCCACACCGGGCGGCCCGGCGAGCAGGAACACGCTCAGATCGCGTCCGATGTGGTCCCGGACGCGGCCGGCGAGAACCTGCGCCCCCGGGGTCTGCTCGTCGAACTCAAGCTGGAAGCGGTCGAGCAGCTCGGCGACCTCCTCGGCGTCCGCCGTGCCGGCGACGCGGCTTCGCTCGGTCGATGCAGCCATTGCGTCGAGGATATGAGACCCGCTCGGACATCAGAGCAGTCGGTCTAGCCCGTCCAGCCCGGGCGGACGAGCCCGGTCTCGTACGCGAGTACGACCAGCTGGGCGCGGTCACGCGCGCCGAGCTTGACCATCGCGCGGCTCACGTGCGTCTTCGCCGTGGCCGGGCTGACGACCAGGCGCCCGGCGATCTCCTCGTTGTTGAGACCCTGTGCGGCGAGCGCCATCACCTCGCGTTCGCGCTCGGTCAGCTCATCCAACCGGTCGGCCCGCGGAGGCTGCTTGGCGCGGGCCGCGAACTCGGCTATGAGCCGACGGGTCACCGAGGGCGACAGCAGCGCCTCCCCGGCCGCGACCACGCGCACGGCATCGATCAGGTCGGCCGGCTTGGTGTCCTTGACCAGGAACCCGGCGGCGCCGGCTCGGATCGCCTCGAAGACATACTCGTCCAGCTCGAACGTGGTCAGGATCAGGATCCGGACTGTGGCCAAGTCCGGACGCGTGGCGATCTGGCGCGTGGCGGCGAGGCCGTCGAGCCCGGGCATGCGGATGTCCATCAGCACGACGTCCGGCCTCAGCCCGGTCGCGAGCTTGATCGCCTCCTCGCCATCGAGGGCCTCCCCGACGACCTCGATGTCGTCCTCGGCGTCGAGCAGCGCCCGGAATCCCGCACGCACGAGAGCCTGGTCGTCGGCGAGCAGGACGCGGATCATCGGCTCGGGGCTAGCGGCAGGATCGCTCGGACGCGGAAGCCGCCGCCCGGTCGCGGACCGGCCTCCAACTTGCCTCCGAGCGCCGTGGCGCGCTCTCGCATGCCGACGATTCCGTTGCCGCCGCCGGCGCCGTTCGGGCTCGCCGCGGCTTCGCGGCCATGCCCGGCATCGTCGATCTGCACGGTGAGCTCGGTCGCGCCGTAGACCAGCCGGACGGTGGCCGCCTCCGCGTGGGCGTGCCGCGCGACATTGGTCAGCGACTCCTGAACGATCCGAAACGCGGCCAGGTCGACGCTGGCGGCGAGAGGGCGCGGCTCACCTTCGAGGTGCACCTCCACCGACAAGCCGGCGGCCGCCGACCGTGAGACGAGGCTGTCCAGGCGGTCGAGACCAGCGGCCGGCGCGCGGGGCGCCGGCTCGTCCACACGGCGCAAAACGCCGAGCACGGCGCGCATCTCGCGCAGGGCGTCCGCGCTGGCCTCGTTGATCGCGCTCAGCGCGGTCCGCGCCTGTTCCGGGCGCTGCTCGAGCAGGTGCAGGGCAACGCCGGACTGGACGTTGATCATCGAGATGTTGTGCGCCAGGACGTCGTGCAGCTCACGCGCGATGCGTATCCGCTCCTCGTCGGCTCGCCGCTGCGCTTCCTGCTCGCGCTGCCGCTTCGCCTCGGCGGCACGTTCGCGCCGGATGCGCAGGCCCTCGGCCGCGCCGAGCAGCACGAGCAGCCAGGCGGCGAGCGCGACCGCCTGGAGCAGCGTCGGCGCGCCGCCCCGGCCGACCGCGGGCGGGAGCCAAGAGAACAGCGCCCACCCGGCGATGACGGCTACCCAGCCGAGCGTCCGGTAGCCGGCCACCACGACCGTCCCGAAGGCGATCACCAAAGACAGATAGATCGGTCCGGGCGTGTAGCCGATCACCACGTAGAGCAAGGTGGCCGCGAACACCACGGCGAGAACCTGCGGCGGATGTTGGCGACGTACGAGCAGAGCCAGTGGTCCGACGGCGAGGAGCAGAAAACCCAGAACACTGAGGTGCCGGGGGACGGCACAGTGCGATCCGATCCAGCAACTGTGCTGACCGTGACGGTGGCTCGCGATGAGCGCCGTGCCGCCAACCTGAAGCGCCGCAACGCCGACCGCGAGCCCGACATCGAAGACCGGGACACCCCGCAGCAAGGGCGGGATCAGGCGGGTCCTGCGCGGCTGTGGGTCCACGCCAGCAAGATAGCCGTGCAGGACCGCGCGATCGTCACCCGCCGGGCTTACCCGCAGCTACGCCCATCGGAGTAGTCGCGCGGTGCGATGACGGACGTGCGTTGCAGGCGATAAACCGTCGCTCAGGCGACGACAGCGACGCGTCTGCGCGGCAACATCCGGGCCATGACCCACCTAGACCACGACCGGCGCCGCCGAATCATCTGGCTGATGATCCTCGTGGCGGCCAGCCTCGCAGTCATGGCGACGCTGCACCTCACGGGCACGATTACAGATGACGGCAAATCGTTCGACCGGGCCGGTATTCCCGAAGCCCTGATCGGACTCGCGTTGCTCGCCGGCGCCTGGAGCCTGGCGAGAGGCCGGCGATCGATCCCGATCGCCAGCCTCGTTTTTGCCATCGCCGGATTTCTTCTCGGACTCACGTTCACGATCCCGGGCGGCAAGCCAATTGAGATCGCCTACCACGTGACGGTCCTGCCGCTGCTCGTGGGCACGCTGCTCCTGCTCCTGGCGCCGTCCCGTGTACAGGTCCATTGACACGCTTCATGCGGCGGCGCGGCGGCGTGGGATGGCGACCTGCGCTTCGAGCACCTCAAGCGTGCGCGTCGCGCAGATCGCGTGCCCGCGGGCATTGAGGTGGATCCCGCAACCGCCTGCACGATGCCGCCACGCCGAGCGGTCGCCGGGCCCTGGCACAAGCCTGATCCCGCCAAGCGCTGGCCGGCCGCCCGCGTTTTGCGATCCGTTCCGTAATCCGACCCGCCCGATCGGCGGCAGATTGCGGATGCTCAGGATGGGGGCAAGCCGCCAGAGTTTGCATCGCCAGCCTCTCGGCCCAAGCACCGCGTGTATCTCACAGACGAAACCTTCCTCTACCGCGTGATCGGCCTTACCGCCGGCGCAAACGGCGGCACGGTGGAGCTCGAGGACTGCTACCGGTTGGAGGTCGTCGAGATCAACGTCCGTGGGCTGCAGGCGCGCGGGCTGCGAGCCGTGACGCCGCTGCCGAGCGCCGCCGGCGCTCCCGTGCCGGCGTAGCGCTTGGGTAGCCGCCCGCGGCTGCCGATATGGAGGTGTGGCCAACCGCTCGGCGCTGCGCAACCTACTGCTCCTGCTGGCCATCGCCGCCACCGGGGCGCTGCTCCTCATCGAACTCGGGCACGCCCAATCCGAGCGCCTGCACATCACCTCCGGCTCGATGCAGCCGACGCTCAGGGTTGGCCAGTTCGTTCGCCTTGACACCTCGGCCTACTCCTCATCGCTGCCGCAGGTCGGCGACATCGTCGCGATCAGGGCACCGGCCGGAGCCACCGGCGACTCGCCGGTGTGCGGCGTGGCCCGGCCCGGCGGCGAGGTCTGCCCGCAAGCCACGCCGGAGCGCACCAGCCAGATCTTTGTCAAGCGCGTCGTGGCCGGACCGGGCGACACGATCGCCGTGCTCGACGGCAAGGTCCTCCGCAACGGCACGCCGCAGAACGAGCCGTTTGCGGCGCCCTGCGGGAGCAGCCAGGAGTGCAACTTCCCCGTTCCCGTCCAGCTCCCGTCCGGCGTGTGGTTCCTGCTGGGCGACGACCGCGGAGCCTCAGATGACAGCCGTAACTGGGGCCCGGTACCCACCTCCTGGATCATCGGCAGGGTCGTGAGGTAACGCCTCGCCCGCTAGCGTTCCGCCTCAGCGGATGACTGCGGGAGCTAGCTCGGAGCGAGAGTTCGACGTGATCGTCGTCGGGGCCGGCCCGGCCGGCGAGGTCGCGGCCGGACGGCTCGCGGGCCCGGGGGGCAAGCGCGTCGCGGTGGTCGAGGGTCATCTCATCGGCGGCGAGTGCTCGTTCTACGCGTGCATGCCCTCGAAGGCGCTGCTGCGCCCGACCGAGGCGCTGCACGAGACGCGGCGCATACCCGGTGCCGCCGAGGCGGTCACCGGCCGGCTCGACGTACCGGCCGTCCTGAGCCGACGCGACGAGGTGATCCGCCACCTCGACGACTCGGCGCAGCTGCCCTGGCTCGAGGAGCGAGGCATCGAGCTGTTCCGCGGCTGGGGGCGCCTGGATGGGGATCGGCGCGTCTGCGTCGATGACGAAACGCTGATCGCCCGCGACGCCGTCGTGTTGTCCGTCGGCACCGCCGCCGCCTTCCCGCCCATCCCCGGGCTGCGCGAGGTCGGCGCCTGGTCGAACCGAGAGCTCACCACCTCCGAGGAGGTGCCGAACCGGCTGCTCGTGCTCGGCGGTGGCATCGTCGGGGCCGAGATGGCGCAGGCCTGGGCCTGGCTCGGGGCCTCGGTCACCGTCGTCGAGGCGCTCGATCGCCTGATCTCGAACGAGGATCCGTTCGCCTCCGAGCTGGTCGCCGCCGGGCTCCGCGAGGCGGGTGTCGAGCTCGCGCTTGGTGTCGGCGCCGCGGCCGCCTCCCGCGACGGTGACGAGGTCAGCCTGGAGCTTGAGGACGGGCGTAAGTTCGCCGCCGACAGGCTGCTAGTCGCCACGGGGCGCAAGCCGCTCACCGAGAAGCTCGGGCTCGAGTCCGTCGGCCTCGAAGGCGGAGGCTACGTGGACGTCGATGACCAGATGCGCGTCGGCGGCCGGCCGTGGCTCTATGCCATCGGCGACGTCAACGGCCGCTCGCTGCTCACGCACTCGGGCAAATACCAGGCGCGTATCGCCGCCGACTGCATTCTCGGGCGGCCGGCGTCCGCTTGGGCCGATGTCCGCGGCGCACCGCGCGTGGTCTTCACCGAGCCGCAGGTGGCGGGGGTCGGGCTGACGCTCACGGCCGCCCGCGAGCAGGGGATCGAGGCGGTCGCCATCGACCTCGATACGAGCGCAAGCGCCGGCGGGAGCTTCTACGGCCGCGGCAGCGACGGCACGTCGCGTTTCGTGGTCGACACCCAGCGCGAGATCCTCGTCGGTGTCACGATCGTCGGCGCGGAGATCCAGGACTTCCTGCAGGCCGCCACGATCGCGGTTGTCGGGGAGGTTCCGCTGCGCCGGCTGGCGCACGCAATCGCGCCGTTCCCGACGCGCAGCGAGCTGTGGCTGAAGTTCATCGAGGCCTACGAGAAGCAACGCGAGATATCGCTCCACGTCGCGTAGTGGGTCGAAAGCATCACCGAGCGTCGTGGAAGATGATCCCGAGCGCGGTCCGCTCGCCGGCCGTGACGGTGCTCACGCCGTGGCGTAGCTGGATCCGGTGATAGCCGTTCTTGCCGGCGTTGGGCCGCTCGCGGGTGGGGAAGATCACGAACGCCCCCTGCGGTGGGCGGATCACGTGGGCACGGCTTTGGGCCCGCGGGCGCTGCTCCATGAGGACGAATTCTCCGCCCTCATACTCGGCAGGGTCTGACAGCACGGTGACGGCCTGAAACGGGAAGTAGACCTCGCCGTACAGGTCCTGATGCAGGGCGTTCCAGTCGCCCTCGTGGTAGCGCAGCAGCAACGGTGTCGGACGCTCTTGACCGGCGGCGCGGCAGCGCTCGAGCAGTTCGGCATGCGTCGAGGGAAAGGTCGGGGTGTCTCCCGAGAGGCGCTGCGACCACGCGTTGGCCACGGGGGCTAGGCGCGCGTATAGCGCGACCCGGGCCTCCTGGATCGGCTCGGGCAACGGGTGCGCGAAGTAGCGGTAGCGCCCCTCGCCGAACCGGTGACGCGCCATATCGATAGTCGAGCGAAACCGATCGCCGTCGAATAGGCCGGCCAGCTCCCGGCACTCGTCGGCGCTGAACACCCGGTCGGTGATGGCGAACCCCTGCGCGTCCAGCTCCCCGGCGAGCCCGTCCCAGTCAAGCGTGCCGACACGGTCGGCCACCGTGAGGGCGGAAGTAGTGGTGTCGGAGACGGCCATGCGATGAGCTCCCTTCAGTGGATTCACTCGTGAAACGCCGCGGAGCCGGCGCCCGTGAGATGGGTGTCACAGCCCGGCGGCCTGCCGCGTCTACCTGGGTGAAGGGAAGTCCTAGATTTGAAGGAGCCTGATGATGAGAGTCTTTGTTGCAGGAGCCACCGGAGCGATCGGCAAGCAGCTCGTGCCACGGCTGGTCCAGGCCGGCCATGAGGTCACGGGCATGACCCGCAGCGAGTCAAAGCGAGCCATGCTCGCCGAGCTTGGCGCCGACCCCGTGGTGGCGGATGCCCTTGATCCCGATCAGGTCGCGGACGCTGTGGCCCGGGCCAGGCCCGAGGTGATCGTCCATGAACTCACCGCGATCGGCGCGCTTGACATGCGTCATTTCGACCGCGCCTTCGCGCTGACCAACCGGCTGCGCACGGAAGGGACGGATCATCTGCTCTCGGCCGCGCAGGCCGTGGGTGTCAAACGGTTCGTGGCCCAGAGCTACTGGGGCGGCTACGCGCGCACCGGCCCGTCCGTCAAGACCGAGGACGACCCGCTCGATCCGGCTCCCGCCCGGGAGTGGCGTCAGACGGTCGCCGCGATCCGCCATCTGGAGGAGGCGGTCCTCGGGGCCCAGTGGACGGAGGGCATCGTGCTGCGCTACGGCGCGTTCTACGGACCGGGCACCTCGCTGGCTCCGGGCGGCGATCAGTACGAGGTGGTTCGGCAGCGGAAGTTCCCGGTGGTCGGGGACGGCGGCGGCGTGTGGTCGTTCATCCACGTGGCCGACGCCGCGGACGCGACCGTGGCGGCCATCGAGCGCGGCAAGCGCGGCACCTACAACGTGGTCGACGATGATCCGGCCCGGGTCGCCGAGTGGCTGCCGGCGCTCGCCGACCGCGTGGGCGCCAAGAAGCCGATGCGCGTGCCTCGCTTCGTCGGCCGGCTGCTCGCCGGCGAGGTCGGCGCGGTGATGATGACCGAGAGCCGAGGAGCCTCGAATGCCAAGGCCAAGCGCGAGCTGGCCTGGCGGCCGGCCCATCCGAGCTGGCGCCAGGGGTTCGCCGCGTGACCTCGCGTGAGCAGCTGCTCGAGGAGCTCCGGCCGACCGCGTTCGCGATCGCCTACCGGATGCTGGGCAGCGTCTCCGAGGCCGAGGATGTGGTCCAGGAGGCGCTGCTGCGCGTCCATCAGGCAATCGAGGCCGGCGAGCAGATCGCCTCGCCCCAGGCCTTCGTTGCCACGGTGACGACCCGGCTGGCCATTACCGAGCTGCGTTCCGCCCGCGCCCGCCGCGAGAACTACGTCGGCGAGTGGCTGCCCGAGCCGATCGTCACCGACGAGCATGAGGACCCGGAGCGCCAGGCAGAGATGGCGGACTCGCTGTCCCTGGCCATGCTCGTGCTGCTGGAGAGCCTTTCCCCGGAGCAGCGGGCGGTCCTGCTCCTGCACGACGTCTTCGACTACGGGTACGGCGAGATCGCGCCGATCGTCGGCAAGAGCGAGGACAACGTGCGCCAGCTCGCGACGCGAGCCAGGCGGCACGTCGAGGAGCGCCGCCCGCGGTTTCAGACCACGCGCGAGAAGCGCGACGAGCTGACACGCCGATTCTTCGCTGCGGTCGGAGAAGGCGATCTCGGCGAGCTCGAAGCGTTGCTTGCGCACGACGTCGTGCTGACGGGCGACGGCGGCGGAAAAGTGCCGGCGATCACACGGCCGGTCAGCGGACGGGCCCGCGTCGTGCGGACGCTGCTGTCCTGGCGCAAGATCGCCCTGCGCACCCCGGGTGTCTCGCTTCGCCTCGTCGAAGTCAACGGCGGTCCGGGCGCGCTGTTCCTCGACGGGGACGACCGGCTGGTCGGCGTATGGTCGCTCGAGATCGACCAAGGCCAGATCCAGGGCATCAACTCGATCGTCAACCCGGAGAAGCTCGCCCACCTCGGGCCGTTGGGCGACTTCGCCTCGCTGCTGCAATCAGGCGCCTCACGGTCCTGACTCAGGTTGCGTCGTAAGCCAACGATCCGTCGGCCTGCGCCACCGCCCGCGTGCGCATCGCCAGCGCGCTGATCAGCGCTGCGGCCAGCCCGGCGCCGCCGGCGACGAGCAGCGTCACGTCGAGCCCATGGGCGAATGCGCCGTGGATGGCGGTATCGAGGGCGGGACGTCGCGGACCGGGCGCCCCGGCGAGCACGGCGTGCGCTTGGCCGCCGGTGATCGCGCGGGCGGCGTCGCCCGCACCGTGGACACCCGGGGCGCGCGATAGGTGGCGCCCCACCGCGCTTGTGCAGATCGCGCCCAACGCCGCGATCCCGAGCGCATAGCCGAGCTGGCGGGCGGTGTTCAGCGCGCCGGACGCCATCCCGCCGCTTTCTCGCGGCGCGGCGGCCAGTGCAGCGGATGCCAGCGGACCGGTTGCCAGGCCGACTCCGATCCCTGTGACCGCGAGTCCCGGCAGCAGGGCGGCCCAGCTCGAGCCGGCGACCAGGTGGGCTTGCGCTAGCGCGCCCGCACCGATCAGCCCCAGTCCGCCGGCGATCCGCCAGCGAGCGGGGATCGCCTGCAACCAGCGCCCGGCCATTAGCGAGACGGCGAACGCTGCCACGGCCAGCGGCATCAACGCCAGTCCCGTCTGGACTGGGCTCATGCCCTTGACCGACTGCAGCCAGAGCGATTCGTAGGCGAGGTATGCGAAAGCGGCAACCGAGTAGAGGACGGCACCGGCGAGCAACCCGGCGAGCGGCCCGCGACGCAGGAGCGCGAGCTCGAGCACCGGGCGGCGGCTGCGGGCCTCGATCACGCCGAAAGCCACCAGGCCGCCGGTTCCGAGCCCGAGCAGCGCGAGCGTGCTGGTCGACGTCCAGCCGTTGACCGAAACCCGCGTCAGCGCCATGGTGAAAGCGCCGGCGGCGAGAGTGAACGCCAGCACGCCGGGCACGTCGATCCGGCCTTCGGGGGCTCGGCGCTCACGCGGGAGGACCCGAGCGCTCACGGCGATCGCGAGCACGCTGACCGGCAGGTTGACGAAGAACACCCAGCGCCAGGACAGTCCCTGCGTGAGCAGGCCGCCGATGATCGGGCCGGCGGCCGCGGCGGCACCGTTCACCGCGCCCCAGACGCCGAAGGCGATCGCCAGGTCGCGTCCCTCGTACGTGCTGGCCAGCAGCGCGATCGTGGTCGCGAACATGGCGGCGGCGCCCACGCCCTGGATGCCACGGGCGACGATCAGGATTGTCGTATCCGGTGCGCAACCGGCGGCGAGGGAGGCGAGGGCGAACACGACGAGCCCGCCGAGGTAGATCGGCTTGCGCCCGACGACGTCCGACAGCGACCCGAGTCCGAGCAGTAGCGCCGCCAGGGCCAGCGCATAGATGTCGATCACCCATTGCAGGCCGGTGAACGTGGCGTGAAGGTCGGTGGCCATCGAGGGCAGGGCCACGTTGACGATCGAGACATCGACGAGGAGCATGAACGCGCCGAGCGCGACTGAGGTGAGTGGAAGCCATTTACGCATGCACCCGAGTGTGAGGCAGGCCAGAGCGCGGATCCACAAGAGTGGCTTTAGACGCGCGGTATCCTCCAGCTATGGCCGCTCGTGCCACGAAATCCGCCAGGCTCGACCGAATTGATCATCAGCTGGTGCACGCGCTGCTGATCGACGGGCGGGCTCCGTTCAGCCTCCTCGCCGAGGTGATCGGGACCTCGGAGCAAACCGTGGCGCGCCGGTACCGCCGGCTTCAGGATGCCGGCGCCGCCCGCGTGCTGGTGCTGCCCGCTCCGAGCGAGGGTGCGCTCGACTGGATCATCCGGATCGGCGTGCGTCCCGGCGCCGCGGGGAAGCTGGCCACGGCGCTGGCGCAGCGCGACGACGTCTCGTGGCTGCGCATCATGGCCGGCGGGGCGGAGGTCCTGTGCATCAGCCGCCCAACCTCGGCAGTGCAACGCGACGCGTTGCTGCTCGAGCGGCTTGCCCGCACGAGCGTCGCGACCAGCGTCGGCGCCCACGCGATCCTCAAGATCTTCTCCGACACTTGGTCGGGGTTCGATGATCCGCTCGATCCCGATCAAGCGTCCGCCCTGCGTGCGGCAGCGCCCGCCCGCGCCGACGGGAGCGCCGACCCGGACGGGCGTGACGGGCCGCCGGATGGGCGTGCCGGGTCGCCGGATCCCCATCCCGAAGACGACGCCCTCTACGAGGCGCTGCGCGAAGACGGTCGCGCCGGCTACGCCCAGCTCGCGGCGGCCGCCGGCATCTCACCCGCCCGCGCCGCCCGGCGCCTCGAGACGCTGCTCGCCACCGGTCAGGCGTACGTCCACGTAGATCTGGCCACCGAGCCGCTCGGCTTCCCGACCGCGGCCGCCCTCTGGCTGTCCGTCGCCCCCGCCGAACTCGAGCGGGTGGGCGAGCGGCTCGGAGCGCTCGCCTCGACGACGTTCGTCGCGGCGGTGACCGGGCCGGTGAACCTGACCGGATCGGTGCTCTGCCGCACCGAGGCTGAGCTCTACTCCTTGCTCACGGATGAGATCGGCGCGATCGATGGCATCCAGAGCGCCGAGATCTCGCCGGTGATGCGGCGGGTCAAGCAGGCGGACACGATTCTCCGCGGCCCCCGCTTGCGGCTCTAGCCGCCTGGCGTCAGCGTGGCGGGGATCGGACGCTCGATCAAGCCCATTTCGGTTCCGCGGTGAGCGGCCCGCCGGCGTCACCGGTGTTCATCGTCTGCTCGGGCTCGATCAGCAGTACCCAGGCCTCCTCGTCGGCACGCGGGCAATGCTCGACGCCGCGCGGCACGACAAACAACTCGCCCTCATCCAGTTCAACGTTCTCGTCACGGAGCTGAATCGTGAGATGGCCCTTGACCACGAGAAAGAAGTCGTCGGTCTCGTCGTGCTTGTGCCAGACGAACTCGCCCTTCACCTTGGTCACGATCACCTTGTAGTCGTTGAGCATGGCGACGATCCGCGGTTGCCAGAGCTCATCGAATCCTGAGAGCTTGTCTGCGAGGTTCACTTTGGCTGCCATTCGCACTCCTCTCTGTATCGCTTGTTTGCCGGCGGCCAGCCTCCTCACGCCGGGGCGGGCTGGATGGCCAGACGAGGCATGAAGATATGCGCCAGGGGACCGATGCCGAGCGCGTAGACGACTGTGCCGAGCCCGACGGCACCGCCGAGAAGCCAACCGGTTAGCAGCACGGTCAGCTCGATGGAGGTGCGCACGACGCGAATCGAGTGGCCGCAGAGAACCAGGCCGGTCATGAGCCCGTCGCGCGGCCCGGGCCCGAGCCCGGCGCCGATGTACGCACCGGTGGCCACGCCGTTGAGCACGACGGCGGACAGCATCATCACCATCTTGATCGCCAGGGCGTGGGGCGCAGGCGCGATCTCCAGCACGAGATCGATCACCACGCCCACGACGATGACGTTGCTGAGCGTGCCGAAGCCGGGGCGCTGGCGGAGCGGAATCCACAGCAGCATCACGAGCACGCCGACGATTACGGCCCACGTGCCGACGCCAAGGCCAATCCGACGCGCCAGTCCTTGATGCAGGACATCCCACGGGTCGACTCCCAAGCCAGCGAGCAGCAGCATGCCGTCGCTGACCCCGTACAGGACGAGGCCCGCGTAGAGCTGGCTCAGGCGACGCGGCCGAGGTGGCGGGATGGCGGCGGCGAGGATGGACACGCACGCAGTGTTCCAGACAATGGCCTAGCACTGAGCATGCCAATTTGCTATTCCTGGCCCATGCAGCGTGAACGGTGTCGGACATGAGCGCGGTGAGCGCGGCCCGGCTGGAGGAGCTGCTGGGCCAGTGGCGGCGGGGTGGTCGCGCCGCCGATCGGCTGGCGGCGACCGTGCGGGCCCTCATCCTCGACGGGCAGATCCCACTGCAAAGCCAGCTACCG
Organism: Solirubrobacteraceae bacterium; assembly: GCA_045805545.1. GTDB lineage: Bacteria > Actinomycetota > Thermoleophilia > Solirubrobacterales > Solirubrobacteraceae > Palsa-465. The sequence continues at coordinate 11,713 of JBJMLD010000169.1, read as the reverse complement.
GCAGAGCGCGGGCTGGCGGCCGCGCTCGGGCTGAGCCGCGCGACGGTGACACACGCGTATAACCGGCTGCGAGCCGAGGGCTACATCGCCAGTCAGCAGGGCTCCGGCAGTTGGGTGACGATCCCGGGCGGACACGGCGCGGCCGCCGACGCCGAGCTCGCGGCCGGCGAGCTCGACCTGCGGATCGCCGCGCTGCCGGCCCCCGCGATCATCGAGGAGCTGTCTGCGGCGGCGGCCGCCGAGCTCCCTCGCTGGCTGGATCACCACGGTTACGACCCGCTCGGCCTACCACCGCTCCGCGCCGCGATCGCCGCACGATTCACCGCGCGCGGACTACCCACGAGCCCGGAGCAGATCCTGGTCACGAATGGAGCGCTCCAAGCGCTCGACATCGCGATCCGGGCGCTGGTCGCGCCAGGTCGGACGGTGCTGGCCGAGATCCCGAGTTACCCGGCCGCGCTCGACGCCCTGCGCGCGGCGCGAGCCCGACTGCGCACCGTGCCGGTCACCGCCGACGGGTGGGACCTCGATGCCCTGGAAAGCGTCGCGCACGAGCACAAGCCCGCGCTCGCCTACCTGATGCCTGACTTCCAAAATCCGACCGGCGCGCTGATCGGTGCCGGAGGCCGCCGCCGCGCGATGCGAGCCCTGCGCCGGGCCGGGACTCACGTCGTGATCGACGAAACGTTCGTCGAGCTCGGTCTCGACGAGCGCCCGCCGGCGCCGATGGCGGCGGGCGACGACCGGCAGACGATCACGATCGGCTCGCTGAGCAAGTCCGTCTGGGGCGGCCTTCGCATCGGCTGGGCACGAGCTGACTTCACGTTGGTCCGCCGGCTGGCGGCGGAGCGCGCCAAGATCGACCTGGCCAGCCCGGTCCTCGAGCAACTCCTCGCCACGCAGATCCTCGAGCACCTCGACGACATCGTCACGGAGCGCCGCGAGGTGATCAGCGCCCGCCGGGCGGCGCTCATGACGGCGCTCTCGGATCAGCTACCGCAGTGGCGCTACCGACGACCCGCCGGTGGCCTCTTCCTGTGGGCACAACTGCCCGACCCCGTGAGCACAAGCCTTGCCGTCCGCGCTCGCGAGCACGGATTGGCGATGACTCCGGGCCCGCGATTCGGCTCGGCCGGCCTGCTCGAACGCTACGTCCGCATCCCGTACAGCCTGCCGCCCGACCAACTCGAGCGGGCGGTCTCGATCCTCGCCCGGGTCGCCGCCGACGCAGGCGGGCGCGTGGAGCGCGCCGAAGCGGGGCTCAGGTACGTCGCGTAGCCGTCGTAATACTTAGCCGGGTGCAGGCGCCCGCGACCGTGTTGAGAACCCTCGTGTGGCGCGGGCTTGACGTTCCGCGCATGGAGATTGCCCACGTCGAGGACTGGCAGCATGCACGTGGCACGCAGATTGGCTCGACCTACGAGCTGCGCTGGGAGCTCGACGGCGCGCGCCTGCGCGTCGAGTTGGTCGGCGTCGAGACCCGCGAGTTCGAGCTGGGCGACGCGGACTTCTTCGATCTGCACGACTCGGCCTTCTTCAATTCGCTGCCGGTGGTGCGCGACGGACTGCTGCGAGGGGGCCCGCCGCGCGACTACGCCATGAGATTCGTCACCCATCATCCGCTCTCAGCCGCTCCATCACCGCAGCGCTATACGCCGCTCGGGGAGATGACGATCCGCTTCAGCTCGGACGATTTCGAGGCAGACATCGAGTTCGATGCGGATGGATTCGTGACGCTGTATCACGGGTACATCGAGCGGCTTTCTTGAATTGGTCAGCCATCGTCGTCTCAGAACACGAAGGAGGAAGAAACATATGGCAGCCGCGAATGCAACCGATCGCGTCTGGCTCGTCACGGGCGCGTCGTCCGGGTTCGGCCGTGCGCTCGTCGAGACCGTGCGCGAGCGTGGGGAGCGTGTCGTCGCCGCCGTCCGGCGTCCGGAAAGCTTGGCGGACCTTGAAGGCGAGAACGTGATGGTGCATCCGCTCGACGTCACGCAGGAGCAGGCGATCGAGCCGGCGCTCGACGCGGCGGTCGGACGATTCGGCAGGCTCGACGTGCTCGTCAACAATGCCGGCGTCGGCTTCGTCGGAGCGCTCGAGGAGGCCAGCCTGGCCGACCTGCGGACCGTGATGGAGACGATGTTCTTCGGGCCGGCGGCGCTCACGCGCGCGGTCGTGCCGCGCATGCGCGCCCAGGGCAGCGGCTGGATCGTCCAGATCAGCTCGATGGGCGGCCAGATCACGGCGCCCGGGTATTCGGCCTACTGCGCGGCGAAGTTCGCGCTCGAAGCCCTGTCCGAAGCGGTCGCGGCCGAGGTCGCGCCGTTCGGCCTGCGGGTGCTGCTCGTCGAGCCCGGCTCGTTCCGGACCGGCCTGCTCGGCCGCAGCCTGAACTCGGCGCCGGCGATGGACGAGTACGCCGCCACGGTCGGCGCGACGCGGGCCTACATCGAGAACGAGGATGGCCGACAAGCTGGGGATCCGGACAAGGCCGCGAGAGCGATCGTCAACGTGCTCGACAGCGAGGATCCGCCGCTTCGCCTGGCGCTTGGCCCGGACGCCGTGGACGCGATCCGGGCAAAGCACGAGGCGCTCAGCGAGGAGCTGGCACGCTGGGAGTCGCTCGCCCGGAGCACCACGTTCGAGGAGGAGGCGGCCGCATAGCCGGCTCGCGTGTAGCCGGCGGCGTCAGATCTGGCGCGGCAGGCCGAAACGGTTAAGCAGCGATGGGTCGGAGAAGGCCGTGATCTCGGAGATCCGCTCGCCGCTCAGCGATAGCACCATCATCCCCCACGCGCGCGAGTGCAGGTAGCAGCCAAACGCCGGCTGGCCGTTGGCGTGCGTGAAGCGCAGCTGGAGCGGTGCGCCACGGACTTCGGCGCGCTGGTCGAGGAAGGCGGCGATCGCCTCGGGCCCGATGTACTCGAGTGGCAGCGGCGGCATCGTCAGCCGCGCCTCATCGGTCAGGAGCGCGACGACCCGGGCCGTGTCGCCAGCCTCGATCGCGTCGCTGAACAGCGCGACGAGCTCGCGTTCGGCGGCCGAGTCGGGAAGGTGCGCGGGCTCGAGCTGGGGTAGACGCTCGTCGAGCGCGGTCCGGGCTCGCTGAAGTGCGCTCTTGACCGTCTGAGGCGTGACGTCGAGCATCGTGGCGACCTCCTCGGTGCGGAAGCCGAGCACGTCGCGCAGGACCAGCGCCGCCCGTTGGCGCTCAGGGAGCTGTTGCAGCCCGACGACGAAGGCAAGCTGCGTCGCCTCGCGCTGCTCATAGCGCGCCTCGGGTCCCGGCGCCAGGTCGGGCAGCGCGCTGTCCGGGTAGGGCTCGAGCCACGCCGGCTCGACGTAGCGGGTGGGTGGCGGCAACATCGGAATCTCCTCCACCGCGGGGCGGCGTCGGCGCTCACGTATGGCGTTGAGGCAGCGATTCGTCGCGATCTTGTACAGCCAGGCGCGCAGGGACGCACGCTGCTGGAAGCCGTCGAGGCCCCGCCAGGCGGCGAGCAGCGTCTCCTGGACCAGGTCCTCGGCGTCCTGCAGCGAGCCGAGCATGCGGTAGCAGTGCAGCTGGAGCTCGCGCCGGTGCGGCTGCACCAGGTCCGCGAACGCGCGGTCGTCGCGCATCGTTGCCTCTTCGATCGACATCACCCGTAAGGACACCACCTGAGGCGAAAACGGATCGGTCCGTTCACGAGCGGGCCGGTGTCTCGTTGTGCACATGCAACAACGGGAGGGCGAAATGCACAAGCAACGTTGGGTCTTGGTGGTCGCCGCGGCGGCGTCGTTCATGGTCGGCCTCGACGCGCTCGTCGTGACGACGGCGCTACCGACGATCGGCCGCGAGCTGCACGCGTCGCTCGGCTCGCTGGAGTGGACGGTCAACGCCTACACGCTGAGCTTCGCCGTCCTGCTGATGAGCGCCGCGGCGCTCGGCGACCGCTATGGCCGGCGGCGGATGTTCTCGCTCGGCGTGGCGCTGTTCGGCCTGGCGTCGGTCGGCTGTGCGATGGCGTCGAGCGCGGGCGCTCTGGTGGCGGCGCGCGCGGTACAGGGCGCCGGAGCGGCGTTCGTGATGCCGCTGGCGCTGGCGCTGTTGACGGGGGCCTTCGCGCCGCGCGAGCGCCCGCGGGCGATCGGGATCTTCGCCGGGTCCGCGGGCATCGCGGTGGCCCTCGGGCCGCCGTTCGGCGGCGCGGTCGTGCAGGGCATCTCGTGGCCCTGGATCTTCTGGCTCAACCTGCCGCTGACGGTCGTGTTGATCACCGCCGCCCGACTCCGCGTCGATGAGCAGCATGGTCCGCGCGCTGCAATCGACGCACGCGGTCTGCTGCTTGTCACCGCCGCGGCGTTCGCCCTGGTGTGGGGCCTCGTGCGCGGCAACACGGCGGGCTGGGGTTCGCTCGAGGTCCTCGCTGCACTCGCGCTGGGCGCCACCTTCGCCGTTGCCTTCGTGCTGGTCGAGCTGCGCGTCCGCGAGCCGATGCTTCCGATGGAGCTGTTCCGCCAGCGCCGGTTCGCGGCCGGCAATGCAGCGATGTTCTTCCTCTGGGGCTCGGGCCTCGGCGGCCTCTTCTTCATCGCCCAATTCCTCCAGGACGGCCTCGGCTACAGCCCCCTCGGCGCCGGCCTCCGGCTGATGCCGTGGGGCGCGGTGCCGCTCGTCATCGGCCTGTTCGCCGGCCGGCTCATCAACCGGTACGGCGAGCGGTCGCTGATCGTTTGCGGTATGGCGCTGCACGCCCTGGCGTTCGTGTGGGTTGCGCTCGCAGCGCGGACGGAAATGCCTTACTGGGAGCTGGTGCCGCCGCTCATCCTGTCCGGCGCCGGCTTCGCGCTCGCCTCACCGGCGACGCAGAGTGCTGTGCTGAGCGCGGTCGCGGTCCAGCACGTCGGGAAGGCGTCGGGCGCGCTCAGCATGATCCGGCAACTCGGCGGTGCGTTCGGCGTCGCCGTGCAGGTCGCGGTCTTCGCCGCTGCCGGCAGCTACGCCTCGGCGGATACATTCATCGCCGGCGTCCGGCCGGCGCTCGGAGCCTGCGCCGTGCTTGCGCTGCTCGGCGCCACCGCAGGGATAGCGCTCCGCGCGCGGCGGCCAACCGCGGTCGTCTCGGTGGCGATGGCCGAGCGATAAGGCTCGAGTCAGTCATGTCGACGGGTATCGCACGCGCTCAGGTCGCGTACTCTGGGCGCCCGTTCGGCCGGTAGACCTGAAGGGTTATGCCCTTCGGGAAGGCTCGCGACTCGATCAGGTCAAACGCTATGTCCGGGCCGGCGTCGGGGAACAGCCTCGTGCCCTGGCCGACGACCACCGGGCAGACGAGCAGGTTCATCTCGTCGACGAGGTCGTTCTCGAGGAGCCACCGGGTCAGCGCGCCGCTGCCGTGCACCTGCAGCTCACCATCGGGCTTGGCTTTCAGCTCGCGGATGGCTGCTGCGAGGTCACCCGAGAGGACAGCCGTGTCCGCCCATTGCGGGTCGGTGAGCGTATTCGACGCGACGTACTTGGGCCGCGTGTTCAACGCACCGACGATCGGGTCCTCGAGATCATTCCTCACGCCCCAGTAGCCGGCGAAGAGCTCGTAGGTCCGCCGGCCAAACAAGAACGCGTCTGCGCGCTGGTAGAACCGGCCGACGAAGCCCAGCGACTCGTCGTCGAACAGCGGCCTGGCCCATCCGCCGCGCGCCATTCCGGGATCGAGCTTCTCATCGCGCCCGCCATTCGCCTGCATCACCCCATCGAGAGAGACTTGCGTGTTGGTCGTCAGTTTCATGGGTTCGTCCCGTGGCCCTCCTATTTGTCGATGCGGTTACGTAACGATATCGTTAAGTACGAGACGATGGCCTCCGACCCCCTGAGCCTCACCTTCGCCGCGCTCGCGGATCCGACCCGCCGTCGCATGCTCGCTCGACTCGCCGAAGGAGACGCGACCGTCAAGGAACTGGCCGAGCCGTTCTCGGTCAGCCTCCCCGCGATCTCACGGCACCTGAAGGTGCTTGAGCGAGCGGGTCTCATCGACCGCCGGAAATCCGCTCAAACCCGCCCCCGAAGCCTCCGTATCGAAGCCTTCCAGGGCGCGGATGAATGGATGCAGCCGTACCGCGCGATCTGGCAGGCCCGGATCGCCCGACTCGATGCCCACCTCAGGGAAAGCACAGACGATGGCTGACGGCCGCGAGCTTCAGATCGTCCATGTCTTCGACGCGCCCCGCGAGCGCGTGTTTCAGGCGTGGACTGATCCCGACGAAGTCTCACGCTGGTGGGCGCCCGCGGGGTTCGAGGTCGCTCCGGGCTCTGTTCAAATCGAGGCCCAAGTCGGCGGTCGCTTTGACCTCACCATGATCGACGCTCGCGACGGCACGGCATATCCGATGCGGGCGAGGATCCTCGAGCTCGAGGTCCCGAAGCTGATCGTGCTGAGGGCCGACCCGATACCAGAGGAGGGGATCCCCCATCCCACGATCAACAGAGTCACATTCGAAGCCGTAGGGCACCGGACTCGCATGACCTTCACGGCAGGCCCTTATCCCGACGAGGTGTTCGCGGACTCAGAGACCGGCTGGAACAGCATCGTCTCCAGACTGGACCAGCTGCTCCGCCGATGAGCCTTCAGTGGATGAACGCCGGATCTGGGTCCCGGGCCGGTTCGCGCCCCGATCGAGCCTGGGGTCGACGCGAGTGCGGCGAGGATCGTGAGCGTCGCGGCGAGCAGCCGCCGTGCCTTGGTCGGAGTCATGTCGCGAGCTGCTGTTGGAGGGCGGGGAGGTCGAGCCAGGCGCTTTCGCGGTCGATGCGATCCTGGGCGAAGTCGAAGACGTGCAGGATCCGCACGTGCACGTCGCGGCCGCGCCCCTCGAGGCCGAACGGCCGCCCGTGCGCGACGCCGTGCAGGATGGATTCGTCGACGAGATGGTTCTCTCCGTACCAGCGCCGCACCCGCTCGAACCGCGTGATCTCGAGGTCCGTCAGTAGAGCTTCGTAGAAAGCTCGGATCTGCTCGCCGCCGTGCAGCGGTGGCCCAGGCCGGCCGGCGACGTCGTGCTCGGCGTCCGCCGTGAAGCCGTTGGCGATGGCTTGCAGATCGCCTGCGGCCTCAGCTCTGAAGTGCTCGTCGGCGAGCGCATCCATCCGGCAGCGCGCGATGAAGGAGCGCAGGCGAGCCGTGAACCTGTCGGCTTCGGCGAGGTGGATGAGGTGTCCCCGATCTGGCCACTCTTCGATTTGTACCCCGCGCACTTGTCCTTCCAGATACGTGCGCTCGTCTGCGCTCAGCTCGTGTCCGAACACGCTGAGGCAGGGGGCCTCGATGCTCGCCATTCCCGCCGCGATCTCTTGCTGCAGCTCATTCGGGTCCTCGCGGAATAGCTGCTCCCAGTAGCCGAGGACGATCTCTTGGTGGATGTTTTGGCTTTCGAGCTCTCGGGTGCGCAGCGGTTCGGGTACGTGCTCGAATCCCATGCTTTGCTGGAACGGCGCGAAGGCGTTGGCGAAGCGGTCGCTTCTGAGGACCGGCTCCAGGCGTCGGACGAGCTCGGCCATCGGCCGGATATCTGCCGTGCCCTCGACGTTGACGAGGCCGCGCACCGGGTATGACGCCGCGTACAGGGACGCGATGGCGGATGAGATCGAGTGCCCGACGATCACTGGCTCGCGGATTGCGAGGCTGTCCAGGGCGGCCTTGATCCTGGCTGGGGCCTCGCGCACGGTGCAGGGTTCGCCGGCGGTGTCGCCGTGGCCGGGCAAATCGAACGCGATGCTGCGCACGCCGTCGCCGAGTCGTTCGATGATCGGCCGCCAGGTGGTGCGGTCAAATGTGAGTCCGTGCAAGAAGACGACGGGCATCCCCGCGCCGTGCTCCTCGTAGGCAAGCCCGCTTGCCGTTCGATGAATCGTGTCCAACATCAAGTGACCTCGAGTCGTGTGTTGGGATTTTGCAACAACGTACCGTAACGGTGTTGCGTTACCTTGTCAACCAGGTGACGCTGAAGGAACTCGAGCTGATCGTCTGCAACGTGGTCAATGTGCTCGGGCCAGAAGCATCCGAAGTGGTCGATCGGGTAGCGCACGAGCTCGGCGTTGGGCGCACGGGCGCCGACCTTTTCGATCGCCCCGAGCGGCACCATCCCGTCTTGCTCGCCGAGCTGGACGAGTAGTGGAGCCGCGATTCGGGCTGCTTTCCGCACGGGTCTGAACCGGGCGAACGGGATGAGCAAGCCGGCGGCGTCGATCTCGTTGCGCCAACCGTTGCCCGAAGCTAGCCGCTCGAAGCCGGGGAAGGCCTCGGGAGCCGCGATCACGCCGAACGATCCCGGCGCTGCAGCGACCGGAATCGTCACTGCCCGGCGTGTCACGGCGCGCCGCATGATGCTCCAGGTCAACCGCGCGGTCACGCCAGGCGGCGCGGGCTGCGCCATGGCCGCGAGCCCGTCGGCCATTGGAACAAGCGCCACGGTCGCGGCGATGCGGGGATCCGCCGCCGCGGTCATCAGCGCAAGACCGCCGCCCAGCGACATGCCCCAGAGCGCGACCCGTTCCGGGTCGACACCCTGGAGCTCGCGGGCGTACTCCACGGCATGCCGCCAGTCCTCGAGCTGACGACGGAGCGAGAGCAGGCGTCGCGGCTCGCCGCCACTCTCGCCCCAGTGCCGGTAGTCGAACGCCAGCACGGCGAAGCCGGCGTCCGCGAACCGTCGCGCGTAGTCGGGAATGCCGTCCTTGCGGGTCAGCGTGAGGCCGCTCCCCATCACCACACAACCTGAGAGCGCAGTCGTAGCTCTCGGCCTACAGACCGTCGCAGCGCACGGTAACCCGCCGGAATAGAAACTTACGTCTAGTTCGGACATCTCGTCACCTCAGTCGCAGTCAGAGTTTTGCAACATCGTACCGTAACGACGTTGCGTTATGCTGTCAAGCATGGGACGACCAAGAGAGCACGACGAACGGACTGCGGCGGCGCTGCTTGCCGCCGGCGAACGGGCAGTGACCGAGGGAGGACTCGAGGCGCTGTCGGTACGCGGCGTCGCGGCGGAAGCCGCCACCACGACGCGCGCCGTCTACAGCCTGTTTGGCTCCAGAGACGGCCTCATCGCCGCGCTCGGCGCCCACACCTACCACCTCCTCGGCGCGTCCCTCGAGCGCTTGCCGCAGACGGCTGACCCTCAGGCCGACATGGTCGAGGCCGGACTCATGTTCCGCCGCTTCGCGCTCCAGCACCCCGCCCTGTTCTCGATCGGGATACAACGCACGTCCACCTCGGAGCTATGGCCGCAATTCAGTGCCGCCGCCAGCGACGCGCTAGCGGTTCTGAGAGGGCGCCTAGCCCGCCTGCAAGACAAAAACCTCCTCGCCGGACGAACCGTGCGAGACGCCAGCATCCAGTTTCACGCCCTCTGCGAAGGGCTCGCAGCGTTCGAGCTACGCGGGACGTTTCCCGCCAAGGACGCTGAACGCGTCTGGCGCGGCGCGTTCGCGGCGCTCATAGCCGGCTTCGCCGTCGCGCCACCGCGGCGAAAACGAGCCGGCTGAAATCTTTTGCTCACGGATGGCGCCACATGCCATCCTGCGCCGCACGGGTGAAGACACGTGACAGGCGCGAGCAAGACGCTGACGCACCGGGCAGCGACGGTGGCGGTAGCGTGCGTCGCGCTGCTGCTGGTGGTGTTTGTAGGTGTCGGGCGGGCCGCCGGGAGCTTGGCCTGGGGGACCGGGATCAAGGCCGGCGTGCCCCTCAACGCAGACGCGAACCCAAACGTCAGTCTGTTCTCGGCCTCATGTCCATCAGTCGGTAGCTGCACCGCCGTCGGCGACTATTTCGACCCTTTGGCGAATCAACGCGGCCTGCTGTTGACTGAGTCCTCGGGTGCGTGGGCGACCGGCGTCGAGCCCACGCTCCCGGTAAATGCGCAAACGAACCCGGACGTCCACCTGGCGGCCGTTTCGTGCGCATCGCAGGGAAACTGCACCGCGGTCGGCTTCTACACCGACAATTCGGGCGAGACTCAGGGGCTGATGCTCAGCGAGACCTCGGGCGTGTGGGGCGCGGGCGTGGAGGCGAACCTGCCCGGGGATGCGAGTACCTCCCCAAACGTCGATCTGATCTCGGTGTCGTGCGCGTCGGCGGGCAACTGCACCGCCGTCGGCGGTTACGACGACAGCACAGGCAACCCGGAGGGTCTGCTGCTTACCGAGACCCCAGGCGTGTGGGCCGCCGGGGTCGAGACGGTTCTGCCCTTGGACGTCAGCACCTCGAATCCGAATGTCGACCTGACCTCGGTGTCATGCGGGTCGGCGGGCAACTGCAGCGCCGTCGGCAGCTATGCGGACACCTCGGACAATACGCAAGCATTGGTCGTGACCCAGACCGCAGGCGTGTGGGCGGCTGGGCTGAAGGCGACACCGCCGGCGAACGTGGGTGGCAACCCCAACGCCGAGATCCTCTTCGTGTCGTGCGCATCGGCGGGGAACTGCACCGCCGTTGGCGACTACGAGGACAGCTCGGGTCACGAGCAGGGCCTCCTGTTGCAGGAAACCGCGGGGTCGTGGGCGACCGGGGTCGAAGCGACGCCCCCCGCAAACGCCGGTTCGAACCCTCTCAGCAGCTTTAGCTCAGTGTCGTGCCCATCGGCGGGCAACTGCACGGCAGTGGGCAACTACCGTGACAGCTCGGGCAAGACCCAAGGTGAGCAGTTGACGGAGAGCGCGGGCACTTGGAGCACCGTGGTGGAGACGACGCTGCCCGCGGACGCCAGCACTGGGAACCCGCAGGTCTCCCTGAGCTCGGTGTTCTGCGCGGTGGCAGGCACCTGCGCGGCCGTCGGTTCCTACGTCGACGGCTCGGGCAACCAGCAGGGCCTGCTGCTGAGCGAGGTGGCAGGCGTGTGGGCCGCCGGCGTGAAGGCTCTCCTGCCCTCGGGGGCAGCCACTACGAACCAGTTTGTCGACCCCGCATCGGTGTCCTGCGCTTCGGCCATCCACTGCGCGGCCGTCGGTCAATACTCGCCGACTGCGGGCGACCAGGAGGGACTGCTGTTCGACACCGCTCCGGCGAATCCCGGACTGGCGCTGCAGGCGCCGGCGAGCGCAACCGCGGGCGGCGCCATCGCCGCCACAGCGGTCACCGGGACGCTCAGCGCTGGGCTGGCCCCGACCGGAACGCTGACCTTCACCGTGTTCGGGCGGCAGTCCTCGCCGCCGACGACGTGCACCTCCGGCGGCAGAATCGTCGGAACCGCGACAGTGTCAGGCAACAGCGCATATCACCCGTCGGCGGCGTTCACGCCGGCAGTCGCTGGAAGTTACTGGTGGTATGCCGCCTTCAGCGGGGACACCTCAGACAACCCTGCCGCCTCCGCCTGCGGTACGGGGGTGCCGAAGACCGTCGTGACCGTTCCGGTTGCCAAGCCCAGCTCGGACCGTGTACGGCTGGTTGGCTCGCCGAAAGCCGTCGCCGGCGGTGTGACCTTCACCCTCGGGTGCTCGTCGCAGGCCGGACGGAGCTGCCGAACGGACGACACGCTGACCAGCACCGAGACGCTGAGAGGCGGACGGCCCATCTCGGTCGCCGCCGCGGGCAAGCGGCGGAAGCGGACCGTAACCGTCGCTCATGTGCGGGTGACGATCACGACCGGCCGGACGAAAAAAATCACGATCATGCTGAACGCCGGCGGACGGAAGTTGCTGGCCCGCTTCGGGAAGCTGCCGGTCACCCTCACCGTG
>JBJMLD010000168.1:0-12106 GCA_045805545.1 Solirubrobacteraceae bacterium | reverse complement strand
GCGCCGGGCGTCGGTGTCGGAAATAGCCGCCGACGTTGCGAAGGGCGCGATGACTCCGGCCACAAGCGCCGTTGCGCCGGCATCGCTCCGGACGGTGACCCTCACGCGCGCCATGGTGGTCGACTCTACGACACCGGCGGCCGTCGTTCGGCGGCGTGCGGAACGGCACCCTCCCCGGGAAACCCCGTATTGTCGGCAAACGATGTCTGAGCTTCCGCCGAGCCAGAACGACCATGCGGAGATCCGGACGTTCCTGATCGCCGATGTCCGCGGCTACACGCGCTATACACAGGAGCGGGGCGACGAGGCTGCCGCCCGCCTGGCGAGCGCGTTCGCCGATGTCGTTCGGCTGACGGCCGATGAGATGGGCGGACGGCTGGTCGAGCTCCGAGGCGACGAGGCGCTCTTGGTGTTCGGTTCGGCGCGGCAGGCGATCCGCACGGCGGTCGCGCTTCAGCAGCGCTTCGTCGAGCGGATGCGATCCGACGACTCGTTGCCGTTGCGGGTGGGCATCGGCCTCGATGCGGGCGAGGCGGTACCGGTCGGCGAGGGCTTCCGCGGCGGCGCGCTCAATCTGGCGGCCCGGCTGTGCTCGATCGCGGAGCCCGGCGAGGTGCTGCTGACGGAGAGCCTCGCGCACCTGTCCCGGCGTGTCGACCAGCTCGCGTATCTCGATCGCGGACGGCGGCGTTTCAAAGGGCTGGAGCAGCCGGTGCGCGTCTTCGCGGTCGAGTTCCCGCTCGAGATGCCGGAGGCGCCGGGCGGCGCCGCGTCTAGGCGTTCCGGCAGGTATGTGCTGGCGGCCGTCGCGACGGCCGCGGTGCTGGTTGCTGCCGCCGTGGTGGCCGTCGAGGTGAGCGGCGGGAGCGCGTCGGCCGCGCCGCATCTCGGCGTGAACAGCCTTGGTGCGATCGATCCGGCCAGCGGGAAGCTCACCAGCCAAACCGCCGTGGGTAACGGACCGCAATCCATCGCCGTCGGTGAGGGCGCGACGTGGGTCGCCGACACGCTCGACGACACCGTCTCGCGCGTGCAGCCGGGAGGGGGTCGCGTTGCGATCCCGATCAACGGCATCCCGTCGGGTGTGGCGACCGGCTTTGGCCTTGTCTGGGTCAGTGACTTCTCCAAGCGCGCGGTGAAGCGAATCAGCCCGGGCGCCAACAAGGTCGTCGGTCGCGACATCACGGTCGGAAACGGCCCCGCGTCGATCGCGACGGGATACGGCGCCGTCTGGGTGGCGAACACGCTCGACGGGACCGTGTCGAGATTGAGTCCCGACGGTCGGCAGACCAACGTGCTGCGGGTCGCCGGCCGTCCGGACGGGATCGCGCTGGGCGGGGGATCGGTTTGGGTGGCCAGCGGCGACACCGCGACGGTGACCGAGATCAGCGCCGAGGGGCCCAAGGTGGTGCGGACGATCGGGGTCGGTGACGGCGCCAGCGGGATCGTTTTCGGCAAGGGCGCTGTCTGGGTCGCAAACGCATTGGACGGCACCGTCACCCGCCTGGACCCCTCGTCGGGGGCGGTCACGGCCGTGTCGCCCGTTGCGGGCGGGATCGCCAGCCTGGCGGTCGCCGGGGACAGCGTCTGGGCAGGCAGTCCCCAGGCGGGCAGGGTGTACCGGCTCGACGCCTCCAGCGGCCGCGTGGTCGGGTCGACCGACGTGGGCAGCGGCCCGACCGCGCTGACCGCTGGGCCGACCGGGCCACTGTGGGTGACCGCGCTGCCGCCCGCAGCGGCCCACCGCGGCGGCACGCTGACGATCAGCACGCCGGTGTCACGTTGTGGATGCCTCGACCCGGCCTTCGTCTTCGAACCCAACGAGTGGCGGCTGCTGACGACTCTGTACGACGGCCTCGTCGCGTACCGAAAGGTGGGAGGGGCAGGCGGCGCGACGCTCGTGCCCGATCTCGCCCGCCAGCTGCCCGTGCCGACGGGGGGCGGACGGGTGTATCGCTTCGATCTGCGCGCGGGCATCCGGTACTCGGACGGGACACCGCTACGGGCCTCTGACGTACGAGCCTCGTTCGAGCGGATGCTCAAGCTGAACGGCCTCAACCTGCCGCCCTTCTACTCCGCGATCAAGGGCGCAACGCACTGCGTCACCAAGCCGGGTGCGTGCGACCTCTCGAGCGGGATCCAGACCGACGACGCCAAGGGCACCGTGACGTTCGAACTGGCGAGGCCCGATCCCGACTTCCTCTACAAGCTCTCGCTTCCCATGGCCTCGCTGCTGCCGGCCGGCGCCCCGGTTCCATCCGGGCCGCCCGCGGGTTCCGGCGCGATCAGCGAGCCGGTGATTCCCGGTACCGGGCCATACCGCGTGCGGTCGTTCGTTCCCGACCGGCGGCTGGTCATGGAGCGAAACCGGAGGTTCCGCGCCTACTCGCCCGACGCCCAGCCGGCCGGCTACCCCGACCGCATCGTCGCCAGGATCGTCGACGGCGCCAACCCCAAGCAGCTGCAGACCGCACTGGTGAACGTCCAGGACGGCCGCTCCGACTGGGTCACGGGCCTCAGCCCAACCGAGATCCAGCGGCTGGCGATCACGGCCGCCGGCCAGCTGCACTCCACGCCGTTTGGCGGCGTCTCCTACCTCATGCTGAACACGCGCCGTGCGCCGTTCAACGATCTGCTGGCGCGGCGGGCGATCGCGTTTGCGCTCGATCGCCGCAAGATCGCCGCGATCGCCGGCGGCGATCTGCTGGCGCAGCCCACCTGCCAGGTGCTCCCGCCGACCTTTCAGGGTTACCGGCCGTACTGCCCCTACACCAAGGGACGCGACGCGGCGCTGTGGAACGGCGCTGACCTCGCCAAGGCCCGGCGGCTGGCGGCCGCGTCGGGAACGCGTGGGGAGACCGTGAACCTGCTCGCTCAGGCGGGCGACTCGACCAGCCTGCGCACCGCCCACTACGTCGCCTCGGTCGTCGATCGACTCGGATACCGCGCCCGCGTGGTGGTCAAGGGCGACGCGTTCGGAGCGTCGATCGATCCTCACGTCCAGTTCGCCGGCTACCAGCTTGGCTGGCTGCAGGACTTCACCGCCGCGTCCGACTTCGTCCTACCGCTGTTCAGCTGTGGGGCGCTGAACGGGAGCGGCGCCAACGTCTCCGGCTTCTGTAATGCCCACATCGACCGGTTGGCCGCGAAGGCGGGCGCCGAACCGAGCGCCGCGGCCGCGGGCACGGCCTGGGCGGCGGTTGACCGCGCGATCGTCGACCGAAGCCCGGCGGTGCCGCTGTACACGCTGCGCTCCGTCGACTTTGTTTCCAGGCGGGTCGGTGACTATGTCTACAACCCCGAGTACGGGGTGCTGCTCGATCAGCTCTGGGTACGCTGAAAGATCCGCCCAACCGGCCACGTCGACGCGCACCGCGCGGCGACCCGCCATCCCGCCCGCAACTCGATCGCTGACATCCCCTCACACGGTTGAACGACTCGATCGCCGGCCGGCGGAGTCACCGGTCGCGCGGTCAGTGGCGCTCGTATGCGGATCGACGCAAAGCTGGAGTCCTGCGAGCCGTTGTGCCGCAGGACTCCAGCCGGCATGGCGGTGGGGTGTGCGCTCGGCCTCAGAGGACGAGGGTGAGCCCGATGATGGCGAAGAAGATGTCTGGCTGCTGTGGATGGCGATGCCGATCCAGGCGCTCCGGTATCGCCTGGAGGGGTAGGCGATGATGAAGGTGTCCAGGAGCGTGGCGGGGATTACCCAGGGGGTGTGGAGGTGGTAGGCGGCGAACAGGAGGCCGTTTGCGACCCAGTCGCCGCGACCGAAGGCGGCGTTCTTACGGGGCAGGGGCACGCCCCGGAAGAGCAGTTCCTCGCCCAGGACGGTGTTGAACAGGAACAGGACGAGCAGTACGCCATACCAGGCCCAGGCGCCGTGCATGAACGCTTGGCCGTTGTGGGTGCCGAGAAAGGTTCCGAGGTCGCGGTTGTCCGAGTGTGGAAGCGAGGAGATCAGCACGCCTTCGACGCCGAACGCGAGGGACAGAGGGATGACGATGAGCCACACACGTGGCCGAGCGGGAGCGCGAGGCGGCCGCGCGTATCGCGGTCGCGGAGGAGCGTTCCGCGATTGCGCGCGAGCTGCACGACATCGTCGCCCATGCGATGAGCGTGATGGTGCTTCAGGTCGGAGCGGTCCGCCACAGGCTGCCGCAAACACGCACGGAGGACAAGGAGGCGCTCGGGCGGGTCGAGCAGGCCGGTCGCACCGCGCTCGCGGAGATGCGCCGCCTGCTCGGCGCGATGCGCAGCAACGCAGACGGCGTCGCGCTCGGTCCGCAACCAGGTCTCGATCGCCTCGACTCGTTGCTCGAGGATCTCCGCGGCGCCGGCCTCCCAGTTCGGCTTCAGCTTCAGGGGGAGGCGCTTCCGCTTCCGCGAGCGATCGATCTGTCGGCTTATCGGATCGTGCAGGAAGCACTGACCAACACGCTCAAGCATGCCCATGCCAGCCACGCCGACGTCACCGTCCGCTATCACCGAACCAGGTCGAGCTCGAGGTGCGCGACGATGGCCAGGCCACGACGTCGAACGGCGGTCTGGGTCATGGGCTCGTCGGCATCCGCGAGCGCGTCAAGATCCACGGCGGCCAGATGACCGCAGGCCCGGCAACAGACGGCGGCTTCCTCCTCACCGCTCGACTCCCGGTAGAGCGGTCGCGAACATGAGCATCCGCGTCCTCGTCGCCGACGACCAGTCGATGGTGCGCGCCGGCTTTCGCATGCTCCTTGCAGATGAACCCGACATCGAAGTCGTCGCCGAAGCCGGCAACGGTCTGGAGGCGGTTGAGAAAACGACCCGCTTCCGGCCCACCGTCGTGCTGATGGATATCCGCATGCCCGAGCTCGATGGCCTCGAGGCGACCCGACGCATCCTCGCCGCCGAGCAGCCGCCGCGCATCGTCATCCTGACCACCTTCGACCTGGACGACTACGTCTATGACGCGCTCTGCGCCGGCGCAAGCGGATTCGTGCTCAAGGACGACCCGCCCGAACAACTGCTCTCGGCCATCCGCATCGTCGCCGGAGGAGACGCACTCCTCTCTCCCACGGTCACGAAGCACGTCATCGACCAGTTCACCCGCATCCCCCGCCGCGAACGGCCCAAGCAACTCGACGACCTCACCGAGCGCGAACTCGAGGTACTGCTCCTGATCGCGCGCGGACTCTCCAACGCCGAGATCGCCGAGCAGTTGTTCATCAGCGACACCACGGTCAAGACCCACATCACCCACATCCTCCAAAAACTCGACCTGCGCGATCGAGTCCAGGCAGTCGTGCTCGCCTACCAGACAGGCCTCGCAGACTCCCCAACCTCCGCCTGACCAGCATCGAGCGACCGGCTCCTCCAAGGGACTCCGCGACGGCGGCTGCGCGAGCAGTTATCGCCACGATTCGAAGTAGCGGCTGGCGGGGTTACCGCTCAGCGCCTGAGGCGCCGCGGAGCAGTGTCTGAGCGGCGTTCCGGTCTTCCTGGGCTTGGAGGCTGTCTGCCACCACGGGGAGTAGCCGGGTCAAGGTGGTTGCGAGGGCATGTCGCTCGTCAGGGGTTAGGGGCCCGTTTTCGAGCCGCTCATGCACGTCCCGAGACGCATCGTCCAGACGCCGGATCATTTCCCCACGACTCATCATGTGTTCGTCCATCCCACCCCCTCGCCCCTCGCACCCGGGCGGTGCGAGGCGCGTCGCACCCTGTCCGCCATTGTGCCTCGTAGCGACCGTCGTGCCGGCCGGGCCTGCACATTGAGGCGCGTCTGGCGGGCGTCGATCGATACCACCTCGCCGCAGGGCACACGTGCGGTGTGAAGCAGCAACCGCCCGCCGGTGACGGTCAGATACGCGGGCTGCGCGGCATCCGCGGCGTAGACCACCGATTCGACGATGCCGACCTCGCCCTCGGGACTTTGAACCTTGAACCCCTCGCAGTGGCCCAACCAGTACTCCCCGCCGCCACGAGCGGCGGTGGTTGGTTGCGCCGCCGGCGGGTGATCCGCGGTTAGCGCCAACAGCGTGGCGCGTGGCAACAACATCAGCCTCCCCCTTCCGAGAAGGAGTGGGGTGGGCTGGCCAAACGGACGCTCGGAACGGCTGTCTGTTCAACCGGCTCACATCGAACTGCTGCCGATATTGTAGCTCTCGGCACAAGTGAAGACAAGACGTTGCCGGACCGGCTGGACGCGCGGCGCAATTGTCCGCTAGGCGGAGCTCGAGCGTCGCCGCCAGGACGCTCAGGCCCGGTAGGCGAGTGGGCGCGCAGCCATGACCGGCAACTCCGCCGGACCGTGATCAACTACGCGGAGCAGCTGGCGATGACGCTGCAAAGCGTGGATGCGTACACCGCCGCCGCGACGCTGGCCCGAAACATGGCCGACGCGATGCGTTACCCGCGCCGTGATCGAACAGGCGAAAGGCATCCTCATGGCCGAGGAACGGATCAATGACCAGGAGGCATTCCAACGCCTGACGAAACTCTCCCAAAACGCCAACCTCAAGCTCCGCGACGTCGCCCGGGGCCTCGTCGACGAATGCACCCGGCCTGACAGTTGAGGGGACGGAAACCCCCCAGCTTCGGCGGCCGGCCCCGTAGAGAAGGCAACGCACCCCACGGCGCCTCCGTCGAGCGGTTGCTTCGCAGCTATTGGCGATAGGGATGACGGCATGGCTTGAAAAAGGATGACGCCGCAGGCTGGACATAAACAGGCCAGCGGCAGCGCGACAACACGGTCACCACACCGGTGCTTCGACCGGTCAGTAGAGTCGCCCCACGCCAGCGCGGCCTGCCGGCGGGCGCTGACGGCTGTACGCGGCCGCCTCGGTTTCGGGCTGAGTTCCGTCACGGACGGGTACCGTTGCGGACTTCGGCGGAGCCTTGTACAGCAGCTCGCACCCGGCCTATGACGCCGACTTGCGGCTGGGAGGACGCGGCCGGCCACAGGCCGTGCAGTACCATCGCCGCCCGGAAGCGGCGATGTCCTGGAGGTCACTCAGATGTCCGACGGTGACCGGATCGGGGCGATGCTCGAACCAGCGTTCAACGCCGCACGTTCCGCAGTACTTCACCCCAACCTGAAACCCGCGGTCAGGCCGCTCAGACGCCCGGGTGTCCGAGAAGCCGCCGACGGTGGTCTCACCGTCGATCATGAAGCGCACCCGATTCTCTCCGCGTGGGGCGAGGAAACCCTCTCGTGACCGCTTCGTCGGGGTCGGGGCGCCTATGGTGCATTCAACGTCCGAGCGGCGTCGACTGCCGCGTCGCGGGTGATGTGGTTGGACACGCTGCGAGGAGGATCCGAGGATCTGTCGACGACCTGGAAGCTGTCGGTTGTCCTGCGGCCGTCCGGAAGGTCGAGGGGGGTGCGGTGGTAGGTGACGACGTATCTCACGCGATCGCCCCGGTGTGATCCTGGTACCGCTCGTCGATCGCGTCGCGGATGTCGCTCAGGTACTGGTCCCGCTCGGCCTCGTGGGTTTTCAGCTGCTTGGCGGAGTCGCGCTGGAGGGTGAGCTCACGTTCGTAGTCGGTGTTGGACTGCGCGACGGCGGTATTGACCGCGTCGAGAACGGCGGTGAGGTTCTCAAGGCTGGGGCACACGACGGCGATTCGGCCTTCGTGTTCCTGATCCCAGGGCCGAACGAGGGCCGGGCTGGCGCCGGCGTGGCGTCGCATCGCGCGCCACCACCACTGAGGAGGTGGCGGGGTAATCGTGAACATGAGCGCGTCGCCGCCGTTTACGGGATGCGTTGTCAGGGTCGGCTTCTCGGCGTGAAATGTCGGCATCGTGTCCTCGTTCGTTGTTGGTGGGAAAGCGGCTCTCCTTCGGCGGGCCGTCAACGGCCTGCGATGGAGTTGCTGGTCAGGGCGCGGTGTACTCACTTGGTCGCGACGGCACCGTTGGTGGGGACGGGAGCGGCGTCCTCGGGGGCGCTGCTGGCGGTGTTTTCGCGGCGCAGGAACGATGTCAGCTCGTTGATGGTGCTCATGAGCGGTGCGGGAAAGACGACGGTGGTGTTCTTGTCGACGCCGATCTCGACCAGCGACTGCAGGTTTCGCAGCTGCAGTGCGAGGGGGTGGGCCATCATCACGTCGGACGCGTGGGCGAGCTCGCCGGCGGCCAGCGCCTCGCCCTCGGCGGCGATGAGCTTGGCGCGCTTCTCGCTCTCAGCCTCGGCCTGACGCGCCATCGCCCGTTTCATCGTTTCGGGAAGCTGGATGTCCTTGAGCTCAACGACGGTGACCTCGACACCCCACTCCTCGGTCTGCACGTCGAGGATGGCGCGGATGTCTTGGTTGATCTTGTCGGTCTCAGACAGTGTCTCGTCCAGCGTGTGTCGGCCGACGACGGCCCGCAGCGTCGTCTGGGCAATCTGGCTGATCGCCTCGTTCACATCTTCAATGGCGACGACCGAGCGGACAGCGTCCCTGATCCGAAAATAGGCGACCGCGGAGACGTCCACAGAGACGTTGTCCTTGGTGATGATGCCCTGCGACTGGATCGGCATGGTCACGATCCGAAGGGACACGCGGCGCACGCGGTCGGCGAACGGCGTGATGAAGATCAGGCCCGGCCCGCGGGCGCCATCCTTCACTTTCCCAAGCCGGAACTGGACGCCCCGCTCATACTGTTTCAGGATCCGAACCGACGCAACGATGGCCAATAACGCCACAACCGCGATGATGATAACGGCGACGGCGAGCATGAGGTTCCCTTCTCATCAACCAGATGCGGACATCGGCAGGCTCGCCGTCCTATCGTCCGGGCGCGGTTGACAAACTCTGGTGGCCAACGTGCGGGCGGCCAACAATCCCGAGCCGGTACGGACAGGAGCGGAAACGCTCGCCTCGGTTGGACCGGCACCAACAGCGTAGCACTGCGCGTCCGCACGCCCCGGAGAAAATCACGTGCGCCGCCGGCGACCACACCCGGGTCTCATTTGTGATCGCCGCTACGACCTGCAATAGTGGAGCCAGCGCATCCCCGGCGCGGTGCGGCCGCAGAATCTTGCGGCTCCCGCTCTTGCCGAGATGCGGAGGGTCGCGGTCCGACCACCATTGCCTACCAGGGCAGCCTCAGCGGACCAGCAGTCGCGATCGACGCCCTGGACCTATCCAAGGAAGGGAGCAGGACATGTATGCCCTGATCCGCCAGTACGAAGGCCTCGACGCGGAAACGCGCCAGACGGCAACGCGCAAAGCCAACGACGAGCTGCGCCCGATCCTGAGCAAGGCCCCCGGCTTCGTGTCATACGAGTTGCTCAAGCCCGAAGGAGCGGACGGCACCGTCACCTCAATCAGCGTCTTCAACACGCGCGCCGACGCAGAGGCCTCGGGCAAGATCGCCCAGGAATGGGTTCACAAAAACCTGCCCAGCATGACAACGCCGCACCACGTCGCCGGCGAGCTCATCGCCCACTAGCACAACCCGCGGGGGGCGCCATCGGCAAGCGGCGCCCCCCGCGAACTCGAACACCGGCGTGCTGCCAGCGCGAGACACGACTACCTCGTACTCGTTGCCTGCGGACCAATGACGGCCGCCTGCTCGTCCTCCCGAGTCTGGAGCGGGTCCAGCCACCAGCCGGAGCAGCTTGGCGTTGGGCGCCATCGATGACCCGCCAGTGCAGCCGTATTTGAGCCGTCGGTGCGACCGCGTGAGCGTCGACGGTGGTGTTCCGATTCGTTGGTGTAGGATGGTCCTATCGCTGACCCGAGCGCGGCCTTCCTCGATTAGGAGGAGCAACGATCTGACGCCGCGCCGGCTCGAAAGCTGCTTCTGCCGCCTCGGCGCCGAGTGACCTCGAGAACACGCGCACTGCGGCACCGGCCGGTGCCCAGGGAGCCGTCGGACGAAAGGTCGCGCAATGGAAACCAGTGCATCCCAATACCCGCTCAGACTGACGGGCGATCTCGCCCCGCGCCTCAGTCGCGGACTGTGGCTCGTCAAGTGGCTCTTGGCGATTCCGCACTTCTTTGTGCTCTTCTTCCTGGGCATCGCTTTCGCCGGTGTGAGTGTGATCGCGTTCTTCGCGATCCTCTTCACCGGCCGCTACCCGAGGGCGTTGTTCGATTTCAACGTCGGCGTCCTGCGGTGGTCATGGCGGGTCGGCTTCTATAGCTACAGCGCGCTCGGTACCGACAAGTACCCGCCGTTCACGCTCAAGGACGCGCCCGACTATCCAGCCCGACTCAATGTGGCGTATCCCGAATCGCTTTCCCGCGGACTGGTGCTCGTCAAGTGGTGGCTGCTCGCGGTGCCGCAGTACCTCGTCGTCGCGGTGTTCGCCGGCGGCGGCTGGGCCGCCTGGACAGAGGCGGGAAGCCGCTGGTTGTGGAGTTCCGGCGGGCTGATTGGCATGCTCGTCGTCTTCGCCGGCGTCGCGCTGCTCTTCACCGGCCGCTACCCACGGACGCTCTATGACTTCGTCCTCGGCATGAACCGGTGGGTCTTCCGAGTCGCGGCCTACGCCTCGCTGATGACCGACTCATATCCCCCCTTCCGGCTCGACATGGGCGGCGGCGAACCGACGACCGGCATCGCTGCGCCAACGCCTACCCCGGTGACCTCGTGACGCCACGGCGACCGGCTCGCCATGCGGCGTTACGCGCCCCTGCCGCACGCCGGGCCGCGTGCCGCTGTCCCGCCAGGCTCGAACGCGGGGTCACCTGATGCGCGCGATCGTCCAGGACGCATACGGCTCCGCCTCCGCTCTGCGGCTGGCAGAGATCGAGAGACCGGAGATCGCCGCCAACGAGGTGCGGGTGGAAGTGCGGGCGGCCGGGGTGGATCGGGGTACCTGGCACCTGATGATGGGTCAGCCGTACCTGATGCGCATCCTGGGCTTTGGGTTTCGTCGTCCGAAGAACCCTGTCCCCGGACGCGACGTGGCCGGTACGGTGGTCGAGGTGGGTTCCGCTGTAACCAGGTTCAAGCGCGGGGACGAGGTGTTCGGCATCGGCCGTGGGTCGTTCGCCGAGTACGCGGCGGCACGAGACGACAAACTCGATCACAAGCCTCCCAAGCTCAGCTTCGAGCAGGCGGCCGTGGTTCCCATCTCCGCGCTCACGGCCCTTCAGGGACTGCGCGACGCCGGGCACGTCCGATCAGGACACATCGTGCTGATCATCGGCGCTTCTGGAGGTGTCGGCACCTACGCTGTTCAGCTGGCCAAGGCCTTCGGCGCGGAGGTCACCGGCGTCTGTAGTGCGGCGAAGGTCGAGCTCGTCCGCTCGCTAGGTGCGGATCACGTGCTCGATTACACGAGGGACGAGTTCGCGGACGGCTCGCACCGGTACGACCTGATCCTGGACATCGGCGGGAACAGCCGACTGTCGCGCCTCCGACGCGCCCTTACACCCAAGGGGACGCTGGTCATCGTGGGCGGCGAAGGGGCGAAGTGGGCCGGGATGGGGCGTCAGATGCGTGCTTTGGTGCTCTCTCCATTCGTATCCCAGCGACTAACCATGTTCGTCAACAAGGAGCGCCACACGGATCTGGAGGCGCTGCGGCCCCTGATCGAGGAAGGTCGCGTCACGCCGGCGGTCGACCGGACATATCCGCTGGCCGAGGTACCGGACGCGATGCGTCACCTCGAAGCCGGACAAGCACGGGGCAAGATCTCGATCACGATCTGACGGCCGCGCTCTGGTGGCGCGTGAATGGCCCCCGGGCGTTCGGTAAGACGACCGTCGCTCGTCTGCCGGCCGGGCGAGCAACCAACGGTGTCTGCATTCACCCAGACGGCGACGCCCTCGCGCAGACGCGGGAGCTGGGGCAGTAGCCGGGTTGCCGACCGCTCTTTCGGGTACATAGCAAGTGGATCAAGGCGGGGTGTCCGGCGAGCGCCCGCAGAGGGGGCCTCTTTCATCGCGGGAAGTGCAGTACGGTGCCCCGCCTTCTCCGCCTTCGTAGACGGCAGCACGCCCGGCGCTCAAGCCGAGGACGTCCGACGCGCTCACCCTCGCTAACGCCGCCGGCATCCCCTGCGCCTCGTCCGAGCGCGTTGTCGCCGGCGACACGGTGCCGAAGCCCACCAGAACTGCCGCTCGGCGCGACTCCTCAGCTCACCGTGAGCGTGCCCTTCATGCCGGCCTGCTCGTGGCCTGG
>JBJMLD010000167.1:0-9171 GCA_045805545.1 Solirubrobacteraceae bacterium | reverse complement strand
GAGGATCGGGTTCACCTTGTAGTGAACCTCGGCCATCTTCTTCACCATCGAGAGGAAGTTGCCGGGGTACGACAGATCGTTGTCCGGATACACGTACGGCATGCCCCGGTTGTGGCGGTAGGAGAACGCGGCCAGCGTGGGCATCTTCGCGATCAGGCGGATGATCTGCATGTAGCGGATCTTCTCGTCCTTGATCGCACTGGCCTCGGGATAGAAGGTCGAGAGGGCGCCGACCGACGCCAGCAGCATGCCCATCGGGTGCGCGTCGTAGCGGAAGCCCTGCATGAACTCCTTGATGTTCTCGTGCACGAACGTGTGGATCGTGATCTCATGCGTCCAGTCGGCGAGCTGCTGCTGGGTGGGAAGATCGCCGTGCACGAGCAGGTACGCGACCTCGAGGTAGCTGGAGTTCTCAGCCAGCTGCTCGATCGGGTAGCCGCGGTACTCGAGAATCCCCTTCTCACCATCGATGAATGTGATGGCCGAGCGACACGACGCCGTGGCCATGTAGGCCGGGTCGTAGGTCATCAGCCCGAAGTCGTCCTCGTGGGTCTTGATGTTGCGCAGCTCGGTGGCCCGGATCGTGTTGTCCTCGATCGGGATCTCGTACTGTTGACCCGTCCGGTTATCGGTAACCGTCAGAGTCTCATTGGCGGTATCTACGCCGGCGCCGTCCTGCCGTTCAGTTTCCGTCGTCATGGCACTCCTCTCGCGGTTGCCTGAATCCCTGCGGCGCCGAAGGCCGCGAGGCACCATCAAACCTCACTTTAGTACCCGGATGTACCGCGCGAGAAGCCGCGAGGAGCCGGTTACTCGAAGGTGCTCGTCTTGACCGCGATGGCGATCGTGATGACGACGAGCAGAAAGGAAAGGAGCATGACTCCCCGGGCGCCGCGCGCGCTATAAGGGAACTTCGGCTGGGTGATCCCGATGGCGGCGAGGACGACGGCGTAGATCGCCAGCACGCCACCCGCAACGTAGAACGGTGCCTTCGAGACGGTGGCGGTCGTGAGGAGCGCGCTGACCATCGCGGCGGCAGCCTAGCCGATTCCGGGAGCGTCGCTCGCTACGACGCGGCCGGGCCGCCCCCGTAGCGGCTTTCGGTCGCCGCTCGCTGACCCTGGTAATGGCTGCCGAGCCCCGGACTCCCGTACGGCCGCTGCGCCGGCTTGTCGAGCGTCATGAACGACAGCTGCGCGATCGGCAGGCCCGGGTAGAGCTTGATCGGGACGCGCGTCAGGTTGTTGAGCTCCAGCGTCAGCGTCCCCTTCCACCCCGGGTCGCAAAAGCCGGCGGTGGCGTGGACGATCAGCCCGAGGCGTCCTAGCGAGCTTTTGCCTTCGATTCTCGCGACGATGTCATCCGGCAGCTCGACCCACTCGAGCGTCCGGCCGAGGCAGAACTCGCCGGGATGAATGACGAACGACTCCTCGCGGGGGACGACGACCTCTTCGGTCAGGTTCTCCGGCGGCTGGCGCAGGTCAATGGCCGAGGCGCGGTGGTTGTGGAACACGCGGAAGGAGTCGCCGAGGCGCAGATCGACGCTGGCCGGCTGGACCATGGCGGCGTCCCAGGGGTCGACCCGGATCCGGCCGGCCTCGACGAGCTTAAGGATCGTCCCGTCGGAGAGGACGGAGGCGGCGGCTGACATCGCGCGCAAGTCTGCCAGTGGCGGCGGCCGAAGGCTTGCTGGCCGAGCGTCCGCCGACGTGACTCGAGATGGCGTCGTGGTGCTGCCGGCTCAGTGGCCGAGCGTGCGGGCCCGGGCGCGGACCGTGCGCACGCGCGGCGGCGAGAACGGCGGCGGGTCGCCGTGGGGGCCGCGGCGGGGACGGCGCGGGTGGCGCGGGAACGGCCCGCGCGGGTGGGTGGGGCGCTTCTTCAGGCCGCCGTCGTCGTCGGAGGACGAAGGCTGCTCAGGCTCCTGCTTGACCGCCCACCAGACGATGTAGATGAGGGCAGCCAACGGCAACTTCAGTGCCAGCATCAGCCACAGAAATCCCCACGTCACTGGTGCGCGATGCTACCCGGATTCAGGCCGGATGTCACTGCCAATGCCAGGGCTAGTCCCTGAGCGCGGCTGGCTTCTCGACGAACCGGGTGATCCGGCCGAGCTCGGCCACGCGTTCGGCGATCTCTTCGCTGCTCAGCCGGGCCACGCGCTCGACGCCGAACTCCTCCACGTTGAACGAGGCCAGCGCGGTCCCGTAGGCCATGGCCCGGGACAGAATGTCGTGCTCGAGCTCCTCCCCGGGGTGGGCGGCGACATAGCCGAGGAAGCCGCCGGCGAAGCTGTCCCCGGCGCCGGTGGGGTCGACGACTGTCTCGAGCGGGAAGGCCGGCAGGCCGAAGAAGCCCTCCTCGGTGACCATCGCGGCGCCGTACTCGCCCTGCTTGGCGACGACGACGCGCGGACCCCACTCGCGGATTCGGCGCGCGGCGCGGACGAGGTTGGGCTCCTGGGTCAGCTGGCGAAGCTCGGAGTCGTTCAGGAGCAGGCAGTCGACCTCGGCAATGGCGGCGACCAGGGAATCGCGTGCGGTCTCGATCCACAGGTTCATCGAGTCGAGCGCGGCGAAGCGCGTGCCGGTGCACTGAAGCCTGACCTCGCGCTGGAGGTCCGGCTGAATATTGGCCAGGAACAGGACGTCGGCCGCGGCCGAGGCCTCTGAGAGCTTGGGCTGGAACTCGGCGAACACGTTCAGCTGCGTGTCGAGCGTCTCGCGGTCGTTCAGATCCCAGCCGTAGACGCCGCGCCAGAAGAACGTGCGTCCGCCTTCGACGCGCTCGATGTCGCTGGTGTCGATGCCGCGGGAGGCGAGCACGGCGAGCTCGCTCTCGCCGAAGTCCTCGCCAACCGGACCGACTACGTGCACCTCGTCGAAGAACGAGGCAGCCAGCGCGAAGTGCACGGCCGAACCACCGAGCATCCGCTCGCGCGAGCCGAAGGGGGTGGTGACTGCGTCAAAGGCGATCGAGCCGACAACCGTGACCGACATAGGCGCGCAAGAGTAGCGGCGACTAGCTCGTCGCGGAGACCGCAGGCCGCCCGCGCACCCGCTCCCCGGCCGGATCGAACAGCGGCTCGCGCATCACCTCGCCGGGCACCCACTGACCGAATATGTCGACCTCGACCGAAGTGCCGATCTCGACCTCGGGCGGCAGGTAGGCGTAGGCGATCGAGCGCTCGACGGTGTAGCCGTAGCCGCCGCTCGTGACCCGGCCGACCACCGCGCCGTCGACTCGGACCGGCTCGTTGCCGAGCGCCACCGACCGGGGATCGTCCAGGACCAGGCAGCGCAGGCGCACGCGCGGCGGCGTCGGCTCGCCGGGTGGACCCAGTGCCTCGCCGCCGATGTACTCGCGGTCGTCCTTGCGCACAGAGAACCCGAGCCCGGCCTCGAACGGCGTCTCGTCGGGCGTGATGTCGGCCGCCCACACGCGGTAGCCCTTCTCCAGCCGCAGCGAGTCGATCGCGCGGTATCCCCCGGCCACGAGGCCATGCGGCTGGCCCGCTTCCCACAGCGCCCGCCACAGGCCGGCGCCGTACTCGGTCGGGCAGTAGAGCTCCCAACCGAACTCGCCCACGAACGTGACCCGGAGCGCCCGTACGGGCACGTCGCCGACGGCGAGCGAGCGCATCGACAGGTACGGGAAATCGAGGGGGTCGGCGCTCAACGAGGAGAGGACCTCTGAGGCGCGCGGCCCCCACAAGGCGAAGCACGCCCAGCGTGACGTGACGTCGCTCAGCCGTACCGAGCCGTCAACCGGCAGGTGTCGGGCGATCCAGCTCGCGTCGTGGTTGCCGAACGCGGTCCCGGTGACGATTTGGAACAGCTCCTCCTCCACGCGCGTCACCGTGAAGTCGCATTCGATCCCGCCGCGACGGTTCAGCATCTGCGTATAGGTGATCGCGCCGACGTCGCGCGCGACGTGGTTGTCGCACAGCCGCTCGAGCAGCTCCGCGGCGCCGGGGCCCGATACTTCGAGCTTGGCAAACGAGGACTCATCGAACAGCCCGGCGGCCTCGCGGGTGCCTCGATGCTCGGCGCCGATCGCCGGGGACCAGTGCATGCCCGCCCAGCCGCGCGGACGCAGATCGGGATCGCCGGCTGGCTCGTTTGCCGCGTACCAGTTGACCCGCTCCCAGCCCGACTTCTCGCCGAACTCGGCCCCGTGCTCCCGGTGCCAGGGGTACGCGCTCGAGACGCGCAGCGGGCGTCCCGCCTGGCGCTCATGGCCGGGGTACTTGATGTCGTAATAGGTCTCGTAGACCTCGCGCGCTCGCTTCAGCGTGTAGCTCGGCGAGCGGTAGTGCGCCCCGAAGCGGCGGATGTCCATCTCCCACACATCGCTTCCCGGCTCGCCCGTAAGGATCCATTCGGCCATGACCTTGCCGATCCCGCCCGCCCCGGCCAGCCCGTGGGCGCAGAAGCCGGCGGCCACGTAGAAGCCGCGCACGTCGCTCTCGCCGAGGCAGAACTCGTTGTCCGGCGTGAACGCCTCGGGGCCGTTGATCAGCCGGGTGACCTTGACGTCCTCCATCGCGGGCACCCGCTTGGACGAGTTGCGCGCGATCTCCTCGAAGCGCGGCCAATCCTCTTCCAGCAGGCGGCCGTTGAAGTCAGCCGGGATCGCGTCCAGGGCGTGGTCGTCGAGCGCCCACGGCGCGCTGTGGCGCTCGTAGCCGCCCATGATCAGGCCGGCGCCCTCCTCGCGGAAGTAGATCAGCAGGTCCGGGTCGCGCAACGTGGGCAGGTGGACGATCTCGCCGGCCGAACCGCGCTCGCGAAACGGCTGCGTGACGAGGTACTCGTGGGCAAAGGGGACGATCGGCACGCGCGCACCGGCCAGGCGCCCGATCTCAGCCGCGAACATCCCGCCGGCGTTGACGACGACCTCGGCCTCGACATCGCCCCACTGGGTCGACACCCCGCGCACGCGGCCATCACGCACGTCGATGCCTGTGACGCGCGAATGCGTGAAGACCTGCGTTCCGCCGGCGCGCGCGCCCTCGATCAGCGCATAGGTGAGCTGCGAGGGATCGAGATATCCGTCGGTGGGCAGGTAGGACGCGCAGCGCACGCCGTCGGTCACCATCAACGGGAACAGCTCCTGGGCCTGCTGCGGCGAGAGCAGCTCGAGCGGGAGTCCGAACGTCTTGGCCCACGCCACCTGGCGCATCACCTCCTGCTCGCGCTCGGGCGTGCAGGCGAGTCGGAGTCCGCCACACCCGACCCAGCCGCAGTCGAGCGTGCGGTAGAGCTCGACCGAGTCCATCATCATGCGCGTGAGCGAAACGCTCCCGCGCAGCTGACCGACCAGACCGGCGGAGTGGAACGTCGAGCCGCTGGTCAGCTCATTTCGGTCGAGCAGCACGACGTCGCGCTCGCCGAGCCTCGCCAGGTGATAGGCGATCGAGGCGCCGCCGACACCCCCGCCGATGATGACCACGCGCGCGCGGTCGGGAAGCTCACGCGGCCGCGGCACTCAGCCACTCCTCCAGCCGCGGATCCTCGGCCGACGCACTTAATCGATCGAAATGCTTCATGGCGTAGGCGGCGAAGTCGAAGTCGAGCTCCGAGATCACGCCTTGGACGACGCCCCACGCCGCTTCCCGGGCGTCGGACATGATCCGCATCAGTTTGAGCGCGGCACGGTGGGGGCGAGACGGCGGCACTTCGTCGAAGTACGCGCCCAGCAGCCTTTCCTCCGCCGCCTCGTCGAACTCGTTGTTGACGGCGAGGTTGCCGAGGTCGAACATCCGGTGCCCCATGCCGGCGTACTCCCAATCGACGAGCATGAGGCGGGAGCCGTCGACGAGCAGCAGGTTGGCCGGCAGCAGGTCATCGTGGCAGGGCACGGGCTCGACCAGCGGCAGCGCGGCGGCGACGCGATCGGCGAGGCCACGCGTGTCGGCGTACTCCGCCGGGAGGCTCCCGCCGCGCGCCGCGACGATGCGGGCGTAGTCGGCGAGCAGGTCCGGCACCCAGAACGGTGTCGGTAGCTGCGTGCCCGAGTCATGGAAGGCCCGCAGCGCCTGGGCGACCTGCGAGGGATCGGCGCGCAGGCCACCGGGATCGACGGGGCGGCAGATGACGAACTCGGTAACGATCGCCTGCTCATCGGCCGCTGCCACGGCCGGTGCGATGCCCAGCCGGGCCGCCGCCTGATTGGCCAGCCGCTCGGCCTCTCGGTCGATCCCGAGCAGCCCGGTGTCCTTGCCGGGCAGCCGCACGACGTAGTCGCGCGCGCCGAAGCGAACGCGATAGTTGCGGTTTGTGATGCCGCCTTGGAGCGGCACCGGCGCCTCGGTCACCGGACCGAGTTGCCCCGTGAGCTGGTCCACGATCCCGTCCAGATCAGCCATCGCGCGCACCCTAGCGCCTAAGGCTCGATTCCTATACCTTCACGCCCGCGATGACTCTGGACGAGCTGACCGCGCAGGTTGAACGGGGCGAGATAGACACGGTTGTGCTCGCCCTGTGCGACATGCAGGGCCGGCTTCAGGGCAAGCGACTGACCGCGCATCACTTCCTTAAGGAGGTCGTCGGGCACGGCGCGGAGGGCTGCAACTACCTGCTCGCCACCGACGTCGACATGCGACCCGTCGACGGCTATGAGATGGCTTCGTGGGATCGCGGCTACGGCGACTTCGCGATGCGCCCCGATCTGGCGACCCTGCAGCCCGTCCCCTGGCACCCGGGCACCGTAATGTGCCTGGCCGACCTGGAGTGGGCGGACGGCTCGACCGTCACGACGTCTCCCCGCCAGGTGCTGCGCGGTCAGCTCGAGCGGCTCGCCGAGCGCGGCTGGAGCGCCAATGCCAGCACCGAGCTCGAGTTCCTCGTCTTTCAGAACACCTACGAGGAAGCATGGCAGCGCGCCTACCGCGACCTCGATCCGGCCAACCTCTACAACGTCGACTACTCGCTGATCGGAACCGCGCGAATCGAGCCGCTGATCCGGCGCATCCGCAACGAGATGGGGGCGGCCGGGCTCGAGGTCGAGAACTCCAAGGGCGAGTGCAACTTCGGCCAGCACGAGATCAACTTCCGCTACGGCGACGCGCTGGCGATCGCCGACGGCCACGCCGTGTACAAGAACGGCGTCAAGGAGATCGCGGCGCAGGAGGGCATGGCGATCAGCTTCATGGCCAAGTTCAACGAGCGCGAGGGCAGCTCGTGTCACATCCACTTCTCCCTGGCGGACACCGCCGACGGCGCCGCCGTGTTCCCCCGCGACAAGGCGACGTTCGACGCGTTCCTGGCCGGCCAGCTGGCCTGCCTGCGCGAGCTGACGCTGCTGCTGGCGCCCAACGTCAATTCCTACAAGCGCTTCGCCGAGGGGTCGTTCGCGCCGACGACCGTCGCCTGGGCGCACGACAACCGCACATGCCCGCTACGGGTGGTCGGGCACGGCGCCGCGCTGCGCTTCGAGAACCGGGCCGGCGGCTCGGATCTGAATCCGTACCTGGCGCTGGCCGCGCTGATCGCCGCCGGTCTGCATGGCGTCGAGGCCGGGCTGGAGCTCGAGCCGCCGTACGAGGGAAACGCGTATGAGGCGCACGACAAGCCGCGACTGCCGGCGACGCTGCGTGACGCGCGCGATCTGTTCGTCGAGAGCCAGGTGGCCCGGAGCGCATTGGGCGACGACGTCGTAGACCACTATGTGCACGCAGCCGACGTGGAGCTGATCGCCTTCAACTCGGCGATCACCGACTGGGAGCGCTTCCGGGGCTTCGAACGGCTATGAGTGAGGGCGGCGTCTCTACGGCGGGACCGGTCGCGGCGCTCGAATCGGTCGCCTCGCTGGAGGCCGTGTTCGCCCCGGTGCGCTCGCAGACGGCGTTCGAGGAGACGGTCGAGCGCCTCGGCACGGCGATCAAGCTCGGCCTGCTGCCGCCCGGCACCCGGCTGCCGGCTGAACGCGAGCTGTGTGCGCGCTTCGGGATCGCGCGCTCGACGCTGCGCCAGGCGCTGGTCGCGCTTGGGCAGAGCGGCCACCTGCGCGCCACGCGCGGGCGCGGTGGCGGAACGTTCGTGGCCGACCCGCAGCCGCCGGCAACGCCGCCGTCGTCCGAGCTGCTGGCCGCCTGGCGGGACGTTTGCGACGAGCGCATGGCGGTCGAGGTCGGAATCGCCGTCCTGGCCGCCGAGCGGTCCGAGCCGGGCGATCTCGACGTGCTGGAGGAGCTGATCGTCGCGCTCGACGGGATGCTCGAGGACTTCACCGCCTACCGTCAGGCCGACGTCCGCTGGCACGTCGCGCTGGCCGAGGCGACACGCAGCGCGCGCCTCGTCACGGTCATGACCGAAGTCCAGGGCGCGATGACCGGACTGATCTCCTACATCGCCCACCCGCCCGAGGTGCTCGATTCCTCGAACGCCTCGCACCGGCGCATCCTCGCCGCCGTGCGCCGGCACGACGAAGCGGTGGCCGCCAAGGAGATGGCCGAGCACCTGCGGGGCACCGAGCACGTGCTGGCCGGCTTGCTGCCCAAGGGGTAGCGCCCGCGCCTCGTGAGGCTGTCGTCGGCAACGTAACGGCGGCTGGGGAGAGCGAGTATGGGCTGGGTCGCGGCTCGCCGACGGTCGGGAAACGACCGTAACGTTTGGCAGCCACACGTCCGGCGGGGGCTTCCAAACGTCAGAGACAGAAAACGACCGCAACGTTTGGGAGCCCCGAAAACGAGCCGCGCTTCCAAACGCCGTGCTCGTTCGGGGGTGTCACTGACGGCGAAACCCCATTCGCGTCGGGGTTGACCAAACGGACGGCGAAACCCTGCGCGCTCCCCCTCGATGCGCTGTTCGACCCTCTCTCAGGCCGCCCGACCCGCCCTGGCCCCGCGGCACCCCTTGACTTCGATCCGCGGCGCGGAATAAGGTTTCCGCCGCTAAGGACGGACCACCAGACCTTTTGAGGAGGGGCCTGTAAATGGCAGCCACTTCCGAGACGCTCACCGCCGACGAGCAACGCCTCGCGGAACTCGGGTACAAGCAGGAGCTGAAGCGGGGGTGGAGTGGCTTCTCCAACTTCGCGATCTCGTTCTCGATCATCTCGATCCTGGCCGGGTGCTTCACCACCTACGGCCAGGCGTGGATCAACGGCGGGCCCGTGGCGATCTCGATCGGCTGGCCGATCATCAGCGTCCTGGTCCTGCTCGTGGCG
>JBJMLD010000166.1:0-54655 GCA_045805545.1 Solirubrobacteraceae bacterium | reverse complement strand
TGACTGCCGGCCGGCGGGCGCTTACGCCGTGTCGCCGTTGACGCACGCGGCGTTGACGTACCCGGAGCGAAACGGGCTGGCCTCACCCGTGCCCTCGTCGTAGACGTGGCGCCACACGCAGCCGGTGTCGTTGGCCAGAAGGTGGATCGACACCGAGGTTTGGGCTGAGGTCGTGCGCACGCGGTGAATGTCGTCGCGGGGTGGCAGCAGGGTGTAGAAGTCGCCGGGCTCGAGCGCTCGGCGGCGCAGCGGCGTGAGCATCCCATCCCGTGGCAGGTAGAACTCCTCGTCCTGGTTGCCCCGGTAGATCCCGACCAGGCCCCAGGCGAGGTGGTCGTGCACCGGGGTCATCGCGCCCGCTGGCACGACCAGGCTGAACAGCGACAGCGAGCGGTCGGCGGCGCGGAACACCAGCCACTGGCCGATGCCGCCGCCCATGCCGCTGCCGATCGCCGGTTCCTGGTAGGCGGCCGGCAGCCAGTCGGGATCGGCCAGCAGCTCGCCGAAGCCAGGACTGATCAGCCCGGTGGCTGTCCGCGCGGAGTCAGCCTGCTCGATCTGTGCGCGCACGAACGCGATGAACTCCCGCACGCGCGGCGTGTCGAGGACATATTCGTCCTCGGCGAGCGGCGGCAAATCGCTGTGACTGTGGAAGTCACACATCGCTGATCGCAGCCTATCGCCGAGCCATGGGCCAGCTCAGCTGGCGTTCGCGACCGGCGCGAGCGCGGCCAGCTGCTCGGCCAGCCGATCCAAAGCGCGTCGGTTGCCGCGCGCAAGGATCGTCCGAACCAGCGGCGCGCCCAGACGTTCGCCGAGCGGCGCCTGCTTCCAGGCGTACTCGAACACGATCCGCGTACCACCGTCCGGTAGAGGCTCGAGCGTGTACGTCCCAGTGGCGATTCGCCGACCGCCGGCACCGATGTTCTGCTCGACGATCGAGCGCGGGCGCTCGCCGGCGACCACCTCGATGTCGACGGTCTCGCTGCGTCCGGCCGCCTTGACCGTCACGCGGGCCTTCGAGCCAATGCCGCGGTCGGGCCCGGAGTAGCGCCAGTCCTGGAGCATGTGGTTGGTGAACGGTTCGTGGTTGGCCATCACGTCGAGGAAGTCGTAGACCTCCTCGGCTGAGTTGGTCACATCGGTTGACACACGTACAGGTTTCATGTACCAGATGGTACACTACCGCGACGTGACGGACAAGCCCCCGCGCCAGAAACTGCTCGATGCCGCGATCGAGTACGTCGCGCAGAACGGCATCTCGGACGTGAGCCTGCGCACGCTGGCGACGGCACTGGGGACGAGTCACCGCATGCTGATCCACCACTTCGGCTCCAAGGAGGCTCTCTGGGTCGACATCGTCCGCACGGTCGAGGCGCGTCAGCGCGAGCTGCTCGCGGACATCCTGCCCGACCCCGAGGCGCCGCTGGCGGACGCGATGCGCGACTGGTGGAAGCACATCTCAGATCCCGCCTTGTGGCCCAACGAGCGGCTCTTCTTCGAGATCTACGGGCAGGCGCTGCAGGGCCGCGCGCACACGACCGAGTTGCTCGAGGGGATCGTCGAGGACTGGCTCGCGCCGGTCACGGAGATAAACCTCTCGCTGGGTATCCCGCCCGACATGGCTCGCGCACACGCCAGACTCGGGGTTGCGGTAACGCGCGGACTGCTGCTCGACCTGCTGGCCACGCGTGACGTGGCAGGCGTGGACGCCGCGATGGAAGCCTTCATCGACGTCTACACCGGGTGGCTCAGCTCGCTGGCTGCTCGTCCTGCAGCGCGACCACGCCGAGCGCGGCCGCGGCGAGCGCCGTCGCCGTGACCATCACCGTGGCGTGCTTCGGGAGCTCGCCTCGGCGGCCTGCCAGCAGACCGGCCAGCGCGTCGGCCAGGTCGCAGGCCACACCGACGCGCAGCCACTGAGCGCGCTGGGCGCCATCGCTGGCGCTGAGCCCGAAGGCGAGCGCGACGTCGCGTATGCCGAACAGCCGGCCGAGGTATGGCGCCTGCGGGTTCGCCGACGGGTCGAGCCCGAACAGGCGCCCGGACAACCGTGGCGCCAGCCACGCGCCGGCGCCGACGGCTCCGCGCAGTCCGATCAGGCCCTGCACGATCTGTTCATTTGCCATGGCCGGCAACCCTACCGGCTCGGGCGACTCAGAGGCCGTGGCGGAATTGCCCGTGGAACAGGTAGTAGCCGATCGCGATTGCCGTGAACAGCGGCTTCGGCTGAGCGAGGTCGTTGTTGTTGCCGAGCACGACGATCGTGGCCCGCGCCTTTGGCAGATAGAACATCGTCGACCCATAGCCGAGGATCGCGCCGTCGTGGCCGAGGAAGCCATTTGTATCGGTGATGCCGAACCCGTAGCTCGTGGTCAACGTCGGCGACTCAGAAAGAAGGTGAGTCATCAGCTGCGCCCGGTGGGTCGCGGGACTCAGCAGCGACCCGGTGGCAAGGGCCTTGGCCCAGACCTTGAGATCGCCCAGCGTCGAGATCATCGCGCCCGCGCCGCCCGGGTAGGCCGGGTTGCTCAGCGTGACGTCTCGCGGCGCCAGGTTCGCCTGATCGAGGTAGCCACGCGCGAACGGACGGGGCATGGCCGATGTGCGCGGGTACAGCGTGTGCCTAAGACGGAGGGGATTCAAGACCTGACGGCGAATGACCTCACGCAACGGCAGGCCGGTCACCTTCTCGGCGATCGCCCCGAGGAGGTAGTAGTTGCTGTCGTCGTACCGGGCACTGGTTCCCGGTGCGAACCACGGCTGGTGGCGCTGGATGATGCGCACCACGTCCGCGAGCGAAAACGGGCGCAGCGGGTTTCGCGTGTAGGCCTGCACCGAACGTTGATCGTCGGTGAAGGCGTAGATCCCGCTGGTCATGTTGAGGAGCTGGGCGATCGTGATGACGTTGCCGTTCGGGATGCCGGACACGTACGCGCTGAGACGCGAACTCAAGGACAGCTTGTGCTGATCGACCAGCCGGAGGATCGCCTCGGAGGTGAATGACTTCGTGATGCTGGCGATTCGGAAGTGGTCATCGGCGCTGACCGGCTTGCCGGTGGCAAGGCTGCTGGTGCCGAACGTGCGGACATAGCTGCCGCGCCCCGGCACCCAGACGCCGACGACGAGGCCTGGCTGAAGCCCGGCGCCCAGCCCGCTGACCGCGATCGAGGTGAGCGCGCGCTTGGTCGCGGCCGAGAACTGGGCGCCGCTGGCCGGGGCGGCCGCCGTCATAACGCACACGCTGACCGTCGCGAGGCACGCCGCCGCGCGCGTGCTGAACCGAATCCCACGCATTCATCTACCTCCGGGCCGGGATCCTATTCGGGCACGGATTTTTTTCAAATCGGCACCGCGCAGGCGTTACGGTGTGCGTTGCGCAACTTTTCTGAGCAGCGCGCGCATGGACGTCAAACGGGGGCCGCTGAGTGCAACGCCGGAGAGCAACCATCAATCGTTCTGGTCGTCTCCGACTGGGCACGATGTGCAGGGCAGTGGCCGGCGGCGGTCTGCTTCTAATGGCGCTGCTGCTCGCGGCATGCGGCAGCTCCTCGCACAAGAGCTCGGCGGCGGTCGCCGCCGCGGGGGTCTCCGGCCCGAGCGAGGTCCGCGCGGAAGCTGTCTCGACGAGTACGAACAACCCGTTCACCGCTTCGACCGGGACGGACAAGAAGGGACTGAAGCCACCTGCCGCCGCCGGCAAGACCGGGCGGCCGACGTTCACCGGCAGCCTGCCGGGGCTGTACGGCGGCACTCGTAACTACGCCACGTGCGACGCCGGCAAGCTGATCTCGTTCTTGGAGGAGAACCACGCCAAGGCGGCCGCGTGGTCGCAGACCCTGGGGATCCGGGAGACGGACATCCGTCATTACGTGTCCGGGCTGACGGCCGTGCTGCTGCGGACCGACACGCGCGTGACGAACCACGGATATGTCAACGGCGTCGCCAGCCCCCTGCAGTCCGTGCTCGAGGCGGGCACCGCGGTGTTCGTCGATCACTACGGCGAACCGGTCGTGAAGTGCTACTGCGGCAACCCGCTCGGGCCGCCGCAGCTGCTCACCGCGCCCCGGTACTACGGCCCCCTGTGGACCGGTTTCGAGCCCGCCAACATCACGGTTATCAACCAGTCGACCACGATCATCAACATCTTCACTCTGTACGACCCGAACACCGGGCAGCTGTTCTCACGCAAGGCCGGCCTGTGGACAGCGCGCAGCGATGGGCCATACAAGCCGCACGGCTCGGGATCCGGCACGTCGACGAACCCAGGCAGCCAGGGCGGGCAGCCGCCCGCCGGGCAGCCGACGCTCAACCCGGCGGCCGCGTTCAGCCCAAGCTCAGGCACCGTGCTCGACAGCTTCTCGATCACGGTCACCGGCTTCCCGCCCAACACCGGCCTGACGATGAACCTGACCCGGCCGGACGGCGGAGTCGAGACCTACCCGCTGACGACTAACTCGTCGGGCAGCGCCACGTTCAGCTTCCCGCACGTCAGCAACCCGGTGCCCGGGACCTACACCGCCGACATCAGCGACGGCCACGGCCATGCCGCATCGTCGGCGGTCGATGTCGCGCCGGCCCCGGGTGGCGGCGCCGCGCCCTCCACGAGCTCGACCGACACGACCAGCTCGACCGACACGACGAGCTCCACGGACACGCTGACCAGCACGAGCTAGGCGCGTTCGGCAGCGGCCGGACGCGCGGTGTGGCGCGGGATCGACCGCTAGCTCGGGCTACTGCAGGTAGTGCTCGACGGTCCCGGCATCCCGGACCTGCGCATCGTCCGGGTTCGCGCCCGCTTCGCGCAGGGCGCGCCGCTGGCGCAGCAGGTCCCAGCAGCGGTCGAGCTCGACCTGGACCGCCTCGAGCCTTCCGCGGTCCTCGTCGAGCCGCTCGGTGCTCTTGCTGTCCTCGGCCTCGCGGTTGCGGAGCGTGTGCTCCTCGGCCACGAGCTTCTCGATGTGGCTGGCAATGCTCTCGTCGCTCATGGCCTCAATGCTACGCGGCAGGCCTAGCCAGGGTCCTGATCGGCGGCCGGTGTCGGCGAGAGGCGGGTGGCCGGGCTGGTGTCGAGCTCGACGGCGGGCCATTTCGGCGCTAAAATGGAGGCACCCTCCAGAATCACGAATTCGATGACCGTCCACGCCACCGATCCCACCAATTTGTTGCAGCGCCCCAAGCGCGCCGACGCCCAACGTAACTACGACAAGCTGCTCGCCGCCGCTCACGCCGCGTTCACCGAGGCCGATACTCAGACCTCACTCGAGGACATCGCCCGACGGGCGGGCGTGGGAATCGGCACGCTGTACCGCCACTTCCCGACCCGGCGCGAGCTGATCGAGGCGGTCTACGTACAGGAAGTCGGGGCGATGGCGCGCTCGGCGCGCGACGTTGCCGAGCTCGAGCCATGGGACGCGCTCGTCACTTGGTTGCGGCGGTTCGTCGACTACGTCGCCACCAAGCAGGCCCTGGCCAACGAGCTGTTCGCCGAGGACGGTGGCGGCTCCGACGTGTTCGCCCCGTGTCGTAACGCGTTGTACGAGGCCGGCGCGCCGCTCGTGGCGCGCGCTCAGGCGGCTGGGATCGTCCGCCCGGACGTCGACGTCGCCGACGTGCTCCACCTGGTCAGCGGGATCACCAAGCTGACGACGCTCGAGCGGGCTGACGTCGAGCGCATCCTCGACGTGGCGCTCGACGGG
Source organism: Solirubrobacteraceae bacterium (assembly GCA_045805545.1). Lineage (GTDB taxonomy): Bacteria > Actinomycetota > Thermoleophilia > Solirubrobacterales > Solirubrobacteraceae > Palsa-465. Next base: position 48,956 of record JBJMLD010000166.1, on the reverse strand, counting down.
CTTCGGCACGTGCCATCGTAAGCCGACGGGATTCGGTGGAGCGGTCGGCGTGAGCCTCAGGCGCCACCGCGACGGACGATCGCTGAGGCGGTTGCCGTATACCGGCCCGGTTGACTGGCTCGCCCAGGTGCAAGAGAATCGATCTATATTCCGCCGGCGGAGGAGATGAACGTGTCCTGGTCGCTTGAAGGGTCTTATTTCGAATCGTGCTCCTGCAGCGTCGTGTGTCCCTGCACGGCCTCGCTGTCACTCGGCGCGACCAACGATCGCTGCAAGGTCGTGCTCGTGTTCCACGTCAAGAACGGCGACGTCGAGGGCGTGGATGTCGGTGGGCTGACGGTCGTCGCGGCCGCCGACACGCCGAAAATCATGAGCGACGGCAACTGGCGGCTCGGTGTGTTCATCGACGCGGCGGCCTCGGACGAGCAGGCTGAGAAGCTCGGCGCGGTTTTCTCGGGCGCGCTCGGCGGACCGATGCAGGCTCTGGGCCCACTGATCGGCGAGAACCTCGGGGCGCAGCGGGCCCCGATCACCGTGGAAGAGAACGGTCTGAATCACTCTGTGCGCGTGGGGGACGCGGTCGACCTCGAGATCGAGGATGTCGTGCCGTTCGGGGTTGAGAGCGGCGAGCCCGCGAAGCTGACCGGGATCTTCCATCCGGCCGGATCCGAACTCACCGTGGCCCACGCGACGCGTTCGAGCATCGACGCGTTCGGGATCCAATACGACGCCAAGTCAGCGTTCTCCAGGTCCGAGTTCGCGTGGGCGGCGTGAGCGCCGCCGCAGCTGACACTCGGACCCCCTCCCGCGGCGAGCTCGGCCAGGCCTTCACCGCGGCGCGTGCCAGGCTCGGCCTGGTGGCCGTGCTGTTCGCGCTGGCCGCGATCGCCTGGTGGTCGACGGCGGACCGGATGTCCGGCATGGACGCGGGTCCCGGCACCGATCTCGGAGGCCTCGGCTGGTTCCTCGGCGTCTGGGTCGTGATGATGGCGGCGATGATGCTGCCGTCGCTGTCGCCGACGGTGGCGCTGTACTCGAGGATGACGCGCCAGCGCGGGCTCGATCGACCGCTGCTGTTCACCGCCGCCTACGTGATCGTGTGGGGGTCCGCCGGGCTCGTCGCGTATGGCGTGTACCGTGCCGGGAGAGCCCTGCTCGGATCCGAGCTGGCTTGGCACTCGGCCGGTCGCTGGGTCACGGCCGGCGTGCTGATCGCCGCCGCCGTTTACGAGCTCACGCCCCTCAAGAGCGCATGTCTGAGCAAGTGCCGCAGCCCGGTTGGGTTCCTGATGGGGAATTGGCGTGACGGCCGGCGCGGTGCACTCGAGCTCGGCGCCCGCCACGCTGCGTGGTGCCTGGGCTGCTGCTGGGGGCTGATGCTGGCGCTGTTCGCGCTCGGCGTGATGAGCATCGCCTGGATGGCGTTCATCGCCGCGCTGATCGCCCTCGAGAAGACGCTTCCCTGGAAGCGCGTCGTCACCTGGGGAACGGCGGCCATCCTGATCGCGTTGGCGATCGGGGTGCTGGCGGCGCCGGATTCCGTCCCCGGGCTCGTCGTGCCCGGCTCGCACAGAGCGATGCACGCCATGGGCGCAATGCAGTGATTCGCAGCGCGCGGGCCGAGGACATCCCGCGCCTGATTGAGGTCCAACGGCGTGCGTCGCTCATCTGGGATGCCTACCGGGAGCAGCTTGAGGCCCATCCGGAGGTGATCGACGTGCCGGCGGCCCAGGTTCGCCTGGGCTACGTCCGCGTCGCGGCCGACGCCGAGGATCGGCCGCTCGGGTTCTCCGCCATCCTTCCGCGCGCCGGCCACGCGCTCGAGCTCGACGGCCTGTTTGTCCTTCCCGAGCAGATGCGGCACGGCATCGGCGGCCGGCTCGTGCAGGACGTCGTGGAGCGCGCCCACCACGATGGGATCCGCCGGATCGAGGTGGACGCCAATCCGGGAGCCCTCGCCTTCTACAAGCGGCACGGCTTCCGCCAGACGGGCGTCAGTCAGACGCGCTTTGGCCCGGCGCCGCGGCTCGCGCTCGAGGTGTCGCGCGAGATGTCGCTCGAGAGCTAGACGCGGACTAGTTGGCGGACGGCAGCGCCTGGCCGACCAGCAGTGCGTCGAGGGGTGCTGGGGTGCGTCCGGCCCGGCCCGTTCCGCGCTCGCGCTTGGCGCGCCACAGATCGGCATCGGCGAGCGCGAGCAGCATGCGTGGATCGTCGGCCTGGGTCGGGAACGTCACCCATCCGATGCTCGTGCTCACCGTTCCGCCGGTCGCGGCGTTGACGGCCTCGTGGGCACGCGCCGCAAGCGCTTTCGCGGCGTCGCCGTCGGTCTCCGGAGCCAGGATCGAGAACTCGTCGCCCCCCTGTCGGGAGACCGTGTCCTGCGATCGCACCGAGCCTTCGATCGCGTGGGCGACCTCGACGAGCACCCGGTCGCCGACGAGATGGCCGAGTGTGTCGTTGACGTTCTTGAACCCGTCGAGATCAAGCAGCATCACGGTCAGGCACGCGCCGGAACGGACGTGGCGCGCGATCTCGTAGTCGAGGCGTTCGGTCATGAGCCGGTAGTTGCCGACTCCGGTCAGCGGGTCGCGCACGGCCAGCAACTCGAGTTCACGCTGGCGCTTCTCGAGGCCCTCGCGCAACGCGGTGACGATGCCGGTCACCACGACGAGCAGCAATACGCCGACGATCACGCGAGCCGGTGTGTCGCTGGCCGACGAGCTGTAGAACAAGGGAAGCGCGCTCGCGGCGGAAAGCAGCGCGACATACGCCACGACGACCTTGCGCGAGGCGAACGCGTAGCCGACGAACACGGCGATGAACACGTAGTAGTTGATCGCGATGTCGCTGTAGGAGCCGATCACGCGGATCCCGATCGCGGTCTCGAGGATCGCGATCAACGGCATCGCGTGCAGCGTCCACGCCGGCATCCGGTCCCACGGCACGACCAGAAAACCGATGCCGATTCCCAGTGCCGTGCCGGCCACGACGTCGAAGCTAAGCGGAACCGAGGCCGGCCCGAACAGGTGCAGGGTCATCAGTGCCACGAGCGACGCCAGCACGCTGGCCACGCCGGCCACGCGGCCGACGCTGCGCCCATCGGCGGCGAAACCGACCGTAGGACCGGCGGACGCGCGCGCGTCATCAGCGTCGACAGACGACCGTGGGAACCGAAGCACGGTGCCTTTATCGGCACCGACCACGGATTCCTCACCTATTTCACGATCTTGAAGACAAGCGATTTGGCGGCGTTCGAGCTCTGCCGTCCGCTCGTGGCGACGAACCGGACGCTGTACTGGCCCGGCGCGAGCCTGCTGGTCGCTGAGATCCGGCCTTGGAACGCGATCCGGTCAGCGCCGGCATGGCCACGCACACGCAGCGCCCCGGCCCCGCGCCGGTGCACCTGTCCGCGCCGATCGCGTGTGGTGCGCGTGAAGCTCAGCGACACGGTCGCGGGCTGATTCAGGCTGAACGAGAACGTCGTGCCAACCGGTGTCTTCCCGCGGGCGACGCGGGCCAGGCCTCGGCCCTGGCGCCAAACGCGGGTCGACTGTCGTAGCGCGGTGATCGTCAGCTTCGGCGCCTTGGGCGGCCCACTCGGTTTGACACTCACCGCATAGGTCACGGTTTGACTGGCGCTCAAGCCATCGCTGTCGTGCGCGACGGCGGTGAACGTGTGCTGACCGACGCCGGTCGTCTCAAGTGCGGCCCCGGCGGCCGCAGTCCCAGTGCATCCGGTGATCGTCGCGCCGGCCGGCGGCGTACACGTGAACGAGGCGAGCACACGGGTGCCCTGCACGAAGGTCGCGCCTTGCGCAGGAGTGACAATCGTGACCGTCGGAGCGGGACCGAACACATCGACCCGTCCCTGGGCCTGTTTGCCGGCGATCGTCCGAAGTGGCGTGCCGGCGACCACGAGATTGCCGCTCAACGCGACCGAGTCCGACAGCGCGTCGTGCGCGGTGCCGTCCGGGGCGGTGAGGCGGTTGGTCTCAACCATGTTGAGCCACCTCGGTCCCGGTCGGTCGTACACGTACACAGCGCCTTGCCCGACGTTGTCGCCGACTTGATGCAGAAACGACCCGACGATGATTCGATTGCCTGACACGCTGAGCTGGGCGCCGAATCTGTCGTTGGTCGCGCCGTCGGAAGGGGTCAGCTCCGCTGTCTGGTTCTGCAAGGACTCCTGAAACCAGCCCGCGGCGGGTTTGCTGAACTCGTACGCAGCCCCGGATCGCGTCAGCCCGACGAGATGGTGCAATGCGCCGACCGCCACGGTGTCGCCGGAGATCGAGACAGCAAACCCGAACAGGTCGGCGGCCGCGCCATCGGACGCGCTCAGCTCGGTCGCCTGCGTCATGTCGCTCCAGCCGGCGTCGGGCTTCACGTACACATACGCGACGCCTTGCTCGGCGTTGCTGCCGACCTTGTGATGCGCGGCCCCGAGCACGACCGTGTCACCGGAGATCGCGACGCCGTTGCCTTGGCCGAGGCTGTCCCCGGCTGCGCCGTCGATTGCAGAGAGCCGGGCCGTCTGGGTGGCGTTCGTCCAGCCGGAATCAGGCTTGACGAACACATAAGCCGCGCCGCGGTCGAAGGCCCCGTTCGGCGACTCGCCAGGAGCGCTGGCGACGATCGTGTCGCCGGAGATTGCGACATCGGCGCCGAACACGTCACTGGCCTGGCCCCCCGCGACGATCAACTCGGCAGTCTGGTGGGCGTCTGTCCATCCCGCAGCCGGCTTGACGAACACATACGCGGCACCCTGCTGGGCGTGGTTTTCGACCGTACGGTCGGCGGCGCCGGCGACGATCGTGTCACCGGAAATCGCGACGGAGCCCATGAAGTCGCCCGCGGCGCCGTCAGGCGCCGTCAACAGTGCGGTCTGGGTGGCGTTGGCCCAGCCCGACGCGGGCCTGACGAATACGAAGACAGCGCCTTGATCGGCGTTCGAACCGACCGCCTTGCTCAGCGCCCCGGCGACGATCGTGTCGCCGTCGACGGCCACGGATGCGCCGAGGAGCTCGCCGGCAACGCCCGCCGAGTCCGTGAGCTCGGCGCCCTGCACGAATGGGTCGACGCGGAGGGGATAGCGAGCCCCGTGCTCATCGACATGGATGACGAGCCCGCCGCGACTGAGCGTCAGCCACGAGCGCAGCGTCCGACCGGTGGCGTCGCTGGCCACGAGCCCGTGATAGCGGAGCGATCCAGCCGCTCCCGTGAACACGACATCTCGGCCGCGGAGCTCCGGCTCGAGGTTTGAGCCGACGCGGACGTGCAGCGTCACCGGCCCCCGTCCGCGCGCCGGCGGAGCGCTGAGATCGAAGCCTTGCTCCAGGCCGAGCGGCCCGTTGGCGTACCACTGCCTGATTCCGGTTTGGCGGTACGTGACCCGGTTAGCTGTGGCCGCGGGAGCGACGGGGGTGATGGCCTTGACGGTTGTGCTGGCGCGTCCGTAGCCGACGAGGCGCAGCCGCAGCGACGCTTCGCCGGCCGTGACGGTGACTCCGGCGGCGTCGAAGCGCGCGTTCAGTCGCTGCGCCGGGTTGTTCGCCCGCAGGCCGACCACGCCATAGCCTCCGGCGGCCCCGCCGAGTGCGGCCGAGACCGGGCCCTGCGCCTCGAGTGGAAGGTCGGCCAGCCCGTGTCCGGTTGCGGTCACCTGGTTGGGGGCGGTTGGTGCTGGTGATGGTGTTGGTGCTGGCGTGGTCGTGGTTCCGATGGCTGACGCAACGCGTGTCGCCACGACGGTGATGAGAGCGAGGGTGGCGAGCCAGGCGCCGGCGCGGCTCAGCTTTGGCGGTGCGAACCAAATGCCGGCCAGGGCCGTAGTCGAGGTGTGCATAGCGACGGGAACCTCCGGGTGCGGTGACGAAGTCATCGGACGTCTGACCGTATGGCGCGGTCGGACCTTCCCGTCTTGGCGGAAGTTCAGGGTCGGGAGGACTCGGGTTCAGGGTGGCGGAGCGATGAATTCAGGGACGGCACCCGATTGAACGCGGCTCGTTTGACGGCCACCCTGTCGGCCCATGCTTACCCGCCCACTGGCATATGTCCGTCGTCATCACGCCACCGTCCTCGCCACGCTGGCCTTCGCCTCGGCCGTCGGAGGGACGTCGTACGCGGCGGTGACTCTGCCGTCCGCGAGTGTCGGAACCGCCCAGCTGCGCACCGGTGCCGTCACGTCGAGCAAGCTCAGCGGCGACGCCATCACCTCGGCGAAGATCAAGGACGGCTCGTTGCTGCGTGCGGACTTCAAGCGAGGACAGTTGCCAATTGGGCAGCGTGGCATCGCGGGCGCGCCAGGCGACCTGGGTCCCCAGGGTGCAGCGGGACCGCAGGGTCCGCCCGGGCCGCAGGGAAGCGCTGGTCCTGCGGGCCCGCGCGGGCTCGAAGGCCCACAAGGACCGCCGGGTCCCTCCGGGCCGCAAGGCGACACCGGCCCGATCGGCGACACCGGCCAACCCGGCATCAGCAACTATCACGATGTCAGCGTCAGCGCGCAGATGACCGCGCGTAACCAGACGATCACCGCAACGTGTCCGGCCGGGACGCGCGTTCTCGGCGGAGGCGCCTCGGCGAACTCGGAGCGCGTGACGTTCGTCGCCTCGCAGCCGACCGCGGACGCGAGCGGCTGGGTGGTCGAGGCGGCGGCCGACGCCGCCGGTCCATCGATCGCCGCAGACGCGATCTGCGGCACCGTGGCCCGATGAGGAGCTCCGCTGGCAGTGCCGCCCTGCGCGGCCTGAGCGCGCTGCGCCGCCACCACGTGACGGTCTTGTCCGTGCTGGCCCTCGTGATCGGCGCCGGCGGCGTGGCCTACGCCGCGGTAACCGTTCCCGCCGGCAGCGTCGGCGATGCCCAGTTGAAGCCCGGAGCGGTGACGCTGTCCAAGGTTCACCGCGACGCGGTGACCGCGACCGAGGTGGCGCGCGGCACGCTCACGGCGACAGACCTGCGACGTGGCCAACTCGCCGGCCCACGCGGCGCGGCCGGCGCGCGTGGTCCTGCAGGCCCGGTGGGCCCGCCCGGATCGACGGGACCGCAAGGCGGACTCGGTCCGGTCGGGCCGCTCGGCCGGGTAGGCCCGGCCGGGATCCCCGGGGTGCCCAACAACATCAAGGGACCCCCGGGCGACAAGGGACCGACGGGCTTCCCTGGCATCACCCGGTTCCAGGACAGCAAGGACCACGAGATGATCTTTGGCGAGCAGGATGTGATCGCCCGCTGCTTCGAGGGCGCGGTTCCGATCAGCGGCGGCGCCATCGACGTCGGCAGGAAGGTGAAGATCATCGGCTCGCAGCCGCTGCCGCGGAGCCAGGGCATCGGCTGGCTGGTCGACGCGCTCAATACCGACGTTCATTTCGCCGCCCCGGTCGGCGTCGAGGTGATGTGCGCGGTTGTTAGCTGAGCCGGTCGGTGGCGCTGTGCGTGTCGCGGAATTACGGAAAGGCGGCATCGAGGGGTGGATGGAGCGCTCTGCGTTACCCAGGGCCCGTTGTATGCCGCTGCGCAGGCCCGGTGTATGGCGCCGCGATCCGACCCGTATAAGTGCGCTTTGCTCGGGGGCCCGGGAGAGCAGGGACGGGTTGTGCGGGATAGAGCCGCAGAATCGCGCTTTGCTCCTCGGGATGGCGAGGCAGGGCCGGGTTTTACGGTCCGCGGATCCGAGGATGGGCGGATCGGCCTGCGATCAGGCGCGCGCGCGGCCGCTGTCAGGCGTGCGCGCGGCGGACTTCCGGCTCGCCCGACGCCGAGGTCCGCGTGCGCGTGACGCGCAGCCACAGCGCCTGGACGGCCGACGCCACGCTGCGGCGGCGAGAAGCCGGCCCGCCCTCCGCTGTGGCCTCATGGGCGAGGCGGGCCGCGTCGGCGGCGCGCAGCAAGTCGCCCGTTCTCTCTTGTGCGGCTAGGTAGTTCAGTGAAGTTCTCATGGTGCCTCTCCAAGTCCGAAGTCAGCAGATGTCTGATGACTTTGCCTTGCTGTAGGAGACGCACGCCCCGGCCGGATCCTTCCCGGCTCACGCTGCGCATTGGCTGGCGCCAGTTGATGGAGCTACCTGTGGAGACGCCTGCCGCCCTACGTACCGGGCCGCCACGACGCGCCGACCGCCCTATGTACCGGGCCGCCAGGACGCGCTGACCGCTACGTGCCTGGCTCGCTCGTGCAGGACCCGAACTGCGCGCCGGCGATCCGCGATTCGATCTCGAACGTGCGCTTGAGGTTCTTGCCGAACCGACTGATCGTGTGGATCCTGAAGCCGTCGCGCGAGGTGTAGCCGGCGCGGAAGCGGACGGCGGACCAGATGACGGCGCCGTCGCGGGCCGCGACTTCGCCGGCGACGTTGCGGGCGTTGGTGTAGAGCTGGTCCCAGATCTTGCCAAGCGCCACCACGTCGTTGATGTCGCAGGTGTTGCCCTGCTCGGTGCGGACTTCTCCGGCGGCAGTGGCGAGCTGGAGCGAGTAGTCGACGAGCGAGCGCTCGGCCGCGAGCTCGCGCTGCCAGGGACATTCGATCTGAGCCTTGAAGGAGTGGCGGTAGCGGGCCATGGACAGCTCAGGCCACGACGTAGTCGTGATCGGGTGGAACTTCTCGTCGGCGGTGACGCAGCCGCCGGTCGGGAGCTGCGGGAACACGGGCACGAGCAGCTTGCGCTGTGGCGGGTCGCAGTGATGCGCGAATGCGCTGAGCGACTTCAGGGCCGAGGGCTCGAACGTCGCCTTGGGGTCCTTCGTGGTGGCCATGATGTCGTGCTCGTGGCCCTTGAACGGGACCGACTCGCCCTTCATCGTGTTGAAGTCGAGGCCGTGGGCAGCGGCGTAATCCCGGTAGGTGTCCTTGTTCACGATCGAGCCGTCGTTATTGAACGTGATCCCGCGTGGCAGCGGCGCCTCGTGCCCAGCCCAGTCGGCGAGGACATCCTTGTACTGGTCCTGCAGTCCGAGCAGGTGCCCGATCTCGTGCAGGCCGACCTGCGGCTGCGCCCCGATGTAGCCGAGCGACCACTCACCCTCCAGCGGACCGGCGCCTGGCTTGCCGAGGCCCGCGATGCCGGACCGCGCGTCGGCGGAGGCCGTGACGGCGATCTGGTGCGTGTTCGGCGCGGGCGAGTCACCGGGCGCCAGCACGCTGGTGTCGACTTCGAGGGCGAGTGGCGATCCGCCTACCGTGTAGCCGTGACCGTTGAACAGCGTCTCGGCTTGGACCGCGAACGTCTTGCCGAACTTCTGGAGATCTGACGCGCTCACCGCCGGATGCGATGCCGGGTCGGCGTGGAATTGAAGGCGTACGACCAGACGCTCGACGCCGTGGCCCGGCTGCGCCGCGCACACGTCGGTGGCTGACACGGTGGCGCCGGCAGATGGCGCCAGCGCGGCACCCGCAGCGCAGATCAACCCGACGAGAATGCCCAGGCGGCGAACCACGGCCCCTTAATTCGGCAGATACGCCACACACATTGAGTTCGGCCGCGACGGGTAGACCCGCCGGCGTCCCGCTGCCGCCGTCGCTTTCATGCTGAAATCGACTCTGTGTCAACGGCTGCGATTCGTGTGGGTGAGAAAGAAGCCGACTACGTCACCGAGCTACTCTGCCTGGCGTTCTACAACGACCCGATCTGGTCGTGGGCGTTCCCCGATCCCGAGCGCCGCTTGGCGCAGTACCGGATCTGGTGGGGGCTGTTCGTCCACAGCGGCTTGCCGCGCCGCTGGATTTGGATGACCGCGGACGGCGGCGCGGCCGCGCTCTGGGTCCCACCGAACCAGCCGGAGCTGAACGAGGAGGACGAGGCGCGCGTCGAACCGCTGGTGCGTGAGCTGGTCGGCGCACACGCCGACGATTTCATGGCTCTGCTTGACCGTTTCGAGGCCAATCACCCGCACTATGCGCCGCACTACTACCTCAGCCTGCTCGGCACCCATCCCAACCATCGTGGTCACGGGAAGGGCATGGCGCTCCTCAGCGAGAACCTCAAGCGGATCGACGAGGAGAGACTCCCGGCGTACCTGGAGTCGAGCAATCCCGCCAACAATCAGCGCTACGAGCGGCTCGGGTTCGTCCAGGTGGGTGAGTTCTCAGCGCCCGGTGGCGGACCGACGGCAGCCTGCATGTGGCGGGAGCCCCAAGGCGCCTGAGTGACCTCAGCCGGCCGGCGCCGCGCCACCGGCACGATTGCGTTTCGCCCACCCGACCCAGTCCGTGGCGATGATCCGCTGGGCCCGGGCCAGACTGACTTGCCCATGGCACACCATCCGGTGCAGCGTGTTCTCGATGGCGTCCTTGGGGTTCGGCGAGCCACCCGGCTCGGGCCACAGGTTGCGGGCGTCGTTGCTGGCGCCGCCGAGCTCGAGCGAGACGAGGTGGTCGTACTCGTAGTCCGATGGCGGGGGGCCGTCACCGTAGGCGGCCATGCTGGCGCGCTTCTCCTTGTCGGTGATGCTTGGCGACGGGCGGACCTTGGCGCTCCATCCGGGGACACAGATCGTCCGATCGATCGTGTGCTGCGTGACGGCTGGGTTGATCGCTCCCGGCGTACAACGCGGATCGGGCTCGGAGAAATCACCCGACCCCTTGGCGTGACAGCTCCCCGCCCCGGGCTGAGCCTGCACGATGTGCGAGCTAGCCGTCGAGGCGACCAGGCCCCTACTACGTCGCGAAACGCGGGCCGCGCTCGAGTGAGTGTTCGGGCCAGACGACCCGGTCGCCGTCGCAGACGACCCGCCGGCCGGGCCGGACGACTCGCCGGCTGAGGACGTGGCGCAACCGGAGGCGACCCCGGCGGCACCGAGCGCGAGGGCCGCGAGCACGATCGGGATTCGATTACCGAGGCGCACGGGCCGAGCATCTCAGGCCGCCCGGCGGCCGTAACACTTACCCGGGATGTCTGCTGAGGATCTGCCGAAACACGATCGCCGCCGCCCGCGTCGCCACGCGCAACACCGCGAGCTTCTCCTTGAGCGGTCGCGCGCCCAGACTGGTGTCTCCCTGATCTTGGACCCATGGCCGCCCGGCGCGCTTCTCCCATTCACGCCGTGCCTGCGCCGCTCCGTCAACCGCTCGGGTCGCGAGGCCGGGCTCGAGGCCGTGGAAAGCCAGGCCGGATGCGCCCTCCATCCAGCAGATCATCGAGCGGTAGCCGTAGGCAAAGTCGTTCTCCCGGAGCTGCTGAGCCAGAAACCCACCGAAGTGACCGATGAACTCTCCGGCCAGCACCTGATGAGGCGTCTTGTCGCCGCTAACGACCTCCGGCAGCACGAGCGGGGAGATCACGGCGACCGAGACGTCGCGCTTACCGGCCAGACCGCTGGCCACGCCGAGCGCCTGGCGCACCGCGCGAGCCAACTCGGACGTGGGTTGCTCCGAAGTGACGCGTTCATCCTCCGGTCTGGTCAGCTCTTCCTTCTGAGTTTTGATCGCCTCCGAGAACTCGTCGAGTGTCCGCGTCGGGTCCGGCTGCGCCTGCTCGAGCAGGCCGACGAGTGTCTGCTCCAGCCGGCGGGTCCAGGTGATCCGGGAGTTCATCTTCTCCACGGCGCGCAGGTCGTCGTAGAGGCGCTGGACGCGCAACAGCTTCAGCGCGCGAAGCCCTGTCTTCGTCCACGTCGGCTCGGGGAGGCGCCGCGACCAGTAGTCGTCTCCGACGATCGGTGGTGAGGGGTCGGGGCTGATGAGCAGGTGCACGCGGCCGGCGTCGGCGAGCGGTGATGCGTTCGGCCCGTCCAGCAGCTCGGTCATGCCGAGCGCGCGACCGAGCGGCTCGTTATCGATCGTGCCGCCGTCGGTGTACCACAGCACTCCTGACGGCGGGAAATCCTCGATGCCATTGTCCTTGTAGGCCTGCTGGACCTCGGGCGAGGAGCGGTCGAGCAGACGCGGTGGGAACGCCACGGCGTGGGCACCAGAGGCGAGGGCGGCCGCCACGGGTCCACTGTCCGCCGTGTACCAGCTGATCGGGCGTGACGCGTCGACCGTGAACTCGGCCCAGTCGAGATATGTGTTCGCCTCGATCGGCGGCCCCCCGATCCGGCCGATCTTGTAGTCGAGTCCGCGCAGGCAGCCGAGCGCCATGTTGAGCTGAACCGCGCTGGGCTGAACGCGGGTGGGCTGCGTTTCGCCGGCCAGAAGCTTTTCCACCTCCACGGACATGTGGTCGACGGACAGCGGCGACCGGAAGCCATCGTTCAGCGCCTGCAGCTGCGGGGCCGTGACCCAGGCGTCATACATGACCTCGACCGGATCGAGGCCCGCGACCAGCGTTCGCGCGGCCAGCAATGCGGTCATCGATCCAGCGGATGCGCCGGCGATGGCGTCCACGCGAAGCGCGTCGGCTTGCTTCTCGTTCACACTCTGCGCCCCGGCCAGCAAGGCTGCCAACGCGCCGCCCTCGTACGCGCCGAGCGCGATCGCGCCCGAGATCGTCATTCCGATCCGCAGCTCCCCAGGCTTCCCCATCGGCATGCGCGCACACTACCTGCGTCGATCAAACGAGATCGGCGCTGGCCGGGCGAACCGGCGGCGGTGAGGGCGCATCGCCGGCCCGCACGAGCAGCACCGGTCGCGTGCTCTCCCGGAGCACGGTGGCGGACACCAAGCCCGCCAGGGCGTGATGCAGCCGTCCATGGCCGTGAAAGCCCATCACGATCAGGTCGCAGTTCGATTCCTCGGCGACCTCGAGGATTCGGCGCGCCGGCTTGCCGCTCGTCAATCGCGATTCGACGCTGACCGCCGGCGGCAGCGAGTTCACCGCCTCGCGCAGCTCCTTGGCGTAGGCAGACTCGGGGTCGGAGATCAGCATCGGCCCCCCAACGGCGACGGCATGCCTGGGCGATGGCGACACCATGAGGACGATCAGGCGAGCGTGCTGGTCACAGGCGAGCGTGGCGGCGTGATGCAGCGCAGCGTAGGCGTCGGGCGAGCCGTCGAGCGCGACGAGGATCTTGCAGTAACAGCCCATGACTCAGAGGTTCATGCGGGGTCGCTGATCAGGGTGGGGCGCTCGCGGGCGGCCGGCGAGGGTGCGCGCCGGGGCACTGCCAGGCTGGCCAGGGCGGCCAGCCCGCAGAACGCGGCGGCGACGACAAATGCCGCCGTGTAGCCGGCCTCGGTCGGGAAGTCGCTCGCCACGACGGTTCCCGCGATGATGCTGGCGCCGATCTGAGCCCCGACCGACCCGCCAAGGCTCCGCATCACGGTGTTCATGCCGGTGGCCACGCCGGTCTGCTCAGGTGACACGGCCTCGACGATCAGGTTGGCCAGTGAGGCGAACGCGAGCCCGATGCCGGCGCCGAGGATCGCCGCGGCGACGTAGAGCTCCCAGCGCTCGCTGTGCGCAGCCGCGAGGAGGACAAACGCCACCCCGGTCGTGATCGTGCCGAGGAGCAACGGCAGCCGCGCGCCGATGCGCGTGGCCAGCCGGCCGGCCAGCGGGCTGATCAGGAGCATCATCACCGTGGCGGGGGCGAGGAACAGGCCAGCCTGGGTGACGCTGGCGTGAAATCCGTAGCCGGCGGAGGCCGGGGTCTCCGTGAACTCGGGGATCAGGATGAACGAGCTGTACATGCCGGCGCCGACCAGGAACGCCGCGGCGTTCACCGTCCACACCCCGCGCACGCGCATCATCTCCATGTCGACAAGCGGCTCGGCGGCGCGATGCTCGTTCAAGATCCACGCGCCGAGCAGGACAACGCTGGCGATGATCAGGCCGACCGTGCGGGTGCTGCTCCATCCCCAGGTCGGGCCCTCGCTGATCGCGACGAGCAGGCAGACGAGCCAGGCCGAGAGCAGTGCGGCGCCACTCCAGTTGATCCGGCCCGGCGACTTGATCGGCGACTCGGGAACGAACAGCAGGGTCGCGATCGTCACCCCGATGACGAGGACGAGCGGCAGCCAGAACAGCCAGTGGTAGTTGAGCGCGTCGATGATCGGGCCGGCGAGCACGATCCCGAGCCCGCCGCCGATGCCGAGGATGGCGGAAATCAGCGCGATGCCCTGGGCCACCCGAGCCCGCGGGAACTCGTCGCGGATGATCCCGAACGCGAGCGGGAAGATCGCGCCGCCGGCACCCTGGACGACTCGCCCCGCGATCAGCACGCCGATGCTGGTGGCCAGGGCGGAGATCAGGGTGCCCACGGCGAGCGTGGCCAGAACCGCGACCAGCGTGCGCTCCTTGCCGAACATGTCGCCGAGACGTCCGACGACCGGCGTGAGCACCGAGGCGCTCAGCAGGTAGGCCGTCAGCACCCAGGCGACCGACGTGGCCGAGGTGTGGAGGTCGCGCTGGATCTCGGGCAGCGCCGGCGCCACCAGCGATTGGAGCAGCGCGAACGTCATGCCGCCAAGCGACAGCACGATGAACGTCAGCCAGTAGTGCTGGCGCGCGTGCGAGGCCGCCACCGGCTCCTGGTCTTCTGCGGTCATTGTTGGCGGCCCTCCAGGCGCTCAATCACCTCATCGAGGATCTCGACCGCCCGCGCCAGCGCGGCCACATCGCCGTCGTCCAAGGCAGCCATGTCCTCGTGCAGCAGCGCTCGGTACTCGGCCCGCAGCTGCTCGAGGAGCTCGTGTCCGGCCGGCGTCAGGTCGACAAGCACGGCGCGCCGGTCGAGTGGGTCCGGCGTGCGCAGCACCAGATCGCGGTTCTCCAACCGGTTGACCAGCAGCGTGATCGCCGGCTGAGTCACGCCCTCGCGTGCCGCCAGCTCGGTGATGCGGCGGGGACGCTCTGAGAGCACGTGCAGCACGCCGATCTCCGTGCGTGAGATGCCCACGCTGGTGTGGGTCATGAACAGCCGGGAGAGCGCGGTGGCGCGCACGGGGAGCGCCTCGGCGATCTCGTCGACGCGATCGCTGCGGGGGCGAGCGGGTGCCGCCGACGGTTCCATCAGCAGGTTATATTAGCGGCTAATGGAGTTCGAGTATGGCGGCGGCGACGGCTACCACTCAACCTGCATGCTGTTCCTCCGGTTGGGGTGATGGGAGGGGGAGCCGGCGCGGCGTCGCGGCGGGCTGACGGTCGGCCTCGTCGCCGGCGTAATAGCGACCGCCGCGCAGCAAAGACGCCGCCGCCGCCACCAGGCACGCGACGATCGCGAACAGGAACGCCTCCTTGAGGCCGCTGCGGAACGGTCCCGAGATCAGGTGCGGGAAGAACGAGCGTCCGGTGATCGTCGCCTGGCTGTGGGCGCTCAGCGTCGCCAGCGCGTGGGGACCGAGCAGGTGCTGGATCGGGTTGTAGCCGAGGAAGGCCGCGAACAGGATCGAGACCGGCGGCAGGTGGGCGGCGTGCTGCGCTTGGGCCGCGGTAACGCCGTGGGCCTCCAGGCCGCTGGTCATCGCGTGCGGCAGCGTGGTAGCCAGGCCGGCGATCATCAGCGTGAAGAAGATGCCGATCGAGATGACCTGGGCCGAGTTCTGGAAGGTCTGGTTCATGCCGCCGCCGGCGCCGCGGTCGCCGCGCGGGAGGCTGTTCATCACCGCGGCTCGATTGGGCGAGGCGAACATGCCCATCGAGATCCCATTCAACGCCAGCACGAGCGCGAACACCGGATAGGAGAAGTCGGTCGGCAGGAGCAGCAAAAGACCGAAGCTGATGGCGGCGCCGATCATGCCGCCGGTGGCGAAACCTCGAGCGCCGAAACGGTCGGACAGGTAGCCGGACGTTGGGCCGGCCACAAGCATGCCCAGGATGAGCGGCAGCATGTAGATGCCCGCCCACAGCGGCGTCTTGGTGAAGTCGTAGCCGTGCAGCGGCAGCCAGATGCCCTGGAGCCAGATGATCAGCATGAACATCAGGCCGCCGCGGGCCACGGCGGATAGGAACGTCGACAGCGTTCCGAACGTGAAGGCGCGGATGCGGAACAGGGGCAGGCGAAACATCGGGTCGGGCACGCGTCGCTCGACCATCACGAAGGCGATCATGCAGGCGGCGCCGCCGGCGAACAGCCCCAGCACGCGCGGGCTTGTCCAGCCCGTCGCATGTGCGCCGTAGGGTCGGATGCCATAGGTGATGGCGACCATCAGGCAGACGAGCGCGGCGGCGAAGGTGACATTGCCGAGCCAGTCGACCGGGCGCCGTCGCGGTTCGGAGCGCTCTTCGAGCTTCAGGTAGGCCCACACCGTCCCGAACAGCCCGACCGGAACCGAGATCAGAAACACCAACCGCCAATTGATCGGAGCGAGCAGCCCGCCGAGCACGAGCCCGATGAACATGCCGCTGACGCCGACGATGTTGTTGATGCCGAGGGCCATCCCGCGCTGGTTGGCGGGAAATGCGTCAGTGATGATCGCGGCCGCGTTGGCCAGCAGACAGGCGCCGCCGATGCCCTGAAAGATCCGGAACACGATCAGGTAGTCGGCGCCGGCGCGACCGGTCAGCCAGTCGACGGTCAGCACCAACGAGGCCACCGTGTAGATGACGAACCCGAGGTTGTAGATCCGCACGCGCCCGAACATGTCTCCCAGCCGACCCAGGCTCACGATCAACACGCTCGTCACGACGAGGTAGCCGAGGATCATCCAAAGCAGGTAGAAGCTGTTCGAAGGCACGAGCGGATCGAGATGGATGCCGCGGAAGATGTCGGGCATCGCGATCAGCGTGATCGACGCGTCGAGGGTGGCGAGCAGGACGGCAAGCGTCGTGTTCGAAAGTGCGATCCACTTATAACGGTCGTCCCTGGTGGCGCCAGTCACGTGTAAGAACTATACAGGTAAACTGCGCAGTTAGCCTGTATAGTTCGCTGCTGGATGCCGACGAAGACCGATCCCGCCCTGATGGCCAGCGAGCTGCGCGCCGTGCTCGGCCAGCTCGTCCGTCGGCTGCGCCAAGAACACGGCTTCCCACTCTCACACGGCGCCGTGCTCGGCCGCCTCGATCGTGAGGGCGCGCAGAGCGTCAGCGACCTGGCCGCGGCCGAGCGCGTGCGCCCCCAGTCGATGGCGCAGACGGTCGGCGATCTGGAGGGCGAGGGGCTGGTCGAGCGGCGCCCGGACCCGGATGACCGCCGGCGGGCCCTGGTCGAATTGACCGCGCACGGCCGGGAGGTGCTGGCCCAGGATCGCCGCCAGCGCGTGGGCTGGCTGGCCGGGGCGATTGCTGACGATTTCACGCCACGGGAGCAGGAGCAGCTGAGGGGCGCGATCGAGCTGCTGAGGCGCTTGGCCGAGAGCTGAGGCAGGCCCAACCGGCCGGTGGGTACGGGCCCGGAGGCCCCGGCGGGTCCCCCGCGCCCGCACCGCCGGCGATACAGTGTCCGCCGCATTCGCAAAGATGCGGTCACGGGGGAGGACGATGCCGAGTAAGAACAAGAACCTTGTCCTGGCGGCGATGATCTTTGCCGTCGCGATGATCTTCATCGATCAGACGATCGTCGCGCTGGCCATCCCGCGTCTGCAGCGGGACCTCCATCTCTCGCCGACCGGGGCACAGTGGATCATCAACGGCTACCTGCTGGCCATTTCGGCGCTGTTCGCGCTCGGTGGGCGGGTTGCCGACGTCTACGGCCGCCGCCGGGTGGTCATGTTCGGCGTGGTCGGCTTCGCGCTGTTCTCGGCGCTGTGCGGGGCGACGCCGACGAGTTCGATCGGTCAGACGTGGATCATCGTCTTCCGCATCCTGCAGGGGGCCGCCGCCGCGTTCCTGTTCCCCGCCGCGCTGGCCATCGTGGCGGCTTCGTTCCCGGTCAACGAGCGCGGCAAGGCGCTGGCGGTGTTCTTCTCCATCTCTGGTGGGCTGACCGCGGTCGGCCCGATCGCCGGCGGCTACCTCACGCAATGGACGTGGCGCTCGATCTTCTGGATCAACGTTCCGGTGGCGGTGGTCGCGATCATCCTCACGTTGCGCTCGAACCCAAGTGAGGAGCGCCACCCGGCTCCCATCGACGTGCGTGGCGCCGTCCTCGTGGGCGCGGGCATGGCGCTATCGGTCCTCGGCCTACAGCAGGCGGGTGTGTGGGGCTGGAGCAGCTTCGCGACGTGGGCCTGTCTCGTCGTCGGCGTCGTCCTGCTGGTCGCTTTCGTCCGCCTGGAGACACGGACCGAGCATCCGCTCGTGCCGGTGTCGTTGTTCGCCAATCGCGGCTTCGCGGTCGACAACGCCGTGCTGTTCCTGCTCTCGATCTGCTTCGTGCCGTTGTTCTTCTTCGCCAGCGTGTACGCCCAGGTGGCGCTCGGCAAGAACGCCGAGAACGCCGGCCTGCTGCTGCTCGTGTTCTTCGGTGGCTTCGCGATCGCCTCGCAGTGGGGCGGGCGCATCCTCGACAGTCGCGGCGCCCGGCCTACGGTCGTGGTCGGCTGCGCCGTGGCGGCGGTCGGCTTCTACCTTTGGGGCTCCAAGCTCCCCGATCTCTCATTCGACAAGCAGTGGTGGTACCTGGCCCTCGCCGGCGCCGGCGTGGGAATGGTGCTCGGGCCGGTGAGCACGGATGCCCTCAATCGCGCGTCGCGTGCCTCCTATGGCGCCGTCACTGGGCTCACCCAGACCGTGCGCAACTTCGGCGGGAGCCTTGGGCTGGCCGTGCTCGGGTCAATCCTGATCACGGAAACGACCTCGCGCGTGGAGAAGACGCTCGGCAACTTCGGCGTCCCGAAGGCAGTGGCCGACCGGGTCGCACATGCCATCTCCGGGGCCAGCGGGGCCGGCGGCGCCGGCGCCGGCACGAGCCGTCCGTCTCGCACGATCCAGCACGCCGTGCAGCTCGACTTCGCCCACGCAACCCGTGTTGTCATCACCGGGATGGCCGTGGCGATGGCGCTGGCGTTCATCGTGGCCGTCATCGCACTGCCGCCCGGAAAGGCCGAGCAGGCGGTGGGTGACTCCGATAGCGCAGCGGAAGGTGTCCCCGGTCCGGGTTTGGAACCCGCCGCGTCCTAGGAGGCGATCACATGGCAAACGAGCATCCTCTCGATCCCACCGCGCCCAAGTGGGCCCTGGCGGGACGGGTGCTGACGTTGGACGCGCAGTCGCGCGTCATTCCTGATGGCGTCGTCTGGATCGCCGGCGACTCGATTGCGGCAGTCGCGGAGGCTGGCGCAGCGGCGCCCGAGGGATTCGACGGCATCACACCGGTGCAGACCCGCGGGACTATCGCGCCAGGATTGATCGAGCTGCACAACCACGTTGCCTACAACGTGCTGCCGTTGTGGCACGTGCCGAAGCGCTACGGCAACCGCGACGAGTGGGGCAACTCAAACGAGTACCACAGGCTCGTGACCGCGCCGATGAAGACGATCGGCGAGGCGACCGAGCTGCTGCCGGCGCTGGTCCGCTACGTGGAGATGAAGGCGCTGCTGGGCGGGGTCACGACCACGCAGGGGATCGCCCTGTTCAGCGCCCCCGGG
Organism: Solirubrobacteraceae bacterium; assembly: GCA_045805545.1. Classification (GTDB taxonomy): domain Bacteria; phylum Actinomycetota; class Thermoleophilia; order Solirubrobacterales; family Solirubrobacteraceae; genus Palsa-465. The sequence continues at coordinate 29,619 of JBJMLD010000166.1, read as the reverse complement.
CTGCGCCGCTACTACCGCGGGATCGTCCAGAACGTCGAGCAACCCGACGAGAAGGCGCTACCGGCCGCCGGCAGTCGCATTGCCGACGTGGACGCTCGTGACCCCCAGGCGTTCCTCAACACGTTAAATCACCGCAAGTGCCTGCTCTTGCACCTGAGCGAGGGCACAGACGACGCGGCCCATCAGCACTTCGAGGCGCTGTCGCTCGGCGGCGGGAACTGGGCGATCACGCCGGCTCTGGCCGGCATTCACTGCGCCGGGCTGCATCCGCGTGACTTCGGCACGCTGGCCGCGCGCGGGGGCTCGATGGTCTGGTCGCCGTTCAGCAACCTGCTGCTCTACGGCGCGACGGCCGACGTCGCCGACGCGAAGAAGTCCGGCGGCGCCGAGCACCGGCTCAAGATCGCGCTGGGTCCGGATTGGTCTCCGAGCGGGAGCAAGAGCCTGTTCGGCGAGCTCAGGGTGGCGCACGTCTACAGCGAGAACAACGGAAACGTGTTCGACGACGAGGAGCTGCTGCGGATGGCTACGGCGACGGCGGCCGAGATCCTCGACTGGCAGGCTCGCGTCGGGTCGCTCGAGGCCGGCAAGCGAGCCGATCTGGTCGCGGTCGCGGGCCAGGACGACCAGCATCCGTACGCGCCGTTGTTCGCCGGCGACGAACGCCGCGTGCAGCTGGTCAGCCTGAAGGGGATTCCGCGCTACGGCACCCCGGCGCTGCTCGGCGGCGATGCCCCGCACGTGGAGAAGCTTCAGGTTGGCGGCGAGGATCGCGTCCTCTACCTCAAGCAGGACACCGAGGATCCCGACGTGGCGGCCACGACGCTGGCCGAAGCCACCTCGAAGCTGAAGGACGCCCTGACCAACATCAAGGAGCTCCGCCTTGAGCAGGAGAGCCAGCACGCCCCGGCGACGCTGGCCGCACCCGCGCAGGTGGAAGCCGGGCACCCGCGCCTGGCCCTGGACGAGTTCGAGCTGACCGACTTCACCCAGCGTCCGCACCTTCCGCTGCATGGCGTCCCCACCGGCCCCGCTGACCGAACCCCGGCGGTGGCCGAGGCCGCGGCCGCAGTGCCGATCTCCTCGCTGCTCTCGCCGATAACGCTCGACCCGGTGACTGTGGCCGACGATCCCAACTTCTTCGACAGTGTCGACAAGCAGGCGAACCTGCCGGCGTATCTGGCGCCGGGGCTGCGCCAGCGCTTCCGCGCCTGACTCGTTACCTGTAGGTATCGGCAAGGCTGGTCGTCCTGCCGGGCCGTTCGGCGCGGCGCCCCGTTCAGTGCTGGTGCGCTAGATCGCGCCGTAGGCCCAGCCGGCCGGCCGGCGCCAAAAACGCATGACAGCGCCGGCCTTCCAGACCGCTGCATGCGGTTTCGGCGAATAACGCCAAGAATGCATGCGAGCGCCTCAGCAGAGCGTCGCTGACCTACGTTATTGGCGTTGCGGGGCGCGTCCGAGGCATTCCGCCGGGTGAAGACGACGCTCGCGCAGCTCGATCGGCCAATTGGACCACCGAAACCCCGGATCCGCGCCTTCCTCGATGCCCCTTTCCTGAACCGGTCGACGCCGCACGGACTCGGGATCGAGTCGTCTTGGCAGTTCCCAACCACCAACAGGCCGCAGATGAACCAACTACTCGGAAATACGACCGTCTCACACCGCGGCGACGATCGCCCAGCAGACGATCGCGCTGCACACGGTGCTCCAGCGCCCGTAAGCCTTGTAGATGTCGCCGGCGGCGTTGGCCTGCTGGCTCAGGCTGAGGCCGTCGGACTTGATCTGGGGGTCAGACGCGTTGCGGACCGCCACGTAGTCCGGCGCGGCGGCGCCGAGTTCCTGGCACACCATGCCGAGCACGGCGTCGCCCATCTCGACGATGCCGCCCTTGCCCTGCAGCTTGTACGTGTCATCGCTGTTGTCGAAGCCGAAGAAGTCGGTGGTGAGAACTCCGGCAGGTGCGGTGTCGGCGACGACGATATTCGGCGGGCGGGTGTTGTCCGGTGGAAGGAACTTGCCGTTGAGCGAGAACAGCGATTTTGCGTCGGCAAAGCGCGCGTCCGGGGCATTGGTGGGGCAGGCGAACGACTCCCCGTTCAGGCGGGCGAACTTGCGCTGGCAGTCGAACGTGACAAACCGGCTGACGAGAACGTCGCCCACCTCATCGTCGGCGCCGATGGCACCGGCCGTGCCCGTCGTGATCACCCACTTCGGTCGGCAGTCCTCGATGATCTGTCGCCACACGCGGGCGTTGGGGAGCTTCGGCCCGTCCTGGGACATGTGCGAGTCGGACTTGAACAGAGTCACTCGCTTGTCGCTCACGCCGGTCGTCCAGTAAGTGCCGAGGCGGCGGAAGTTGCGCGCAGGACAGCCCGGAACCATGTCGGCAGCGATCTGGCTGTAGTTCTTCGTGTAGTGCTTCCAGTCGGTCTGGCTGTCATGGCCAGGGGTGAGGACACGGCTTAGCGCGTGTCCTTCGTCCGCGGTCCAAGTCACGATCAGGACGTCGGCCGCGGGCAGCGATTCGCCACTCGGGGTGTCGCCCGGAACCGGCGCCAACCCATCCGGCCACGTGATGTCGACGAACTTGTTCAGGGTCGCCGAGGCCGCCGCGTTGAACGACTCAAACGAGGCGCGCTGCGAGTCGAACTCGATCAGCTCGCGCTGGAGGCCGTCTAGGTCATCCCCTGTTGCGCTGAGTGCCTCAGAGGTTGCGGCAGCATCGGGGACCAGCCCGACGTTGCGTTGCAGCCAGTTGCGATCGATGGTCATATGCCCTCCTCCGGATTGATGCAACAACGCTCGCAGACGGCGGAGACATATGCCATATCCTGCGCGCCCATCGCAGTGGTTACCTCGGGTTCATTCTCGGATTTCGCGCGAGGGGCGCGCGAGGTGGAGACGAGAAAGGAGTTCACATGACTGACGGTGCCCCGAACGGGAGTGCCGCGGCTCCGAATGGCGGCAAGGCCGATGCCAAAGCGGGGTTCAAGCTCGTCGTTGGAAAGGCGACGGATGCGTTCAAACCGTGGCAGCAGATCCCCGCCTGGGTCCTGGGGCTGGCAGCGATCATCGGGGCCGGCTTTCTGATCGCGTTTCCACGCCACCTGACCGACGCCCAGACGCGCGATGCGTGGGCGGCGGTGATAGTCGCCCTGCTCCTGGCCGTGCTTCTGTCGTTCCGCTCGGCCTTCACGCTGAACGACGACGGGGGCAACGCCGGTGCGGAGGCTGGCGCGGATCAGCCGGCGGCCAAGGCGCCGGGTGGCAAGCCGCCGGCGGCCGGAGGCCACTAGTGGCCGGCGCGGGTCCGTTCGCCGCCCTGCAGAAGCAGGAGCCGGCGCTGGTCACGGCGCTCTTGACGATGGTCGGGGGGTTCGTCGCGCAGGCCGGGCCGGGGCACGTCGCGAGCCTCAAGGCGCTCGGCACGTCGGTGACGGTCAGCGGTCTGCAGGGCGCGCTGACCCGGGACCGGGTGTACAGCCCCGCATCCGTCGAGGCCGGCGTTCCGGCGAGCGTGCTCACTTCACCCTCTACGTGGCTGGCGCAGGGCGCCGAGCCGGCGCTGTTCACTGCGATGGCCGGGTTGTTCGCCGGATTCCTGCTCCAGGTCGTCGGTGGCAGCGCAGATCTGCTCCAGGCCCTGGGGATCTCGGCGGGGCTGGCCGGGACGCAGGGTGTGCTGACGCGTCAGGTCGTGTACTCGCCGCGAACGGCGGCCCTGAAGGCGCTGGCCCCGGGCGCCGACCTGGGAGGGATGTTGACGACCGCGACCGGTGGCGGGACGCCGCCGGCGGCACCGGCGGCACCCGCAGGACCGGCGGCGCCCGCAGGACCGGCGGCGCCCGCAGGACCGGCGGCCCCAGCGTCACCGGTCACCGATTCGGCAGCCGCGGGTCCGCTCCCCGCCACCCAACCCGACATGAGCAACGCGCCTGACCTGGTGGCGCTGCTGGAGCGTTTCCGGCCCGAGGTCCGCTACGACTCGCTCGAGAGCTACCTCGCCGACTCGGCGGCGGTCATCTCGAACCACCCCGGCAACGTGCTCAAGCGCCAGGACGGGACGGTCATCGCCACCGCCGGCGTACCGGCCGCGCCGCTCACACTCGACTTCCTGCGCCCCGGGCGCTATCCGAACGGGCTGGTGGTCGATGCGACGGACTACATCGACGAAGTCGGCAACGACTACGAGGTCCAGGCGCGCACCATGCACGCCGATCCGCAGTACGCGAACAAGGTTCACGGGCGCGTCGTGGTAGACGCCCGCGGCACCCGCTGGCTGCAGTACTGGTTCTTCTATTACTACGACGACCCCGCCTTCCTCGGCTTCGGCACGCACGAGGGTGACATCGAGATGATCCAGCTCCGACTCGATGCCCGCGATCAGCCCGACGCGGCCAGCTACTCCCAGCACCGCAGCGGTTTGCGGGCGAGCTGGAACCAGGTCGAGCTCACCGACTCGCCCGACGGCCCGGTGCCGGTGACCTACAGCGCCCGCGGCTCGCACGCGAACCTGCTCCGAGCCGGCCAGCAGGTCAGCACGCGATCGTTCCTGCCAGATCACAACGACGGTCTCGGGCCCCGCACCCGGCCCGAGCTGATTGTGCTGTCCGATGCCGCGACGCCTTGGTCGCTGTGGCCGGGCACCTGGGGCGGCACGCGCGCCGGCGGGCTTCTGGGCGACATCGGGATCTCGGCCAACAGCCCGGCGGCGCTGACCGCGCACAAAGCATGGAACGACCCGGCTGGATTCCACGCAAGCTGCGACGTCGCTGATCTACCACCGGTCGGCCAGCCGGCGCTGCTCGCGGCGGACGGTCCACCTGCGCCGGTGCTGATCCCGCGCGCCAGCGACACCGGCACGGTGGTGCAGGTCGATGTGCCGCCCGACCCCACCCGGCCAGCCGCAACCAAGGTCGTGGTCGGGCTCGTGCCGATGAACGCGCCGATGCCCGCGATAACGCGGACGGTCGCGCTCCGCGGGCCAACCGCGACGGTCGAGCTTCCCGATTTGCCGGCCGACGCCACCTACGAGGTGAGGGCGACCACCCACTCCGACACGGGGATGACGAGCGAGACGATGCAAGCGGCGGTGCCGGCGCCGGGAGGCGCGGGGCCGCCCTAACCCGACCAGGTTGTTGGGGCTTACTTAGAAGTATTCGAAGTCAGCCCCAACACCTGCGGCACCGGACGCCGCCAGTTCCCCTCGTCCGAAAGTGGCCCGGGAAGGATCGGCCCGCGAGTGCGGTCATGACTAACCACAAAGTCATCAGACATCTGACGAAGGAACGAGAACGTCATGGCCGCCTTGACCATCGAAGCCCGAGATCTGAGAGACACGCGCCAGCTCCGGGCGCTGCGGATGGCGCCGGCGGCGCGGACGGCCGCCGGCGAGCGGCTGATCGAGCGCGGGCACGAGCTGGCTGTGCTCAATCGCGCTGTGAGCAGCCTCGAGGACGGCGAGGGTGGCGTGATCGTGTTCGAAGCGCCGGCCGGTCTGGGGAAGAGCGCGCTCTTGGAGCACGCCGCCCAGCTGGCTACGGATGCCGGCTGTCTGGTCCGCCGGGCCGGGCCGGGCCCACTCGAGCGTCAGTTTGCCTTCGGCGTGGTGCGCGCGCTGCTCGAGGCGCCGCTGCACGAGCGCGGCGACGCGGAGCTGGCCCAGCTGCTGGAAGGCGCCGCCGGCATTGCCGGCGCGCTGCTGCTGGACGGTGCGATGCCCGGCGAGGAAGCGTCGATGATCGTCGCGCACAGCGTGCTGTGGCTGGCGGCGGGGCTGGCCCAGCAACAGCCGCTGGCTCTGATCGTGGACGACGCGCAGTGGTCTGACCGTGCGTCGCTGGCCGTGCTGGCCTATCTCGCGCGACGGATCGACGATGTGCCGTTGCTCATCGTCGTGGCCGCGCGCGCCGACGATCCTGGCGGCGAGCTCGATCTGTTGCGCATGCTGGGCGCCGCGCGCTGCGCCACGGTCATGCATCCGCGGCCGCTCACGCGCAGCGGCGCGGTTCGATTGATCCACCGGCTGACCCCTTCCACGCCGGTCCAGGTGTGCTGCGAGCTGCACGCGGCGACGCACGGCTATCCGTGGCTGCTGGCTGAGCTGGCGCGCCAGCTGCGTTCGGCCGGGCCCGGCGTGACCGAGGCGGGCCGGAGGACCGTGCGCCGCCGGATGGCTGAGCTGGCCCAGAGCGAACGGGACCTCGCCGCCGCGACGGCGGTGATCGGACGCGGCCATCCAGCGCACGTGCTCGCCGCCGTGGCTGGGCTGAGCTTGACCGAGCTGGCCACGGCTAGCGAGGCACTGGCCGCCGCCGGACTGTTCATTGCCGGCGAGCAGCGTTTCACGCACGAGCTGATCGCCGACGCCATAGCCCGCGACCTGACGTCCAGCGAAAGCGACCGCTGGCACCGTGACGCCGCGCGAGCCCTGACCGCCGGAGGGGCCACGGCGGACGTCGTGGCCCGCCATCTCCTGCGTACCGCTCCGCACGCCGACCCCGCCGCCAGCGCGACGCTGCTCCGGGCCGCCGAGGACGCCACCGCGCGGGGTGTCCCGGTTGACGCGGTCGCCTATCTAGAGCGAGCCCTGGCCGAGCGGGCGGCGGGTGATGACCGCTCGCAGATGCTGGTGCACCTGGCCACCGCGAGTTTCGACGCTGGCCGGCTCGGCACGGTGAAGCTCCTGCGCGAAGCGCTGAGCGAGACACACGATGACGGCATCCGCGTCGACATACTCACCCGTCTTTCCGCTCTGAGCTTGATCGAGGCGAGCGAAGTCGATGTGCCCGGACTGCTCGGAGAGGAATCGATCCGCGCGAGCGATCCGACGGTGCGTGACGAAATCGAGGCGATCCGGCTTGACGCCTTGTTGCCGTTTGCCGAGCGTCGCGCCGAGCACGCTGAGCGCGCGGCGGCACTCGCGGCCCGGACGAGCGATCCCTTGCTGCGACGCGTCGCAGCCGCGCACCGCGCCCGCGTCGCCACCGAGGTGGGAGCGCCCGATGCCGATGCCACAGCAGGGCTGGCGCTCGAGGCCCTGACGGGTGGCCTGCTTCTCGCCGAGGCGTGGCGTCGGCCGGCCTACCACCTGGCGACCCGTGCCCTGATCGCCTGTGACCGCCCGGCCGAGGCGGCGAAGGCGATCGATGACCTACACGCCCACGCGCACGCGCGCGGATCGCTCCGCGTAGCCGCCGCGGCCGATTGGTACGCCGCCGAGCTGGCGCTGCGGGGTGGACAGGTGCGCGAGGCCGAGGAGCACGCCCGGGCGGCGCTGGCGCGCCTCGGAGATTCGGACACGAGTCGCTTGCGGGGCGGCGCGCTCGCTGTGCTGGCGGAGGCCCTGGCCGAGCAAGGCGAGTTTGAGCCGGCGCAGGCAATCTTCGACGCCTGCGCGGCGGACGGATCGCCGGCGCAGCAACAAGCGCTCTCTCATGCCCGGGCGCGCGCGTGGCTGGCCCAGGGCGAGTTCGAGCGCGCGTACGACGAACTCGGTCGGGCCGGGCTCTCGGCGGATTCGCGCTCGGGGGTCACGCCGATATGGCTCCCGTGGCGCTCAACGGCAGCCGTGGCGGTTGCTCACCTCGGGCGCCACGAGACCGCGATCGCGCTGGCCGAGCACGAGTTGGGTCAGGCCGAGCGATTCGGCGCGCCGGTGCCGGTCGCCCGGGCGCTGGTGGCGCGCGCGGTGGCCGACCCGGACCGGGCTGCGCGAGTGGCGATCTGCCGGCGGGCTCTGAACGTGCTGCAGGCAACGCCTGCCGTCCTCGACGCGACGCGGGCACGACTCGAGCTCGGCAGCTCGCTCACCTATCTGGGCCACCGCATTGAGGCCCGGGAGGCCTTACGGCCGGCTCTGGCTGACGCCGACGCGATCGGGGCGCTTCCGCTGGCACAGCGAGCACGGGCCGAGCTGGTGGCGAGCGGCCTGCGCCCGCGCCAGGCGGCGATCGCCGGCGCGGCAGCGTTGACGCCGCGCCAGCGCCAGATCTGCGAGCTGGCGGCGGCCGGCAAGCCAAATCGCGCGATCGCCCAGCAGTTGTTTCTCAGCATCAAGACAGTGGAGACGCATCTGGCCGCCGCGTTTCGCAAGCTCGGGGTGACCACGCGCGACGCGCTTGCCGCTGAGCTCGCTGGATGAGCTGATGGGGCGGACCTCCCGCGCGCGCGGGAAGGTTCTCGGCGTGACAAAGTCGTTCTCAACATGGGCTTGGTAATCGGAGTCGATGTCGGCTCGCAGAGCGCGAAGGCGGTGCTCGTCGACGACCGGGGCGAGGCGCTCGCCCACGCCACCGCTGCCTACGACACGCACTACCCGGCGAGCGGGTGGGCCGAGCAGGATCCGGGAGAGTGGGAACGCGCGATCGCCCACGCCGTCCGGCGGCTGCGCAGCGAGGCCGGCGTCGGGCGTGACGACGTGACGATGCTGGCTCTGGCCTGCCAGGTCGATGGTTTGGTGGTGCTCGACCACGACCGGCGTCCGTTGCGTCCGGCCATCGTCTGGCTCGACCGGCGCGCGACCACCCAGTCGAGCGCGCTGGCCGCGGCGGCCGGCGATGGTCACCTGTTCGCGCGCACGGGGCTCAACCCAGATGCTTCGCACACCGCCCCCAAGGCGATGTGGATCCGCGATGTCGAACCCGACTGCTACGACGCGGCGCGCTGGTTGACCTCCGTGAGCGGTCACCTGAACGGCTGGCTGACCGGCGAGGTCGTGCACGACCACGGCAACGCCTCCTCGACGCTTCTCTATGACCTCGGCCGCGGGGCTTGGTGCGAGGAGCTGATCGCCTTAGCTGGCCTCGACGCGCAGCGGCTGCCGGCCATCCGTGCCGCGTGCGAGGTCGTCGGCCCGCTGCGGCCGCAGGCGGCCGAGGCGCTCGGGTTGGCACCGGGCTGCCGCGTCGCGGTAGGGACCGGGGATGACCAGGCGGCGGCACTCGGGGCCGGCGCGACGGGACCGGCCAGCGTGGTCGACGTGACGGGGACTGCTGAGGCAGTGGCGGCACCATCGCTCGAGCCGATACTCGATGACCAGCGCCTGCTCGAAACCCACGCCCACGCTGTCGACGCGACGCTGCTCGTGGAGAATCCGGGATTCGTGTCTGGAGGAAGCACCAGATGGTGGGCGGACGTCAACGCGATCTCGCAGGCGGACGTCTTCGCCCACGCCGCGCTCGCGTCGCCGGGCTGTGCCGGTGCGCTGTTCCTGCCCGCGCTCTCGGGCGCGACGGCGCCACGCTGGAACCATCGGATGCGGGGCTGCTTCGCCGGCCTTGGGCTGCACCACGAACGCAGCCACCTCGCGCGCGCGATCCTGGAAGGGTGCGCGTTCGCCCTGCGGGACATCGTTGATCGACTGGGCGTACTCGGGCTCGCCGGCGATGAGCTCCGCGTCGTGGGGGGCGGTGCGCGGTCGCGGCTCTGGCTCCAGATCAAGGCCGACGTGACCGGGATGGCGGTGCGCGCGGTGGAGACGACGTCGGCGGCGAGTTCGGGAGCGGCGATGCTGGCCGCCGTCGCGGCTGGGTGGTTCGAAGACCTGCCTGAGGCGGCGGCCGAGACGGTCAGGCTATGCCCGGAGCCAATCCTGCCCGACCCGGCGACTGCCGCGGTCTACGCCGAGGGGTACGGGGGCTATCGCGGGCTGTTTGATGGCGTCGAAGGGGCGCTGGCGTGAGCGGCGGGCGCCGACCGTCGCTCGTTGAGCAGGTACGGGAAGGGCTGCTGAACGACCTCGTGGCGGGCGGACTCGAGCCGGGCGCCAAGTTGCCCAACGAGAACGTGTTGGCTGAGCGCTTCGCCGTCAGCCGGGCGACCGTGCGTGAGGCCGTTCTCAGCTTGCTCGAGGCGGGCTATCTCGCCCGCCGGCATGGCTCTGGCACGTACGTGACTGCCGTGCCGCGGACCAGGCACCCGCTGGAGACGACCGTCAGCTATACGGCGATGATCCGCGACGCCGGCCACAAGCCCGGCGAGACCGTACTCTCGAAGTCGGCGCGGGAACCGACCGAGGCCGAGCGCAAGACCCTGGGGCTGGTGGCCCACGAACAGGTGGTCGAGGTCGAGCGCGTGCGGCTGGCCAGCCGACGTCCCGTCATCTACTCGCGCGACCGTATTCCGGAGGGCCTTCTCAGCGGGCCAACTTCATTGAACAGCTCGCTGTATGCGGCGCTCGAGCGGGCCGGGCACCCGGTGGCGCGCGCCAGCGCCCGGCTGATGCCAACCGTGGCGACGGCCAGGCTGTCACGACTGCTCGCGGTCAAGCGGGGGACTCCGCTGCTGCACATCGACCAGGTCGACTACGACGAGCGCGGCCGCGCCGTGATGCTGTCCTACGAGTGGCACGTGGCGGACGCGTTCGAGCTGATCGTAAATCGCCGCTCGTCCGTCACGGACTGACCCCGCCAGTCGGTCATGACCGCTTCCGGGCGTCGCCGAGCGCGAGCCCTATGGCTCGTGGCCGGGCTCGATCCGCTTGGCTCGGTGGAACGTGAGGGTCGAGTCCGCCTGACCCGCCTGGCCCTCGATCGGCTCGAGCAGGAAGCCCCAGTGATCGCCGAACTCGATCCGCTCGATGATCCGGCCGGCAAACCAGTTCTCAAGCGCCGTCAAGATCGGCACGCCCTCGGGTCCCGGCCGCCAGTCGACGCGCTCGAACTTGTCGAGCGCATCGCCAGTCTCGCCACCGAACAGCTCGGCCAGCTCGGTCGCCTCCGCTGTGACGAAGTGCACGGCGAGCACGCTTGCCCGGCGGGCGACGCGAAACGTGTGGTTCTTGTCCGACAGGCAGGCGAGGAAGCGAGGCGGATGGATCGAGACCTGCGAGGCGAAGCCGATCAGGCAGCCGGCGCGTTCCTCGCCCGCCGCCGTGGTGACCATGAACATCGCGTAGTCGAGCTGCGCGACGAGCTCGGGGAACGAGGCGGGACGGGGGCTCATCGGGGTTCGTCCTACCCGTCCGGTCCGTCCATCACCATGCCCGCCTCGTGGCAGGGTCCCGTCCGACATCGAACTCCGCTTCGCTGCGGAGCTGGCAGCAGCACGCACTGGCCGAGATGGCCGGCTGGGACTCTGGGCCCTTCCTCGTCTCGGCCGCCCCGGGCGCGGGGAAGACCAGGCCGGCGCTGGAGTTAGCGCGCCGCGAGCTGACCGGGAATCGAACCACCGCGATCATCGTGGCCTGCCCCACGGCGCCGCTGACCCGCCAGTGGGCGCGCGCGGCCAGCCAGCTCGGAGTGCAGCTGGCACCCGATTCCGACTCACCGCGCCCACCGCGCGGCTTTCATGGCGTCGCCGTCACCTACGCCCGGATCGCCAAAGCCCCGGCCCGGTGGGCCAAGCTGGCGCGCGCCGGATCACTCGTCATCGCCGACGAGGCGCATCACCTCGGCGAAGAGCTGGCCTGGGGCGAGGGCTTCGCCCGCGCCTTTGCGTCCTCGCCGCGCTGGCTGCTGTTGTCCGGCACGCCGTTTCGCTCGGACGCCACGCCGATTCCAGGCGTCCGCTACGACCGCGACGGTCTCGCCGAGCCCGACGTGACCTACACCTATGCCGATGCCGTGCGCGAAGGGATCTGCCGCCCGGTCTGCTTCGTCGCCTACGACGGCACGCTGTCGTGGCGAAGCGGCGATGACGTGATCGAGTCGAGCTTCGAGACTGTGCTCAGCACCCGCGAGGCCAGCCGCCGTTACCGCACCGCGATCTCGACCGACCTGCCGGACGGGCTGCCGCGAATCTTGCGCGAGGCCGATGCCAAGCTGCGCCAGCTGCGCGAGGGCGGTCATCGCGATGCCGGCGGACTGGTGATTGCCGCCGACTCCAGCCACGCCCGCCGGATCGCGGCGCTGCTGCGTGAGGCGACCGGCCGCGCGCCGCTGATCGTTCTGCACAAGGAGCCGCGAGCGGCGGAGAAGCTGGCTGGCTTCACACATTCGCGCGACCCGTGGATCGTGGCCGTGAACATGGTCTCCGAAGGCGTCGACATCCCGCGCCTGCGCGTCGGCGTGTACGCGACGGCGGCCAAGACGCCGCTCGTGTTCCGCCAGATCGTGGGGCGTTTCGTGCGCACGCTGCCCGGACGCACGCCCGACCCGAGCTGGCTCTACATCCCGGCCGATCCGGTCCTACGCGACCACGCCGCGACGGTCGAGCAGGAGCTCCGCCACGCCCTGCGCCGCCACGACGACGGCATGGACGGGCTGGATTTCGAGCCGCCGGAGCGCCGGCAGACCGAGCGCAGCGAGTCGCTCGCGTTCGTGCCCTTGAGCGCGGATGTCGCGCCGCAGCTGACGTTGTTCGGCTCGCCGGCCGGAAGCTCGACGACGCGACCGATCAGTTCGCCGCCGCCACCAGGCCCGGAAGAGGCTGCCGCCGCGCCGGCGTTCGAGCGCCGGGCGCTGCTGCGCGGCGAGCGCCACCGCCTGGTGTCCGAGCTGCGTCGCCGCGACGGCACCAGCCACCGGGAGATCAACGCGTGGCTGAACCACCGCATGGGCATCGCCAGCGTTCAGCAGGCGACGCTCGAGCAGCTCGAACGGTCGATCGAGCTGCTCGAGCGCAAGCTGAGCGCGCGCCGTTAGGCCGGCGGGATGTTCTGGTTGAGGTGGAAGAAGTTCGTCGGGTCGTACTGCGCCTTGAGGCGCTGTAGCCGTCCGAACGACTCCGCCTCGTAGGCCGAACGGACGCCCGCCTCGCCTTCGTCGGCGAGGAAGTTCACGTATCGCGTGCCCGTGCCATAGGGCGCCATGGCGTCCGACGCGGCCTTGGCCCAGGCCGTGTGCTTCTCATCCTCGGCCGGATCGAGCCAGAGGCCGATGTAGTTCATCAGGAAGCCGGCGTCGCGGCTGCCGAACGCCGTGGCCCCGGCGGGGGTGCGACTCATGGCGCCGCCCATCTGGTGCACGTGGAGCTGGCCGAGCGGGTGCGGAATCCCCTCACGGTGGGCGATGATCGTGTCGATCGCATCGTCGGTCAGCTCGTCCACGTAGCCCGAGCGCCAGTAGTTGTGAGAGCCGCGCGGGACACCGGCATCGAACATGCCCTGGATCGCCAGGTAGGGCATCGGGCCGACGACATCCACGGCCGGCCCCAGCTCGCGCAGGGCTCGCAGGTCATCCTCGGCGCTTCCCTCCGGGTCGAGGTGGCAGCACGCGATAGCGAAGATCGGCGAGCCGACGACCTCCTGAGGCACGAACGGCTCCGGCGGTGCGTAGAGGAAGGCCGCCATCGTGCACAGCTCGTCCGGGGTCTGGCGCACCCAGTCGCGCCAGAAGCGCAGGATGTCGCGACCTGCGTCGGCCGGCCAGGCGACCATCCCGCCCATCACCTGGGAGACGGGGTGCAGCTTGAACTCGAACTCGGTGACGACGCCGAAGTTGCCGCCGCCGCCACGCAGGCCCCAGAACAGCTCGGAATTCTCATTCTCGCTGGCCCGGACGATCTGGCCGTCCGCTGTCACGACCTCTGCCGAGATCAGGTTGTCGCAGGCCAAGCCGTACTTGCGCATCAACCATCCGATGCCGCCACCGAGTGTGAAGCCGGCCACGCCGGTGGTCGTGACGAGGCCGCCGGTGGTGGCCAAGCCGTGCGCCTGCGTCTCGGCGTCGAGCTCGCCCCAGGTGAGGCCGGCCTGGGCCCGGACGGTCCGCGCCTGGGCATCGACCTGCGCGCCCTTCATCGGAGAGAGATCGATGACCAGGCCTCCGTCACACGTAGCATTGCCAGCCACGTTGTGGGCACCGCCGCGGACGGCCACGGTCAGGCCTTCGCTGCGGGCGAAGCCGATCGCCGCGATCACATCGCTGGTTCCAGCGCAGCGCGCGATCAGCGCCGGCCGTCGATCGATCATCCCGTTCCATACGCTGCGCGCCTCGTCGTAGGCGGCGTCGTCCGGCAGGACCAGGCTGCCGCGGAGCGCACTGCGCAGGTCCTGGACGGTTGCCTCGCCGAGATCGCTCTTGCTGGCGGTTTGACTGCTTGTCATTGGTGGTTCTCCTTGTCGGCCGTCTTATCGGCGCTGAACCTACGGCTGCGGCGTTATTCCGGCGTTAGCACGACGTTTGACGGGGCGGCCCCGTGAAGCGCGCGTTCGCAGTAGGCGACGCCGGCCAGGTCGCCGGCGTGGGCAAACGCCTGCATCGCGTCGGTCAAACGTGCCGGGACCTTTTCGGGGTTGCCCAGCTCGGCGTCCAGGTCGGCCAGCTCCAGCTGGATCGACGTGCACCATCCGATCCGGGGAACAAACTGCGTCCATCGCGTGAGCGCCATTTCTTGCAGCTCGCGCGCCTGACGGGGGCGACCCGCATCACGTGCCAGGTACCCGAGCTGCATCAGCGCCGCCGCCTGACCCGGTCCGTCGTCGCTGCGGTCGAATATGGCGAGCGCACGCTGCACCGCCTCCCATGCTCGCTCGGGCTCGCCGGCGGTGCCAGCGGCGATCCCGATGGCCAGCAACGACAAGCCGATGCCACGGGCGTCCGCCGCCGCCTCGTGCAGGGCGAGGCTCTCCGCGTGCAGCTCGCGCGCCAGGCGATGATCCCCGCCAAGCGCGAGCAGGTTGCCCAGCATGGCGAGCGCCTGTGCCAGCCCGACGTCGTCATGCAGCCCGCGGAACAGCTCCAGCGCATCCTCCAGCAGCTGGCGGGCAGCGGCGAGCTCGCCGACATTGCGCGCCGCGGCGGCGAGGTCGCACATGGCATGAGCCACTGCCCGCGCGGGCCTGACCCGCCGTGCGGTGACGAACGTCTGCTCCAGGAACATCCGCGGCGGCCGCTCCGTGACCGCGGCGACGCGGCCGTAGCCGAGTGACACGGGCAGCAACAAGGGCGGGCCATCCTGCGGCAGCTCACGCAGCAACCCGAGGCCGCGCTGGATCAGGTCGCGACCGCGCTGAGTGTTTCGGCGGGACGCCTCGCTCACCCCCAACGAGTGGACGACCGACGCGACGGTCGCTGCCTCACCGGCGGCGGCCGCGCGATCGTGCGCCTCGGCCAGGCAACGCTCGGCGGCCTCGAAGTCGACGAACACCCAGGCCGTCGTCCCCAGGAAGTGGAGCTCTTCGCACAGGGCCTTCTCGTCGCCGGATTCCCGGTAGAACACAACCGCCTCCCTCGCTGTGGCCAGCGCCCGCCCCTGATCGCTGGTGCGCAGTGCGAGCACCGACAGCCCGTGTAGTGCCCGCGCCCTCGCGTGCGATGGTTCCGGCTCGGCGGCCAGCGCAGCCTCGAGCCAGCGGATGCCCTCGGTTCGGTCGCCGCGGTCGTGCCAGTAGCGCCACAACGCTCCGGCCATGCGCAGGGCGGCGTGCGGCTCGTCGCGCAGCGCGGTCCGCATCGCCCAGCGGAGCTCGTCAACTTCGCGGGAGAAACGCCAGCGTCCCTGCGGCTCGTCAGCCAGCGCCTCGAGTTCCTCGGCCACCTCCAGATATCGCGTCCGATGCCGAAGCGCGAACGGCTCGGCCTCGCCGGCCGCTTTCAGATGGGCGCGCGCGTAGTGCCGCACAGTGTCGAGCAGCCGATATCGGGCCGTCTCAGCCTGATCCTCGACCGCGACGAGCGACTTGTCGACCAGCTGACCGAGCACCTCGAGGCTGTCCTGGCACACGGTTTCGACCGCGTCGAGATCGAAGCTGCCGGCGAAGACGCCGAGGCGGCGGAACAGACGCTGCTCGTGGTCATCGAGCAGACCGTGGCTCCAGTCGAGCGTTGCCGTCAGCGTCTGCTGGCGGGTCAGCGCGGAGTGGTGGGCCGCGGCCAGGACGCTCACCGAGTCGCCCAGGCGCGCTGCGATCTGGGCCGGCGCCAGCACGGCGACGCGCGCCGCCGCCAGCTCGATGGCCAGCGGGATCCCGTCAAGGCGCCGGCAGATCTCCTCCACCGCGCGTTGATTGTCGGGCGCGAGCGCAAATCGCGAGGACACGTGCGCCGCCCGGTCGGCGAACAGCCGCGTCGCCTCGCCGGGGACCAGCGACGGCACCCGCCAGTTGACCTCACCGGGAACATGCAGCGGCTCTCGGCTCGTCGCGAGCACGCGCAGGTTCCCGCATGTGGAGAGCAGGCGCTCGGTGAGCGCGGCGCAGGCGGCGACCACGTGCTCGCAGTTGTCGAGCAGGATCACCAGCTTCCGCTCGGCGATGTGAGCCGCCACCGCCTCCTCGGACGGCCGGCCGGATCGGCTCTCGACGCCGAGCACGGCGCCAACGGCGCTCGGCACGAGCGCGGCGTCACTCAGCCCAGCGAGTTCGACCAGCCACACGCCGCCGCTGGCCTGATGACTGAGCGGACGTGCCGCCTCGAGCGCCAGTCGGGTCTTGCCGCACCCGCCCGGTCCGGTGAGCGTGACCAGCCGGTGTCGGCGCGCCAGCCCGATCACTTCATTCAGCTCCCGCTCGCGCCCGATGAAGCTCGTGAGGGCGAGTGGCAGATTCCCGCGCCGCTCCGGCTCGGCGGTCGTCGTCGCGGAAACCGGCTGCACCGGCACTCCAGCGGTCTCGTCGCTGTCACGGCGGGTGAGGATGTCCTGGTAGAGACGCCGGGTCTCGTCGTCGGGCTCGTCCTCGAACTCGTGGCGCAGCGCCTCCCGCAGCAGGTGAAACTGCGCCAATGCGCGCTGGCGGCGGCCGGTACGCGCGTAGGTTCGCATCAGCTCGCGGTGGGCTCGCTCGTGCAGCGGCTCCTCGACCAGCGCCTGCTGCAAAGCCGCGATCGCCGACACATCGTCGCCGCCCTCTGCGCAGCGGCGCGCCAGCTCGACGAGCAGGACCAGCTGGCGCTCGCGCAAGGCCTGTCGCCGTGGGTCTGCCCACGCCTCGAAGCGATCCTCGCGGAGCAGCTCGCCGCCATACAGCTCCAGCGCGCGACGATAGCTTTTGATACTTCCCGCCGTCTCGGCCGCACGCGCCGCCGCCTCGAACTCCTCCACGTCGATCCGGAGTCGATCGGATGTGAGCGTGAGCACGTCCCGGCTGAGGTCAAGGCGTGCGGCCCCATCCTCACCGCATGAGTCAAGCGCGCGTCGGGCGGCGTACAGCGTCTGACGGAGGTTGTTCGAGGCGCCGGCGGCATCTGACCCCGGCCACAGCGCCTCGATCACCTGCTCGCGGTGCAGGCTGTGATCGCCGGCTAGCGCCAGCAGCTTGACCAGCGTTCGTGCCTTGCGCAGCCGCCAGGCCGACTCGTCGACGACCCGGTCGCCGGCGGAGACTCGGAAGCCGCCAAGCAGCTCGATCCGCAGATCCGGTCGCCGTTGCCCTGACATTCCCCTGCAAACACGATACGGGGTCAGGTGAGCGCGCGGCAAGCCCGGCGGCGGCCCAAATTGACAGAAGGCCCGGCCTCCTTGGGAGACCGGACCTTCGTGAGCTTCAGCTCTGGCGGGCGGCTAGCTGCGCGAGGCGCTGCGGCTCCGGCCCGAGCCTGACGAGCTGCGGCTCCGGCTGGAGCCGGACGAGCTGCGGGTGCGGCTCGATCCCGATGAACTCCGGCTCGAGCCAGACCGGGTGCGCGAGGAGCCTGAACTGGTGCGCGAGGAAGCGGAGCTCGAGCGCGTGCGCGAGGCGCTCGTCCGGCGCGAGCGGCTGCGGCCGCCCGTGGCGCGCTGGTCGCGCGGGATCTCGGCCCTGACGACGTCCTTGACCAGCCGCTTGAGCTCGGCATCGAGGAACTTCGCCATGCGCTCCTCGTCACGGCGGATCGACTTGGCCAGCTGCGCCGTCTCGCGGTCGCCGACCTCAGTGGCCAGCGTCTCGATGCGCGTGTAGATGGCGATCTCGACGTGCTCCTCGCGCAGCTCCTCCTGGGCGTTTCGCACGTGCGTCTCGGGCTGCTGCGTGGTCAGCGCCCGCGCCGTGCCGACCTGGCCCTTGACCGCGGCGACGGCCTTGCCCGCCGCTTCGCCGACAGCGGTCGGGACGCCGGGGATGTTCGGCCCCGTGCTGGGGCTGCCGCCGAGGGCCTTGATGCGCGACGCGACGCGACGCTTGTGGTCCTTCGTCTCGGTCAGATGCTTTCGCAACCGCTTCTTGTAGGACTGCTTCTCGGTCAGCGCGATGTGGGCGGTCAGGTCCGCCTCCAGCTCGGCCTCCTTGGCATGGGCCTCGCCCAGCCACTGCGCGAGTTTGCGGTCACGTTCATTCATCTCAGCCATTGGCTTGCTCCTTTCTCAGTTTTATTCAGCCGGTGGCGCCGGGGGCGCTCTTGGTGCGGAGTTCCCGCTGCGCCGCTGCAAGCACGGTCTCCCGTTGCTTGTGGGTGCTCTCGTAGAGCTGCACGGCAGCGAGCTCGGCGAGGCTCGCGTCGCCGAGGCGCGCGGTGATGTCGCGAGCGGTCATGCGCGCGTAGCCATCCCACGGCTCGTCGACCGTCACCGAGGCGCCAGCTCCTTCCTCGGCGCCGGGCTCGGCAAATTCCTCCACCACCACCGGCTCTTCGGAGACGTGGGCCGGCTCCTCGACGAGCGGGGAAGGCGGGGACGGCGGGTCCTCACGCCGAGCCAACTGGTCAGGCGCCGCGTGGGTTGCGATGTCTGCTTGCGCTGGCGGCTCAGTACCGTTGTCGGCGTCACCCGCCGGCGGCTCAGTACCGTTCTCGGCGTTACGCGCCGGCGGTTCAGGCGCCGGCCACGCCGACGCGCCATCCGTTCCGCGCCCCGTGAGCGAGCTCACGGCGTCAGTCGCGGCCGTCAGCGCGCGCACCGAGAATGTCAATCCCGTGCGCACCGCGAAACGGGTCACGCGGACGCTCGCGCGGACAGGCAGTGTCATCAGTTCGCCCACCATCGTGGTCCGTACTACCCAGCGGCACGCAAACAAACCAGCCCCCAAAAACCTGAGGAATTGATTGGTGGGTGTTGGGGTAGGGTCCCGAAAGAGGTGAGGCGACCATCGTAGACCTGGATCCCAGAGCCCTTCTGGACCCGAAACTGCTCCTCGATCCCAAGGCGCTCGTGGGTGGCGCAGCAAAGCTCGTCGAGCGCTTCGGCGATGAGGCCTACTTCGCGGTGCTGTGCATCCGCAGCGGGATGGTCGGGCCGGAGATGCCGCATCGCGTCGCCCAGCTGGCGCTCGGCTTCGAGCGTTTCGGTCTGCTCGGAGGCGCCATCACCGCCGCCGCGATCCGTCACGGCGACCATCGCGCCATGGTCGACGAGCGCGGCGAGCTCACCTACAAGGAACTCGATCATCGTGTCAACGCGCTCGCAAATGCGTGGCGCGAGCACGGGCTCGAGCCGGGCGAGGGCGTGGCCATTCTCGTGCGCAACCACCGCGGGTTCCTGGAGGCGGTGTTCGCCGCGGCCAAGTGCGGCGCGCGCGTCATCCTGCTCAATACCTCGTTCGCCGGTCCGCAGATCCGCGAGGTGGCCGAACGCGAGGGGACCGATCTGCTCGTCTACGACGACGAATACTCGGACACGCTGGAAGGCATCGAGGAGCCGCCGCGCGGCCGTTGGCGCGCGTGGGTCGACGACGAGGACGACACCCCCGACGATTCACTCGACGCGTTGATCAAGGACAGCTCGACTGATGCTCCACCCAAGCCCAGCGAGTCACCCCGGATCACGATTCTGACGAGCGGCACGACCGGCACGCCCAAGGGCGCCCCGCGCAGCGAGCCGAAGTCGCTCTCGCTGATCGGCGGGCTGCTCAGCAAGGTCCCGTTCCGCGCGCGCGAGACGACCGAGCTGTGCGTGCCGATGTTCCACGCGCTCGGGTTCATGCAGGCGATCGTCGGCATCGGCCTCGGCTCGACGCTGGTCATCCGCCGGCGCTTCGATCCAGAGGCGACACTGGACAGCCTGGAGGAGCACAAGGCGAGTGCGATGGTGGTGGTGCCGGTGATGCTCCGCCGGCTCGTCGACGTCGGCGAGGAGAAGATCGAGGAACACGACCTCTCGAACCTGCGGATCATCTTCGTCAGCGGCTCCGCCCTCGGCGCCGACCTGGCCGAGCGGGCGACGGAGGCCTTCGGCCCGGTCATCTACAACCTGTACGGCTCGACCGAGATCGCGTACGCGACGATCGCCACCCCGGAGGATCTGAAGGCCGATTCGGCCAGCGTCGGCAAGGTGGTCCGCGGCTCGGTGGTCAAGATCCTGAACGACGACGACGAGGAGGTGCCGCAGGGGGAGAGCGGGCGGATCTTCGTCGGGAACATTTCGCAGTTCGAGGGCTACACCGGTGGCGGCAGCAAGGAAGCGGTCAAGGGGCTGATGTCCTCCGGCGACGTCGGGCACTTCGATGAGAACGGACGCCTGTTCATCGACGGACGCGACGACGAGATGATCGTCTCCGGGGGCGAGAACGTGTTCCCGGCCGAGGTGGAGGAGCTCCTCGGGGGCCACGAGAAGATCGAAGAGGCGGCGGCGATCGGCGTCGACGACGAGAAGTTCGGCCAGCGGCTGAAGGCCTTCGTGGTCCTGCGCGACGGCGCCGAGCTGAGCGAGGACGAGATCAAGGGTTACGTCAAGGAGAACCTGGCCAACTACAAGGTCCCGCGCGAGATCGTGTTCGTCGACGAGCTGCCGCGCAACCCGACCGGCAAGGTGCTCAAGCGCGAGCTGCAGGAAAAGACCGAGGAGGGCTCCGACGAGGAGTCCGAGGGCGGCTCGGACGAGGAGTCCGCAGGGGCCTCCGGCGAAGGGTCCGACGGCTCCGAGCAGACATCCGGAAAGTCCGAATCCAATGGCGGCGAGAAGCGCGAGAAGGAAGCGTCCAAAGGCCGCTCCAGCTAACGCGACCTCAAGGCCCGCATTTGGTTAAGCTCCCGGGCGTCGTCCATCTGCGTCACCTTGCGGGAGGTAGAGAGTATGGATCGAAACGTTGCTGCGCGAGCAGGGCGCAGAGCAACTCTGGCAGGCCTGTTCGTATGCCTGGCGTTGGCGTTCAGCGCGCCGTCGGCCGGCGCCGTGCCGAGTCTCGGCGGCATATTGCGCGCACCGGCGGCGGGCCTGCACGTTGATCTCGGCTGTGCCAACCCGGCCAATCACGGCCTCGTCAACCAGGTGCTCGGCGCCGTGCGCACCAGCGTGGGCGGGAAACTGCGCTGCTTCGCCAAGGCGATTGCCTCGAGCCGCGGACTAGGCCCGGAGGTCATGGCCGGCCCGACCGGACTCGGTCCCAAGCAGATCCAGTCCGCCTACAAGCTGAGCGGTCTGAGCTCGGGCGGGCGGACGGTGGCGATCGTCGACGCGTTCGATGACCCGCGAGCCGAATCTGACCTGGCCAAGTTCCGCAGCACGTACGGGCTGGCGGCGTGCACGACGGCCAACGGCTGCTTCAAGAAGGTGAACCAAGGCGGCGCCTCGAGCCCGCTGCCGTCCGGTGACTACGGCTGGGCGGAGGAGATCAGCCTCGACCTGGACGCCGTCTCCTCGGCGTGTCCGGACTGCCACATCCTGCTCGTCGAGGCCAACTCGGCCAACACGAGCGATCTCGACAAGGCGGTCGACACCGCGGCGGCACAGCCCGGGGTCGCGGCGATCTCGAACAGCTACGGCGGGTCTGAGAGCTCCACGCAGCTGAGCGACGATGCCCACTTCAACCATCCCGGCATTGCGGTCACGGCCAGCTCCGGCGACTCCGGCTACGGCGTCAGCTGGCCGGCCTCCTCGCAGTACGTGACCGGCGTCGGCGGGACGACGTTGAGCACGGCGTCGAACGCGCGCGGGTGGAATGAGACAACGTGGTCAGGTGCCGGCAGCGGCTGTTCGACGGTGGAGCCGAAGCCGTCCTGGCAGCACGATGCAGGTTGCGCCAAGCGAACCGTGGCCGACGTCTCGGCCGACGCCGATCCCAACTCCGGCCTCGGCGTGTACGACACCTACAACAGCTGCGGCTCCAGCAGCTTCTGCGACTTCCTGATCGGCCTCGGCGTCGTGCAGGGGCTCGACGGATGGGCACAGGTTGGCGGCACGAGCCTCAGCTCGCCGCTGATCGCGTCGGTCTACACGCTGGCCGGCAACACCAGTGCCGTCACCTACGGCGGCTATCCGTACAGCCATACGAGCTCGCTGTTCGACGTCACCAGCGGGTCCAATGGCAGCTGCGGCGGGTCGTACCTGTGCACGGCGGGTCCGGGCTACGACGGCCCGACCGGGCTCGGTACGCCGAACGGCATCGGGGCCTTCTAGCACCGAGGTCTGCTGCGCCGGGACATGCGAGGGCCCGCCTGAGAGGGGGCGGGCCCCGCAGCCCAGCCTGGGCCGATCCGTAGACTCGGCGCGGTGTTGATCCTCCCGCCCGGCCACGCCCAAACGGTCATGGCGCGCCGTCGCTTCACCCGGCGCGAAAAGTGGATCCTCAGCGGTGTCCTCGCCGCTGCCCTGGCCCTGGCCCTGGTCGTGGTCATCTCGCTCACCACGGCCGATCGCATATCGAGCAACGGCTGCATCGACGTGACCGCGCCGAACTTCATCGGCAGCACCGAGGTGTCCGGCTGCGGCGCCCGGGCACGCGCCATCTGCGCGTCGGTCGGCGGCTCGGCCCGCGGCTACAGCCGGGCCGGCGATCAAGCCATCGCCGCGGCGTGCCGCAAGCAGGGGATACCGGTCGGGTAGTCGCGATGACCGATGCCGCTGCATTCCGTGCTGAGTTTCCCGTGCTCGAGCGTGTCGCCTACCTGAACGCGGGCACCGAAGGCCCGGTTCCCCGGCGCGCGGCCGAGGCCGCACACCACCGGATCGACGTCGAGGTGAATGGCGGGCGCTGTGGCCGGCCCTACTTCGACGCCACGATCGAGCTGGCGGGACGCGCCCGCGACGGCTACGCCGGCGTACTCGGCTGTGAACCGACCGAGCTCGCGCTCACCGGCTCGACCACGGACGGCGTCAATACCGTGCTGGCCGGGCTCGATCTGCGCTCCGGCGACGAGGTCGTCACTTCCGACGAGGAGCACCCGGGCCTACTGGCGCCGCTCGCCCGCGCGCGCCGCCGCTACGGGATCGCGATCAAGGTCGTCCCGTTCGCCGAGCTGCCGGGCGCCGTCACGTCTGGCACGCGCTTGGTCGCGTGTTCGCACGTCTCCTGGGCGAGCGGCCGGTTGATGGACGTGCCCGCGTTGGTCGCCACTGGCGTGCCCGTGCTGCTCGACGCCGCGCAGGCGATCGGCGCGATTGCCGTCGACGTGCACGCCCTGGGGTGTGACTTCTATGCGTGCTCGGGCCAGAAGTGGCTGTGCGGCCCGGAGGGCAGCGGCTGTCTGTTCGTCAAACCGGACCGGATCGACGAGCTGCTGATCCCGTGGCCCAGCTACGGGTCGCTTGTGTCCGGCGAGCGGCCGCTCGAGCTCGAGCCGGCCGAAGGCGCGAAGCGCTTCGACCATGGTTTCCCCGCCGGCCTGCGCAATGCGTGGGCTCTCGCCTCGCTCCAGGTGTTCGAGGAGGCCGGCTGGCCGTGGGTGTACGAGAGGGCGGGGACGCTCGCTGCGCTGCTGGCCGACCGGCTGCGCGAACGGGGGGTTGACGTCATTGCGCGTGACCGGACAACGCTCGTTTCGTGGCGGACGGAGGACCCGCAGGCCGAGATGGAGCGGCTGACCGCCGAGGGGGTCGTGGTGCGCACGATCCCGGCCTTCGGGACGATGCGAGCATCGGTCGGGGCGTGGTCGACCGAGGAAGAGCTCGAGCGCCTGGTTTCGCTGGTGGCGCCGTAGTCGGTCGCCGCGTGCGCGCTATTCCCGCACGCGGTCGGGGTGCGTGTACACGTTGACGTTCCCGCCCCGGGCGAAGCCGCATAGGGTCAGTCCGCGTTCGTCGGCGAGCGAGATGGCCAGCGAGCTCGGCGCGCCGACGCCGACGAGAATCGGCGCGCCCGCCACCGCCGCCTTCTGCACGAGCTCGAACGATAGGCGGCCGCTGACGCACAGGATCCGCTCGCCCAGCGGGACCAGCCCCTCGAGCAGCGCCCGGCCGATCACCTTGTCCATCGCGTTGTGACGGCCCACGTCCTCGCGGGAGTGCAGCAGCTCGCCGTCGGGCGTGAACAGACCGGTGGCGTGTAGACCCCCGGTGTGCTCGAACGTCGGCTGCTCGAGGTGCGAGGGGAGTTCAGCCAGTAGCGCACGCTCGACGCTCGGGCCCGGCGCCAGCGGCGCGCTGTAGACGGCCACTTCCTCCAGCGCGCCCTTGCCGCACACGCCGCACGACGAGGTCGTATAGAAGCGCCGTGTGCTTGGGTCGCGCGCCAGCGGTCCCGCCACCTCGACGATGTTGTTGGCGAAGTCTTCGGTCGGACCGGCGGCCCGGGGGCCGTCGATCAGCCCCTCCCCGTAGAGGAAGCCGAGGGCGAGCTCCTCGTCGTGACCTGGCGTCCGCATCGTGACGGCCAGGGCGTCGCCGTCGACGCGGATCTCGAGCGGCTCCTCGACAGCCACGACGTCCTCGACGCCATCATGGCGCACCTTCATGTACGCGGCGGGCATGCTCGCGGATTATGCAGCCAGCCCGCGGTGCAGGGCCGTGATCAGCCGATCGAAGCTCTCGTCGAGATCGAGCGGCAACCCGAAACCGCCGCCGGTCTCGAGCGACACGAATCCGTGCAGTGCCGCGCGCACGACGCGAACCGCGTGGATCGCGTCGTCGCCTTCGAGGTCGTAGCCCCTGAGCACGGCTACGACGACGTCGACCAGTGCGCGCGCCGCGTCGCCGTCGTCTGGTCCCTCGCCCTTGCGCGGGGGCAGCTGGAGCGCCGAGTAAACGCCCGGATGCGCTCGCGCGTAGTCGCGATACGTGGTCGCCACGGCGCGCAGGGCGTCCTCGCCGGCGAGTCCGGCCGCCGTCGAGGCCAGCGCCGCCCCCAGCTCGCGGGCGCCGCGGACGGACAGCCGCCGGCGCAGGTCGGGCAGGCCATCCACGTGGACGTACAGCGATGGCGCCCGCACGCCGAGGCGAGCCGCCAGCCGCGCGAGGGTGAGCTGGCTGAGCCCGTCGGCGTCGGCCAGCTCGGCGGCGGCGCTGACCACGGTCTCGGCGTCCAGGCCGACGCGCGGCATCAGCTGCTGGCACGGGCGATGGCCCGATCCATGGGGATGCCGGGCTGGCGCACGGCGGGGCCGTGTCCGACGACGAGGATCTGCGGCTCGAGCGCACGCAGCGCCTTTGCCGACGCGGCGTCCGTGGCCTTCTCCCAGGTCGCCATGGCCGCGAACGGGAATCGCCAGTAGAAGTGGTTGGTGACGGCGACCTTGCCGTACGAGGTGAAGACGTCTCCGGCGATCAGCGTGCGGTCACGCGTATCGAGGAACGAGACGTGCCCGGGTGTGTGGCCGGGGCTGGCCACGACCTCGAGGCTGCCAACGCGGTCGCCGGCGTTCAGGCGCACGTCGGGCGTCGTCTTCACGGTCGGCCAGGAGCCGGGCAACTTGCCGTCGACGATCTTCTCGCCGGCGTGAATGCGTGCGTCGAGCTCCGGCATCAGCACCTGCACGGAATCGCCGAGGCGCTCCTTGAGCGCGTCGAGTGAGCCGACGTGGTCGCCATGACCATGAGTCAGAGCAATGCGCACGATCGGCGTTCCGACTGCTTGTGCCGCGGCGATCAGATCCTCGGCGGCGCCGCCCATCGTCGTGTCGACGAGCGTCAGGCCGTCTTCCTCGCGCACCAGGTAGGCGTTGACGAAGTGGGCGCGCGTGAGCTGGGTGAGGTTCTCGGTGACAGGCGTGGCTTTCATCTGTTCGGCCTCCGGGCGTAGTAGATTCCTATGATGCGTAGGATAGTACCTAAGATCAATAGGAAATCAAGTCGGTCGTACTTTTAGCTCGCGGCCGAGGCACGCGCCGAGCCGTTCGGCCTCGCCCGCCAGCTCGGCGGGATCGGGCCGTTCCGCCCCGGGGAACAGCGCCAAGGCGACGAGGTCCCCATCGAGCTCCCAGGTGCCGATCACCCGGCCGCCCTTGACGACTACCGGCGCGATCCACCCAGCCGTCTTCGACACGAGCGTGCGCTGGTCTGCCGCGATCACTCGCGCGTCCCCGGTGCCTGGTCCGAGCACGTACTGGTCGAACCCAGGGAGTAGCCGCAGAGCGTTGGACGGTGCCGTGTTTTGCAGGTCTTCCACATCGGTGGTCAAGGCGTAGAACGGCTTCGCCACGTCCTCGACCGCGACCTGCGTCAGTAACCCCGCCTCGGTGAGGCTTTGGAACCAGGCACGCACGTCGGACTTGCGCGATCTGCCCCGGGTGAGCCAGGCGTCGAAGGTCTCGAGCCGGGCTGGGCCGTAGGCGCGCAGGTAGGCCGGAATGACCACGCGCGCGGCCTCCGCAGGCTCGGGTATGCCGGTCCAGTGCTCGAGCCAGCTGCGCGGGCTGGTGAACGTGACGCGATTGCCGCGGGCCGGGCCGTTGCACAACAGCCCCATGAAGGCCAGCGGCTTGAGCACCGCGCCCCAGCCGGAGCGCAGGTGCTCATCGAGATCGCGGTTGCCCGAGCGGGAGGCGATCTCCTCGATCAGCTCCTCGCGCTCGAGCACGCGGCCGTCGAGGACCTCGGTCACCGCCTCGGCGAGCAGCTCGATCTCGGCCACGCTCAAGCCGAACGTCCGCTGCCACGCCGGGCGCTCCCAGGTGCGCACGGCACCGACGAGCGAGAGGTAGGCGGCGGCGTCCTCCGGTGCCAGCAGGTGAAGCGTCCCGCGCATCGCCCACGTCCGAAGCAACTTCCGGCCTTCCAGCGCCTTGCTCGCGGCGCCGCGGCGAGGTGGATCCCGCCGGACGGCGACGGCCAGCTCAGCCGCCGAGGCGACCTGCGCCTGGATCCCACACGTGGCTCGTACCGTGGCCGGCACGTCGAGCCGGCCGATCGGGTCGAGCAGCTGGCGCCGCATGCGCCACCCGAGGATCCGGTCCCACGCGAGCGGGGGCAGATGCGCGGTCACGTCTGGATCGTGTGCGGGCTACCGGTCCGGCTCGCGGGCATGACGCCGCCGAGCGGCACGAGATCAGTTCGCTCGGGCGAGCCTTGCAGGAGCGCTAGCACTTCCGCCAGCTGCGCCCGGCCCGCCTCGGTTCGCAGCTCCCGCAACGCTGCGTCGACCGCCTCTTGGCTTGCCCACAGCTCCGTGACCCAGACGACGTTGGGATCGTCGGCCTCCTGGTTGATCACGTAGAGATCGCAACCCGGTGCCGAGCGCTGGCTCTCCGCGACTCGCAGCAGCAGCTGCGCGAGCGCTTCCCCTTCGCCCGCGCGAGCCGTGAATTTCACGTAACGCCCGACCCTCGACATCGGGCCGGGAAGCTACACGGTGAGGGCTTGCTCCGCCCGGAGCTCGTCCGCCAGCGAGAGCACCTCGCGCTCGAGCTCGCCGTCCGGTCCCAGGCGGTAGGCCCCGGAGCGCGCGAGCGGGGGGGAGTAGGCGTGGATCGTCACGGCCGGCGTTGCGCCGGCGTGAAGTACCCGGTGGATCGCCGTCGCCGGCACGGTGAACACCTTGCCGCCCGCGATCTCCCGGGTGCGCGGATCGGACCCGAGCCGCAGGCGGTCCTCCCGCACCTGCCCGGAGATGACGGCAATCGCCGCCGCCGATTCGTCGTGATCGTGAAAGCCGGTGTCCTGATCCTCGCTCCAGCAGATGACCCAGGCGTTCACGTGCTCGTCGTCCCAGATCTGCTCGTACACGCGAGCGTCGCCCGAGTGGTGGACGAGATGCTCCCACCGCTCCGGCTCGGCGACGAGCTCGGTCACGAACTGCTTCAGCTCTGCCGTGGTGAGGCTCATGCGGCTACCTCGACCGGCTCTAGGATCCGGGTCGCGTTCGTCTTCAGGATCGCCTCGCGGCCGGTGAGCGTTGGCTCGACCACGGGGCGGTCAGATCCGTACACGAGCTGCTGGCTGCCAACGACGCGCGCCACCGTCTCGATCGCCACCCGACCGTAGCTCGAGGTGTCGTAGAAGATCAGCGGATCGCGCAGATCGACGGCCGGACCGCCGCGAGCAGCAAGTCGTTCGCCGAGCAGCGGAGCGCAGCCGGCCAGCATCGCGAACACGATCTGCAGTTCGGGGTGGTCCCGACGCCCGAGCGCGGTCAGCGTCAGCCATGCCGCCTGCATCTGCGCCACGTAGTCGGTCAGCGCCCGCCACCACAGCGGCTCGTCCAGCGTCGGCGGGCAGCCCGGTTGACCAAGCGCCCGCCCAGGGTGGACGAACAGCGGCACCTGCCGGGCGGCCACCCGCTCGAGCACGGGGGCGAGCGCGTCGAGCGCGGCGCGGCTGGTTAGCGCGCCGGCCGGCAGCGAGATGCCGATGCAGCCCTGGGCGAGCAACTGGTCGACCTCATAGGGATCGGGGTCGTCTAGCGCCACCGGGCCCCAGGGCGCGAATTCAGGCCCGAGGGCTCTGACGCCGTCGAGATGGGCGGCGATCAGGGCGGTGGCGCTCTCCCGCGGGAGCGCCTCGATCCCGATCGGGCTCGACAGCGCGATAAGCGCCAGATCGAGACCGTCGTCGTGGACGAGGGCCGCGCGCCGGGCCGGGGCCTCGGCGGCCACGTCGATCACGTACGGCTGCTCGTCCAGGCTGTGTAGGACCGTCAAGCCGTCGATGCGGCGGACGAACGGCAGGGCGCGCCGGGCCGTCAGGGCGCCGAGGAGGGGTTCGGTCCAGATGTGCTGGTGTACGTCGATGTTCAAGCCGTGCTCCTGCCGGTCCGTCGATGTCCAAGCGGTGCGCTGCCGCCGCATATCTGAGTAAGTCAATCAAGTTTATCAAGATTGTGGTGGCGGGCCGGTGGGTGGGCGCCGCGGCGGCGGTGGTGCCCGGTGGCGGGGCGAGATTGCCGGCGGCGGGCGAGCTTGCCGGCGGGGGGACGAGCTTGGCGGCGGGGCGGTCCGCGCCGGCGGATCCGGTTGGCTGCATTTCGCGGCCGAGGCTCGATGCGGGCGCGTGCGGGGGAAGAACTCGACCAATCGCTCCGACCGCCCGTAGGTGGACGAAATCTTCCCCGTGGCGGGGAATATCGCGCCCAGATCGAATCCCGCGTGCCGATTGGCCGAGTTTTTCTCGGCCAGTTTCCGCGGGTCACGGCCGGTGGGCGGCGGGTGGCCGGCGGTGGTGCCCGGTGGCGGGCAGGCGGGCGCGTTGGCAGCGGTGGCGCGCCGGTGGTGGGCAGGCGGGCGCGTTGGCAGCGGTGGCGCGCCGGTGGCAGGCAGGCGGGCGCGTTGGCAGCGGTGGCGCGCCGTGGCGAGGCGCCGCCCGCGCCGGCGAACCGCCGCCCCGGCCGGCGAATCACCGCCTCCGCCGGCAAATCGCCGCCCCCGCCGGCGAATCGCCGACGCACCCGGTACAGCCATCCCCGCCCCCGAATCGCCAAACGACCCGGCGCCGCCATCCCCGCCGCCGAACTGCCAATGAACTCGGCGCCGCCACCCGCACAACTGCTCTTTGCCCACCCGGGCTCAAGCGCAAAGTGCAGTTGTACGGCTCTATCCCGCACAACCCGCCTCTGCCCGCCGCGACCCCCGAGCAAAGCGCACTTTTACGGGTGGGGAACGGGCGCGGGCGCCGTCCGATCCGGTCCGCGCCGCACGGGGCGCCACCGCACGCCGGAGGCGGAGCGCCACCGCACGCCGGAGGCGGAGCGCCACCGCACCCCGGAGGCGGAGCGCCACCGAACGCCAGAGGCGGAGCGCCACC